>DAIRCS010000070.1:0-16046 GCA_036796555.1 Rhodoblastus sp. | reverse complement strand
GGTGGGGCATGCGGGCGAGATCGACGATGACGGGCTCGCCGCCGATGGTCTTGCCGAGCGCGATGGCGAGACGGTGTTTTGAGCCCTCGAAATCGGCGGAGGCGAGCAGCTCGCGCAGGTAGACGGTCTCGCGGTCCTGGTTGGGGAGTTCGACGCCGATGGCGTTGCGGCCCTGGACGACGGCGACGCGGGCGGAGATGGCCGACATGGAGCGGGCGATGTCGTCGGCCAGCCCAATGACCCGGCTCGACTTCACCCCCGGCGCGGGCTCGAGCTCGTACAAGGTCACCACCGGACCCGGCCGAACGTTCACGATCTCCCCCTTCACTCCGAAATCGTCCAGGACGCCTTCGAGCAGGCGGGCGTTCTGCGCCAGCGAATCCTCGGATATGCGGCGGGCGGCCTTGCGCGGCTCGGCGAGCAGGCCGAGCGCGGGAAGGTGATAACGCTGCTGGTCGAAGAGGCCCGGCTGCGCCTCCTTGCTGGCCCGGCGGCCCGGCTTCAGCGGCCCCACCTGCTTCGCTACGGCGACAGTTGCGGCAATCGTCCCGTCAGCCGGAGTGGCTTCCGCGATCGGCCGGAGCGCAGGTTTCCACTCTGCCTCCGTCGCGCCTGCTTCGAAGCTCGGCTCCACCCGATCGCGCCGGATCGGCGTCGCGATCGACGCAAGCGCCTCGCCGTCGTTGCGCCGCAGGCGTCTCAGGCCGTCAAGGCGACGCAACGCGGCGCTCTTGAGCGCAAAAAGGCCATGCAAGGCGGCGCCCAGCGAGATCAGGGCCGTTCCGGGTTCGTCGTCGTGATCGATGCGTTCGGCGTCGCGCTTGGCCTTGCGCGCCGGCGGCGCAAGAGAAGCATCGTCCTGCTCTTTCAATCGAAGCCCGCCACAGGCGGCAGACAGGCAGAGGATCGCACTTGCAGCGAGCGCGATCGTTGCGGCGATCATGCCGATTCGAAGACCGCCGGTCGCCCATCGCGCCAGCGCCGCGATACCGTCGCCGATCATGCCGCCAAGTCCGGTCGGCAGAGGCCAGCGACCGGGCGGCGGCAGCATCGAGGCGACCGAGGCGGCGCTCAGCGCGCCGAGCAACCAGAGGGCTATCCGGGACTTCGGCCGATCGAAACCGTGGTCGACGACGAGACGCCAGCCAAGAAGCGCCGCAGGCGCGAGCAGCGCGATGGATGCAATGCCAAGAATCTGGGTCAGGAGGTCCGCAACGATGGCGCCGCGCAGGCCCAGCAGATTGCGAATCGGGCCGTCGGTCGCGTGATTGAGGCTGGGGTCGCGGGTCGACCACGTCGCCAGCGCGAGGCCCGTGAGAATGACGGCCACGATCAGGATGACGCCAGCAAATTCAGCGAGCCGCCGCGACAAAAAATGCCGGGCGTTCGCCGGGAAGCTGCTGACAAAGGCCGAATAGCCCGCGTTGCGCATAGATTTCCGACGCCGGTTCGAAACAAGCGGCCGCCTGGCCACCCGCCGCAGACTAGGAAACCCGAGTTAAGGAGCGCTTAACCTTGCCTGTTTCTTACCGCCTCAGACGTCGCGTGGGCGGATCAGACCTTCCTGCGCGACCGAGGCCACCAGCCGTCCGTCGCGCGTAAAGATGGAACCGCGCGTCAACCCACGCGCGCCCGAGCTGGACGGGCTGTCCTGGGCGTAGAGCAGCCAGTCATCGGCGCGGAAGGGCCGGTGGAACCACAGCGCGTGATCGAGACTGGCGACCTGCATGTCGCTTTGGAACGCAGACCGCCCGTGCGCGATCAGAGCCGTGTCCAGAAGCGTCATGTCCGAGAGATAGGCGAGAACCGCCCGGTGGACCGCGGGATCGTCGGGCAAGGCGCCCGAAGCGCGGAACCAGACATATTGCACGGGCTCGCCCGGCACGCCGGCGCGCGGCTTGTAGCGGTTCCGATCAACCGGACGACTCTCGATCGGGCGCGGCTGATCGAAGAAGCGCCGAATGGGTTCCGGCGTCGCGTCGGTGAAGCTGGCTTTCAGTTCGGCTTCGGAAGGCAGTTCCTCCGGTTGAGTCACCTGAGGCATCGAGACGGCGTGTTCGAGGCCGTCCTCTTCAATCTGAAAGGACGCCGACAGCGAAAAAATCGCGCGCCCATGCTGAATCGCGACGCAATTGCGCGTGGCGAAGCTTTTGCCGTCCCGAATGCGGTCGACTTCATAGACGATCGGCACCGTCGGATCGCCCGGCAGGATGAAGTAGCCGTGCAGGGAGTGTGGCGGCCGGTCGTTCACCGTTCGCGCGGCGGCGACAAGCGCCTGCGAAATCACCAGCCCGCCGAAGACGCGCTGCCATCCGACCTGCGGGCTACGGCCGCGATAGATGTTGTGCTCGATCCGCTCCAGATCGAGAATTTGCAGGAGATCGTCAATCGCGCTCATTCAACAGCCGCCCCGAATGTCCGCCGGACGGAGGCGGACGGCGCTATTGATGAAGCGCCTCGCCATGCAAGGCAAGGTCGAGACCCATGCGTTCGTCGTCCGATTCGGTGCGCAGGCCAACGAGGAGGTCCGCCGCCTTGAGCGAGAGCCAGGTGCCGATGAGACACCAGATCGTGACGATTGCGACGCCGGCCGCCTGAACCAGCACCTGTCGGACGGATCCTTCCAGCAATCCCGATACGCCGGCTTCCGTCGCCGTGGCGCTGACCGAGGCGGTCGCGAAGACGCCGGCCATCAGCGTGCCGACAATGCCGCCGACGCCGTGGACGCCGAAGACGTCGAGCGAATCGTCATATTTGAAGCGAACTTTGACGCGCGTGCAGAAATAGTAGCAGACGGTGCCGGCGATGCAGCCGATCAGGACGCCATGCCAGGGCAACACATAGCCAGAGGCCGGCGTGATTGTGCCGAGCCCGGCGACCGCGCCCGAGATCAGGCCGAGCACAGAGGGTTTGCCGCGTTCGGCCCATTCGAGGGCGCTCCAGACGATCGCGCCTGCGCTCGCCGCCAGATGCGTCGCGACGATCGCAAAAACGGCGCGAGATCCGGCGCCAAGCGCCGAGCCGCCATTGAAGCCGAACCAGCCGACCCAGAGGAGTCCTGTACCGATCACCGCCATCGAGAGGTCGAATGGCGCGAGGTTTTCTTTGCCGTAGCCCTGACGGGCGCCCATCGTCAAAGCGGCCAGGAGGCCGGCGACGCCGGCGTTTATATGGACGACCGTGCCGCCGGCGAAGTCGATAACGCCCATTTGCGCAAGGAATCCGCCGCCCCAGACCCAGTGGGCGGAGGGCACGTAGACGAGAAACATCCAGAAGACGCTGAACAGGAGGAAAGCCGAGAATTTCAGCCGATCCGCCACAGCGCCGGCGACGAGCGCGCAGGTGATCACCGCAAAGGTCATCTGGTAAGCGGCAAACAGCAGTTCCGGAATGGTCCTGGCGAAGGGGCTCACGGATTCCAGCCCGACGCCTGCAAAAAAGGAACGGCCGAATTCGCCAATCCAGCGACCTTCGCCATGAAAGGTCAGCGTGTAGCCGAAGGCGAACCACAGGATCGAGACGAGCGCCGTCGCCGAAAAGCTTTGCGCCATGGTCGCGAGCACGTTCTTTTTGCGGACCATGCCTGCGTAGAACATGGCGAGACCCGGAATCGTCATCATCAGGACGAGCGCCGTCGCGGCGATCATGAAACCCGTATCGGCGGCGCTGATCGAGGATGTCTCGGCGGCATGAGCCGGATATGCGACGCCCAATAATGCGCCTCCCGTCAGGAGGCCGGCGCTGCGGGGAAAATGTTTCATGTGCCTAGATTTCGATCAGATTAGCGAAGCGAGCCGATCAGAATGGCGTTCTGTCGCAAAAGCAAGCGACGTTGTGATTAAATTATAATCTTATTGCCTATATATTCATCTTACGATAGAGCGCGTGCTTCATCGACGAGCATAATCGGAATCCCGTCCCGAATTGGAAAAGCGAGCTTTGCAGAGCGCGAGATCAGTTCGTTTCGCTGCGGGTCGTATTCCAGCGTGGCCCGCGTCAGCGGACAGACGAGAATTTCAAGCAAACGCGAGTCGATCCGCGAGGTTTCGTCATCCGCTCCTCGTCCCGCGGGAATGCTGCCTGAATCCGCCATCGCTACATCGTTCCTTCAGTGCAGCGACGGCCGACCTGCTCCATCGCCTGCCAGTTCCATCTCGGCAATCGCGACCAGAACTTCGCCTCGCGCGCGCAGATTATCGGCCTCGAGGAGAGCCTGCTTTTCCTTGATGCCGAACGGGCTCATCATCGACAGGGAATTGACGAGTTCCTCGTCGGACGCCTTTGCAACGGATTCCCAATCGACAGAGATCGAATTGCGTTCGGCAAAGGCGCGCAGCGCGTTCAATACTGCGTCGCGATCCACGCGTTCAGAATCGGGGCCCTGCAAATCCCTCGCGAAGCCTTGGTAACTAACGTCGAACAACCGAAACGGGGTATCGCGCGTCGTTTCCTGCACGACATGGAACCGGCATACGCCCTCGAGCGCAATGACGTAGCGGCCGTCGCCGGTTTCCGCGAAGCGCGTGATCTTGCCGGCGCATCCCACGGCGCAAAGCGCCGGATTCCTGTCGCTGGCGGCGTCGGGGCGCGGCTGAATCATTCCGATCAGCCGTTTGCCGGCCAAAGTCGCGTCGATCATGGCGAGATAACGTGGCTCAAAAATGTTCAGCGGCAATTCCCCGCGCGGCAGGAGCAGGCAGCCGGCAAGCGGAAAGATCGGCAATTCGGCCGGCAATTCGCTGATATCGAGATAAGGCCGGTTCATCAACGTCCGCCGTGGCTGGCGATCTCAGGAAAAGAGCATGGCCGAGAGTTTTCGACGCGCGGCCTTGGTCGCCGGGTCGATCGGTCCCCAGACCTCGAAGAATTGTAGCAATTGCTTGCGCGCGCCGTCCTCGTTCCAGTCGCGATCGCGCTTGATGATGGCGAGCAGCGCGTCAGCGGCGTCATCGCGGCTCCCGGCTCCATTCAGCGCCAGCGCCAGATCGAATTGCGCCTGCAAGTCGTCCGGCGCCTCCATGACCTTGCGCCGGAGCGTGACGACATCCCCGACCGCTTCCGACTGGGATGCGACTTCCAGCATCGTGGCGACCTGCTTCAGCGCCGCGTCAGCGCGAATATTTTCGGGCAGGGCGGCGAAAATGGCCGCGGCGCGATCGGTTTCGCCCAAAGCCAGCATGGCGCGCAGATAGAGACCTATCGCCTTGGGATTTTCCGGCTCATCGGCGACGGCCTTTTCCGCCAGTTCGACAGCGCGCTCCGCCTCGCCGGTCGCCAGCGCCTCTTCCGCCAGGGCGAGGGCCTCGCCTCCCGGCCCGAGAGGTCCGACGAGTCGTTCCAGAAAGGCGACGATCTGGCTTTCGGGGAGGGCGCCGACGAAACCATCAACTGGCTGGCCGCGCTGAAAGGCGATCACCGCGGGAATCGACTGGATGCCAAGCTGCTGGGCGATCTGCGGATGGTCGTCGATATTCATCTTGACCAGCCGGGCCTTGTCCCCGGCGGCCGAAACGGCGCGTTCCAGAATAGGCGCGAGCTGCTTGCACGGCCCGCACCAAGGCGCCCAGAAGTCGACGAGGACGACGCGTTGCATGGAGGCGGTCAGCACGTCCGCGCGGAACGTCGCGGTGGACGTCTCGGTCGCGCCGGCGTTTTCCGTCATCTCCGCTGATCCCGCGTTCATGATCCATTTTCCCGTGGCGATTGAACAATGTCACGAGATAGGCTGCAACAGAGCCGGTCGCAACCATTGCCGCCAACACTGTTGCATTATTCGAATCTTTGCGTCATATAGCCCGCGCCGACGATGTCGGCGACGGATGCGGGTGTAGCTCAGGGGTAGAGCACAACCTTGCCAAGGTTGGGGTCGAGGGTTCGAATCCCTTCGCCCGCTCCATTTCAGCCGCAGCTTGCGCGGCGCGCCGCGTCTCCCCCGCGGCTTTCCTGACGATGAAGAGCATTGTTGCACATGACGCCCGCGTGCGCCTAACATCGCACGATGGTCAAGCTGCTCCATTCGATCAGGTCTGCGCGCCCCGCCGACGCTTCCGCGATCGCGTCTGTGCACGACGCCGCATGGCGTGAGGCCTATTATGGCGTCATTCCGGGCAAATCTCTGGAATCCATGATCAATCGGCGCGGGCCCGCTTGGTGGCGCTCGGCGATTCTCGGAGGGTCGCGGATTCTCGTGCTGGAATTCGACGGCGTCGTCGTTGGTTATGCGAGCATCGGTCGAAACCGCGTGGCGGCCATCCCCTACGCCGGCGAGATTTTCGAGCTTTACCTGGCGCCCGAGTATCAGGGGCTGGGCTTCGGCTCCCGCCTCTTCGTCGCCGCGCGGCGCGATCTGGCGGCCAAGGGATATCTTTCGACGATCGTATGGGCGCTTGCGGACAATGAACGGGCCCTACGATTTTACGAGAGCATGGGCGGCGTCGAAGTCTGGCGCGCGACCGAGCGATTCGATAACGATACCCGTGCGCGGGTCGCTTTCGGCTTCGCGCCGAACTGACGCGCTGACGCGCCGTTCGCGATCTTTCCTGAAACAGGAGTTCCGATGCGCCTCGACGCCATCCCGATCGGGTCGAATCCGCCGCACGACTTCAACGTCATCATCGAGGTGCCGATCGGCGGCGAGCCGATCAAGTACGAGATGGACAAGGCGGCCGGAACGCTGATCGTCGATCGGTTCCTGTACACGCCGATGCGCTATCCCGGAAATTACGGCTTCATCCCCCACACCCTGTCCGAAGACGGCGATCCCTGCGACGTGCTGGTCGCCAATACGCGTCCGATCATCGCCGGCGCAGTAATATCGGCGCGGCCGATCGGCGTGTTGCGCATGCGCGACGAAGCCGGCGGCGACGAGAAGATCGTCGCGGTGCCGTCGTCCAAGCTGACCAAGCGCTACGACAAGATCCAGAACTATACCGATATGCCGTCGATCACGATCGAGCAGATCGAGCACTTCTTCAGCCATTACAAGGATCTGGAACCCGGCAAGTGGGTCGAGTTCGCCGGCTGGGGCGATGCCGACGCCGCGCGGGCCCTCGTCGTCGAAGCTATCGAACGCGCAAAGGCCCAAAAGGCCTGACCACTCGCCTCAGTCGCGACGGCGATGCAGCAGGAAGACGGCCTGCTCGCCGAACATGTTCCAGAGCCACCAGGGCGCGTTCACGCGCATCTTGGCGCCGTAGCGGTCGAGCGCGACGGCGCGGTCGATCGATGCGCCGATTTCGTTCACCAACTGAACGAAATCGCGGATCGTGCACAGGTGGATGTTGGGCGTGTCATACCACGCATAATTGAGCGCTTCGGTGCGTGGCATGCGGCCCTTGAACATCAGCTCGGACCGCACGCGCCAGTGTCCGAAATTCGGAAACGACACGATGGCGCGGCGGCCGATGCGCAGCATGCGCTCGAGCACCTGCCGCGGATGGCGCGTCGCCTGAAGCGTCTGCGAAAGGATGACGTAGTCGAACGCATCGTCCGGATAGTTCACGAGATCGGTGTCGGCGTCGCCCTGCACGACGGACAGGCCCTTCGCGACGCAGCCGTTGACGCCGGCCTGCGATATCTCGATGCCGCGGCCGTCGACGCCGCGATCGCGCGTCAGAATTTCGAGCAATGCTCCATCGCCGCAACCGACATCGAGCACGCGCGTGCCGGGCTCGACCATGTCGGCGACGAGAAGAAGGTCGACGCGGCCAGTCGCCTGCGGGGGGAGATCGCTCATTTTGCCGTCGCGCCTTGTCTCGACAGTCCGCGCGCGTTGGCGGCCGCTTCGAGGAAGCCGCGGGTCGTCGCCATGAAGTCCGGCTCGTCCAGGAGAAAGGCGTCGTGTCCCTTGTCCGTCTCGATCTCGACGAAAGAGACCGGCAGGGCCGCCGCATTGAGCGCATGCACGATCGTTCGCGCGTCCGATGTCGGGTAGAGCCAGTCCGATGTGAAGGAAACCACGCAGAAGCGCGTCTTGGCGCCGACGAAAGCGCGCGCCAGCGTCCCGCCATAATCCGCGGCGAGATCGAAATAATCGCAGGCGCGCGTTACGTAGAGATAGGAATTAGCGTCGAACCGGTCGACGAAACTCGACCCCTGGTAGCGCAGGTAATTCTCGATCTGGAAATCGGCGTCGAAAGAGAAGGTCGGCGCGGCGCGGTCCTGCAGCTTGCGGCCGAATTTCCGCTGCAGCGCGCCTTCGGACAGATAAGTGATATGCGCGGCCATGCGGGCGACGGCCAGGCCCTTGGTCGGCCGGACGCCGAATTGCGCATAGCGGCCGGCGCGCCAGTCCGGGTCCGCCATCACGGCCTGGCGCCCGACCTCGTGGAAGGCGATGTTCTGCGCCGAATGCTTGGAGGCCGTGGCAATCGGCAGAGCCGAAAACACGCGCTGCGGAAAGCTCGCCACCCACTGAAGCGCCTGCATGCCGCCCATCGAGCCGCCGGCGACGCAAAACAGCGTCTCGATTCCCAGATGATCGATCAGCATGGCCTGCGCCTGGACCATGTCGCGAACGGTTACGACCGGAAGGTCGAGGCCCCAGGGCTGGCCGGTCTCGGGATTGGTTGAGGCCGGGCCGGTCGATCCCATGCAGCCGCCGACGACATTCGAGCAGATCACGAAATAGCGATCGGTATCGATCGGGCGGCCCGGACCAACCATCGCCGACCACCATCCAGGCTTGCCGGTCACGGGGTGGGCGTTGGAAACATGCTGGTCGCCGGTCAGGGCGTGGCAGACCAGAATTGCGTTGGAGCGGTCGGCATTGAGGACGCCATAGGTTTGGTAGGCGATGGTTAGAGGGGCGAGCGATACGCCTGCGTCCATGACGAGCGGCCGCTCCAACCCGAAACGCACAATACAACTGGTCGGGTTGTCTGCTTCCAGTACGCTGCTGATCGACACTTTAATGTTATCCGCCGCCGACGTTCGATATGTCGAACATTCTGTGCGGAAAGAAGAACATCGCTCCGGGAGAAAAGTCAAGCCGCCGAGCCGCGGCCGCGGCTGTTCACGGCGTCCCGGCTCGATTAAGAGAAGCGCGACCCCGAGACGAAAAATGACCGACCAAGCCGAAGAGCGCGCCGCGCGAGACCTCAACGCTCTGCGCCAGAACATCGACCGGATCGACGAAAGCGTTCATCGGCTCCTGATCGAACGCGGCGAGATCATCGAGAATCTGATCGCGACCAAGGCCCGTCAAGGCGGCGGCTCGGCCTTCCGTCCAGGCCGTGAAGCCGAAATGATGCGCCGGCTGGTGCAACGGCACACGGGCCTGCTGCCGCTCGACACGATCGAGAGCATCTGGCGGATCATCATCGGCACCTTCACTTACGTCCAGTCCAACTATTCCGTTCACGTCGACGTGTCCGCGGGCGACGCCGCCATGCGCGATTCGGCGCGCTTCCATTTCGGCTTCACCGCGCCCTACGTCCCGCATCACGGCCCGCAGGCCGTGATCGACGCCGTGGAAGGGTCGGTCGGCGATCTCGGGCTGTTGCGGGTCGCCGGCGGCGTCGGCGACGGCGCTTGGTGGACGCGGCTGGTGGATCCCGTCGCGCCGAAGATCATCGCGCGGCTGCCGTTCGTAGACCGGCCCGACCATCCGGCCGGCATTCCGATCTTCGTGGTCTCGAAACCGCTTGCAGAGGCGGCCGCGACGGACGTGCAATTGTTCGCGGCTCGGCTCGATCGTTGGCGCGACGCCCTGCCGGACGCCATTCGGGAAGCCGGGGGGCGGCTCGTCGGCAACGCGGTCGACGAGCGCGGCCTGTCGTTGCTGATGTCTTTTCCCGGCCCCGACGGCCAGTCGTCGGCGCGCCGCGCGCTGAGCACTGCCGGGATATCCGGCGTTGAACCCGTTTTCGTTGGCAGCCATGCGGCGCCTTTCGTCCCGCCGAAACAACCGGTCAAAGTTTCCAATGTCTGACACGTGGGGCCAGAAGCTGGCCGAGCCTTTGTTCGAACAGCTGACCGTCATTGGCTGCGGCCTGATCGGCTCGTCGCTGCAGCGTGTCGCGCGCCGTAACAATCTCGCGCGCAGATTGGTCGGCGCCGACATTTCGCAGGCCGTCTGCGCGCGCGTGTCCGAACTTGCGCTGGCTGACGAGACCACGAGCGATCTCGCCCAGGCGGCGCGCGGCGCCGATCTCATCATCCTGTGTGTACCGGTCGGGGCCAACGAGAGCGTCGCGCAGGCGATTGGTCCGGCGCTGTCTCCCGGAGCGATCGTCAGCGACGTCGGCTCCGTCAAGGGCGCTGTCCTCTCGGCGCTGTCGCCTCATATCCCGGCGGGCGTCCATCTCATTCCGGCGCACCCGGTCGCCGGCACGGAACATTCGGGACCTGACGCCGGATTTGCGACGCTATTCCTCAACCGCTGGTGCATTCTGACGCCGCCCTCGGGCGCCGATCAGGCGGCGGTCAAAAAACTGGCCGCTTTCTGGACGGCGGCCGGCAGCAACGTCGAGACCATGACCAGCGAGCATCATGATCTCGTGCTGGCCATAACCAGTCACGTGCCGCACCTGATCGCTTACAATATCGTCGGCACGGCGGCCGATCTCGAAGTCGTCACCCAATCGGAAGTCATCAAGTTCTCGGCCGGCGGCTTCCGTGACTTTACCCGCATCGCGGCGTCCGATCCGACGATGTGGCGGGATGTTTTCCTCAACAACAAGGAGGCCGTGCTGGAAATCCTTGGCCGCTTCACCGAGGACCTCAGCGCTCTTCAGCGCATGATCCGCTGGGGCGACGGCGATGGCCTGTTCGAGCTCTTCACGCGCACTCGCAACATACGGCGCAGCATCATCGAGAGCGGACAGGAGACAGCCGCGCCCGATTTCGGACGTCATCAGTCCGACCCTCAGTAGAGCGGCGGCAGCGACAGCGCCCGCCGCAGCGGGCCGATGGAAAGGGCGCCGTCCTCCGCCGATATATCGACCTTCAGATCGCCGGGCCTGCCGAGAATGCCCGCGGCGATCCGTCCGGCGATCGTGCTTCGGTCGAGTTTTCCGGTTGCCTCGGCGAGCGCCAGAAGGACCGGTCCTGCATTGCGAAGATTTGCAGACAGCTTGCCTTCGGGGCGATGTTGCTGATCGAGGCCGATCAGCCCTTCGCCCTGCAAGGAAAACGCGCCTCTCGTCAAAGTCAGCGCGGCGATCGACAGGCGTCCCCCTGCGGTTCGCCATGATTCCAACCGTTCGGCCCAATGCCCCGCGCCTGCGGCGTCGAGTTGCGTCACCACGCCCAGAAGCGTCACCAAAGCCGGATCGCCCGGCCCGGCCATGCTCGTGATTTCGGGCGAGTCGACGCCGGCAAGACCGAGGGTGAGGCCGTATGGCGCCATGGCGACAGGCGCGGTTCGTTTGAGATGAGCGTGCAGCGTTTCGATCTTCGTCGTTGGCGATCCCGCGGGATGCACGACGAGGCCGCGGCCCACGATCGACAGCCTGTCGAGCCTCACGGGCAAACCGCGCAGATCAATCTGAAGCGCGGACCATTCCATCTCGGATCTCTTCGTCCCGGTTTCGAAAGAGGTGGGACCTGAGAGGTCAATCTCGACAAGCGTCGGCGCGTAGAGCCTGGCGCTGATTATCGCGCGCTGCGCCGAAATCGTTCGTGGCGCCGCTTCGTTTGCGATCCGCAGCCGCGGCGCCCGGCAATCAATGGAAACAGAGAGCGGATAGCCGGTAGATTCGACCGAATCACAGGACCAGAAGCGTCCGCGCTGCGCCTCGCGATCGATCTGCGCGCGGAATTCGCGCATCGCCATCGTCTGGGCGACATACCAGTAGATCGACCAGCCGATGGTCAGGAATACGCATGCGAAGCCGGTCAGCAGCAGCAGGCGTGGCGCCATCGACGATTTCCTGATGCGGGCTTCATTGGTCATCGTCGGAGATCACGCCGATCGCCGCGCTTTTGCGTCTTCACCGGAATCCGACATGCGAACCAGCGCGCCGAGAGCCGGATCGATCTGCAGGGCCTCCGATACGAGCGCATCCGTCCCATTCTCGATGGCGTCCTGCAGGCGTTGCGAGAATTGCTCTCGCGTGAGACCTGGCTCGATCACGGGCAGAAATTCGATCACCGCGACGCCGGGATTGCGGAGAAAGCTTCTGCGCGGCCAGAACAAGCCGGTGTTGAGAGCCACGGGCATCACGCGCGCGTTCAACGTCGTGTAGAGATGACTGACTCCATATTTGTATTTCGGCGGCGCGCCCACCGGACGTCGCGTGCCCTCGGGAAAAATCAGAATTCGTCGATCGAGTTTCAGAAATTTGGCTACGCCGTTCGTGACGTGCGTCAGCGCCGTCGACCCCGATGAGCGATTGATGGAAATCTGGTCGACGGCCCAGAGATACCATCCGAACAATGGAATCCACGTCAGCTCGCGTTTGTGAACGTAGGAGAAGTTTTCGACCGCGAGAATCAGCGCGAAGGTTTCGAGCATCGATTGATGCTTCGGCGCGATGACGAGCCCGCCCGGCGGTATCAGGTGGGTTCCTCGAAACTCGACCCTCGCGCCGCATATGACGCGAAGAAGCCAGAGCGACGATTTCGCCCAGGCGCGCGCCATGAATGTCGCAGGGCCGCGCCCGAGCAGCACCGAAGGCAATCCGATCGTCATGAGGCCGATCAGATTAATGTAGAACAGGACGTTGAAGATCAGCGAGCGTATGGCGACGGAAGTCCGGCGCGCGGGAGTCGCATACGCCGGCGATGCGGAACGAGAATTGGCGATACTCGGCTCCATGAAAGTCGATCTCGGTCAGGCCAGGCGTCTCAGGCGGCGGAAGACGATCATACGCGATGTTTGTCCGGACAATGCAGCGCTCAATATCGCGATCAATGCAATGGCCGAATAGCCGAGCCAGCCGATCGAGAACGAGCCGAACAGGGCCTCGAGCTGTTCTCCGCTCGGGGTCGCCGCCAATCTGCGGCTGAGAAATCCGGCCGCCAGAAAGACGGCCGAGGCCGCCCCGGCCCCGATGACGCCGCCGCGAAAGCCAAGCCAGAGAAAGCGTCGTTGGAACTGTTTCGAGATGAACTGGTCGCTGGCGCCGACGAAATGCAACACCTCGATGATCTCGCGATTGCCGGCCATGGCGCCGTGTGTCGCAAAGGAAATCGCCAGCACCATCGCCGTGATGATCAGCGCGAGCAGGACCACCGCAATGGCGACCAGGACGTTGGCCATGTCCGCGAGACGCTCGGACCAGACGCGATGGTCGTCGAGGTTCGCATTGGGCGATATTTCCGAAATCCGCTGTCGCAATTGCTCGAAGTCCACGCTGGCGCCGGCCTGGAGCTTCAAAACAATCATGCGTGGAACGGGAACTTCGTCCAGATTCAAGCCTTTGCCGAGCCATGGCTCCAGAAGCAATTCCGATTCGCGTTTTGTCATCGCACGAACCTCGGCTACGCCGGGCGCGCTCCTGGCCGCCTGCACGATGCGCGCGATATCCGCATCCATGTCCCGGTTGGGCGCGGGCTTGAGTTGTATGGTGGCCTCGCGCGAGACGGTCGAACGCCACTCCCGGCTCGCTTGACCGATCAGGACCGCGCCGCCGGCTGCGAGCGAGGCGAGAAACGACATGATCGCCACCACGATGATCAGGGTGCGGCCGGCGATGCTCGAGGCGGGGACGAGCGGGGCCTCGGCTCCGCGACCCCTGTCGTCGGACGTTCCTGCGGGGCCGGTCTGGGTCTCGGACATCGCGAGGCGCCTCAATCGTAGATGTGCAGCCGGCTGTCGCCAAGGACGAGGCGGCGCGCGCCGTCGAACTGGTCCATCAGTCCTAGATCGTGGGTCGCGACGACGACGGATGTGCCCGATCGCTGAAGCTCGACGAACAAACGGATGATCCGGCGCGCCATGGTCGGGTCGACATTGCCTGTCGGCTCGTCCGCCAGCAGCAGTTCCGGCCGGACGATCAGGGCCCGGGCGATCGCCGCGCGCTGCTTTTCGCCCCCCGACAGCACTTCGGGAAAGACATGCATCCTGTCGCCCAGACCGACCCACCGCAACAGTTCCACGACCTCGTCGCGATACTCCTGTTCAGACCGGTTCTGGACCCTCAGCGGCAAGGCGACGTTCTCATAGGTCGTCAGGTGGTCGAGCAGCCGAAAGTCCTGAAACACGACGCCGATGCGCCGACGAATCGATGTGATCGCGTCCTTGTCGAGAGTGGAGGCTTCCTTGCCGAATATCGAAATGAGGCCGCGCGTCGGCCGCAGGGACAGGAGAAGCAGCCGCATCAGCGTCGTCTTGCCCGCGCCGGAAGGGCCGGTCAGGAACTGAAACGAGCCTGGCGCAATCGAAAAATTGAGATCCTGAAGAACCTCGGGCCCCATGCCGTAGCGCAGTCCGACGTTTTCGAAGCGTACCAAGACAAGGCTCCGGCAGGGACGGCGCGCGCCCGATGCGACGGCGAATCGGGCGATCTTTAACCCGCAATTAACTATAAGCCTGCGATCAATGAAATCGAAAGCCGCCCGCAATCCGGGCAGACCACGCCTTCGGCCTTCGTGAATCACCCGGTCCGACCGACATGAGCCTAGCGTTCGAGGCAGATTTTGACCCGCCTGACCATCGAGGCCAGCGTCTGGCGATCGCTCTGGGCATCCTGGCGATCGGCGTGATGACCGTCGCCGCCGCGCGCGCGACGATCGTTCGTCTGGCGCCGCGCACCGCAATCCTGTTCGAAGCTTCAGGCTTGCCCGTCAATCTGACCGGGCTTGCGCTCGACCGGATCACGGCGAAAATCGTCGCCGACGGCGACCGGCGCATTCTCGTCGTGGAAGGCGATCTGGTGAACAACGGCGCGAGAGACGAGGTCGCAAGGCCCCTCGCCGTCTCCGTCCGCGGCGAGGGCGATGAGGCGCTCTACACCTGGGTTACGCGCGCGCCCCAACAAAAGATCGCCGCAGGCGACCGCGCGGCGTTCGTGGCGCGGCTCGCATCGCCCCCCGCCAAGGGGACGAGCGTCGCTGTCGAATTCGACAGGGCCGCCCCGGAGCCGTCGGCTGCTTCGCCCGCGGATACGCGAAAGCCTTCGCGGCGCTGACCATCAGGGCTCGAGGACGGAATCCCAGTAGAGATAGTCCATCCAGCTTTCATGCAGATAGTTGGGCGGAAACTGACGGCCTGCGCGCATGAGATCTTCGATGTCGGGCTGGTAGGGCGACACTGCGGGCCACATATGCGCTTCGGCGGGGAGACGGTCGCTCTTGCGCAGGTTGCAGCAGGAGCAAGCCGCGACGACGTTCTCCCACGTGGTCAGTCCGCCCTTCGATCGTGGAATGACATGATCGAAGGTGAGATCTTCATGCTGACCGCAATATTGGCAGGCGAAGCGGTCGCGAAGAAAAACATTGAAGCGCGTGAAGGCGGGATGTCGGGCCGGCTTGATATAGGTCTTCAGCGAAACGACCGAGGGCAGACGCATTTCGAAGCTCGGACTTCGAACCATCTTGTCGTAATGGGAAACGATATTCACCCGGTCGAGAAAGACCGCCTTGATCGCGTCCTGCCAGCACCAGAGCGACAGCGGGTAATAGCTCAGCGGCCTATAATCCGCGTTGAGCACCAGCGCCGGACAAGCCTCCGGCCTGACAGTCGGTTGGAAGTGAACCGTCAACCGGAGCACCCCGTCTCATCATGTTCGGCTCACGCCGAATCTCGCCGCAGACACAGTCTACAGGCGTCAAGACGGTATTGTGAAGGCCGGCGAGATCAGCGGGTGGGGACAGGCGTTCCGCTGCGGTAATCGTAGAAGCCGCGCTGGGTCTTGCGGCCGAGCCAGCCCGCTTCGACATATTTCACCAGCAGCGGGCAGGGGCGGTACTTCGAATCCGCCAGGCCTTCGTGCAGGACCTGCATGACGGACAGGCAGGTATCGAGGCCGATGAAATCGGCCAATTGCAACGGGCCCATCGGATGATTCGCGCCGAGCCGCATCGCCGTGTCAATGGCGTCCACGGAGCCGACGCCCTCATAGAGCGTGTAGATCGCCTCGTTGATCATCGGCAGCAGGATG
>DAIRCS010000069.1:0-16149 GCA_036796555.1 Rhodoblastus sp. | reverse complement strand
CGACCATGCTCGACGACGAGACCGGCGAGAAAATTCTCAAGCTCGTCGGCGCGCTCGAAGAGAATGACGACGTGCAGAACGTCTACGCGAATTTCGAGATTTCGGACGCGCTCGTGGCGAAGATGGGCGGTTGATCAGGGCCGGCCGGAGGCCGGCGGTCCCGGCGCGGCGTGATGAGCGCCGGGACCGCCGGCTTCCAGCCGGCAATTGGAGACGAGATGACGGAAGCAAGGGGATGGTATTCGCGCGGATACCTTCCTCACTTCGATTCGCCTGAGTCGATCCAGCATATCGTTTTTCGAACCGCGGACAGTCTTCCGCGACACCTGCAAACGGCCGGCAACGACGATTCCGCGCGGCGCGCGTGGACTGCAGACAAGGCTCTCGATGAAGGCCTGGGAGCCTGTCCTCTACAAGACCAAAGCGCCGCCGAAATCGTCGAAAATGCGCTGCTGCATTTTGACGGCGCGAGATATCACGCGCTCGCATGGTGCGTCATGCCAAATCATGTGCATGTGTTGATCGAGCAGACCGTGGGCTTTTCGCTTCCGGAAATCGTGCGCAGCTGGAAGACCTATACGGCGGCGCGCATCAATGCTCTGAACGGCGCGCGTGGTCCGTTTTGGGCGCGTGACTATTTTGACCGCTTCATGCGCGATGAAGCGCATTTCGAGCAGACGATCGCTTATATCGAGACCAATCCTGTGAAAGCGGGGCTTTGCTCGACGCCCGAGGCGTGGCCGTTTTCCTCGGCTCGGCGTCGCGGCTTGGAGAAGGGCCGGCCGGAGGCCGGCGGTCCCGGGTGACGCGCGATCCGGGACCGCCCGCCTCCAGCCGGCATCGTCAGCGCGTGACGAAGCGCAGCGCGTAGGCGAGCGCCGCGACGGCGGCGACGCCGCCGATATAGAGAAGAGCAAACCACATCAGGCGTCGCGCGAGCGGCGCCTGTTTCGTTTGCGGGGCGCGGCTCTCCTGCATCAATAGCCGTGATGGTCGACGGGCGTTTTGCCGCGGAACACCCAATAGGCGTAGACGGTGTAGCCGAGCACCATCACGAGCAGCGGCGCGGCGCCGACGAGCAGGAAGGCGAGGCTCGCGTCGGGCGCCGCCGCCTGCCAGATCGTGACGCTGTTGGGCACCATGTAGGGATAGAAGCTGACGCCAAGTCCCGCGAAGCCGAGAATGAAGAGCGCTTGCGTCGCGAGAAACGGCGAACGCTCCTTTTCGCGCGCAACGCCATTTATCAGCGCATAGCCCGCCGCCGCAACCAGCAGCGGCACGGGCGCGACCAGCAGGATGCGCGGCCAGGAAAACCAGTTGGCGGCGTAGGTCGGATTGAGGAAGACCGTCCACAGGCTGACCGCGCCGATGGCGGCCAGAAACGCCGGCGCGAGCCGCGTCGCGAGATCGTAGGCGCGGCGCTGCAGGCGGCCGTCCGTCTTCATGATCAGCCAGGTCGCGCCCTGCAGCGCATAGCCGAGCGTGAGGCCGAGCGCGGTGAGTATGCTGAAAGGCGTCAGCCAGTCCCACCAGCCCCCGGCGTAGGCGCGGCCCTGCACCGGAATGCCCTGCACCAGCGCGCCGAGCGCCAGCCCCTGCGCCACCGCCGCGCCGAGCGAGCCGAGCGCGAAGGCGCGATCCCAGATTTTTCGCGCGCGAGGCGTCTGCCACCGGAACTCGAAGGCGACGCCGCGGAAGACGAGCGACAACAGCATGAGGATGATCGGCGCGTAGAGAGCCGACAGGATGATGGAATAGGCGAGCGGAAAGACGGCGAGCAGGCCGCCGCCGCCGAGCACGAGCCAGGTCTCGTTGCCGTCCCAGACCGGCGCGATCGACGACAGCATCCGGCCGCGCTGGTCGCCGTCGCGCACGAAGGGAAAGAGCATGCCGATGCCGAGATCGAAACCGTCGAGCAGCGTGTAGAGCAGGACGGCGAAGGCGATGATGGCGGCCCAGAGAAAGGCGAGGTCGAGGCTTTCCATCATGGCCGGGCTCCCGCATGCGGTCCCGCGAGCTCGGCCGCCACGCCCGGCATGCCGGCGGCGCGCAACGGCGCGTCCTCGTCGAGTTCCGACGGCGCGTCCGGCGGCCGGTTCATCAGGATCGCGATATAGACGAAGCCGAAGGCCATGACCGTCGTGTAGACGATGATGAAGCCGATGAGCGAGGCGGCGACTGCGGGCGCGGCGATCGGCGAGGCGGCGTCGGCGGTGCGCAGCAGGCCCTGCACGACGAAGGGCTGGCGGCCGACTTCCGTGGTCACCCAGCCGGCGAGGACGGCGACGAAGCCGGCTGGCCCCATGACGAAGGCCGCCCGATGCAGCCAGGGCGCATCGTAGAACTTGCCGCGCCAGCGCGCGAACAGGCCCCACAGTCCGAAGCCCGCCATGGCGAAGCCGAGCCCGACCATGACGCGGAACGACCAGAAGACGATGGGCGACGGCGGCCAGTTTTCACGCGGGAAATCCTTGAGGCCCGGCACGTAGCCGTCCGGCGAGTGCGTGAGAATGAGGGAGCCGGCGAGCGGGATCTCGATCTTGTAGTCGGTGCGCGCCTTTTCCATGTCCGGCATGCCGAACAGGATGAGCGGCGCGCGTTTCTCGCCGTCGAAATGGCCTTCGATCGCGGCGATCTTGGCAGGCTGGTGCTCGAGCGTGTTCAACCCGTGCTGGTCGCCGGCGAAAATCTGGATCGGCGCCACGATCGCCGCCATCCACATCGCCATCGAGAACATGACGCGCACCGCGGCCGAGCGGGTTCCGCGCAACAGATGCAGCGCGCCGACGGCGCCGACTGCGAGCGATGTCGTGAGATAGGCGGCCAGCACCATGTGGACGAGGCGATAGGGGAAGGAGGGATTGAAGATCGCCTTGAACCAGTCGGCGGGAACGAACTGGCCCTGCGCATTCACGGCATAGCCCGCCGGAGTCTGCATCCAGCTATTGACGGACAGGATCCAGAAGGCCGAGGCGAAGGTGCCGAGCGCGACCATCAGCGTCGCGAAGAAATGCAGGACCGGTCCGACGCGCTCCCGTCCGAACAGGACGACGCCGAGGAAGCCCGCCTCGAGGAAGAAGGCCGAGAGCACTTCGTAGCCCATCAGCGGCCCGAGGATCGGGCCGGTCTTGTCGGCGAAGACGCTCCAGTTGGTGCCGAACTGGTAGCTCATCACCACGCCGCTGACGACGCCCATGCCGAAGGCGATGGCGAAGATGCGCTTCCAGTAGTCGAACAGCTTCAGATAGACGGGATCGCCCGTGACGAGCGAAAGGCCGTTCAGCGTCGCCAGATAGCTCCCGAGCCCGATCGAAAAGGCGGGATAGACGATATGGAAGCCGATGGTGAAGGCGAACTGGAAGCGGGCGAGATCGATCGCGCTGATTTCTGACATCCCGGCCTTCCCCCGCGGAGCGTTTCTCCCAAACTGGCGCGGACAGGGCCGCTGGCAAGATGCGGCCGCTGTGGCAGGACGCCGCGGCGGAGCCTACCGGACGAGGCGCTCCGCGCGTAAATTGGCGCATGTCGCCAAAACCGATTCGCATCATCGGCATCGATCCGGGCCTTCGCAACACCGGCTGGGGAGTGATCGAGGCCGAAGGCTCGCGGCTGTCCTTCGTCGCCTGCGGCGCGCTGCATTCCGACGCCAGGCTCTCGCTCGCCGCGCGCCTGCGGCAATTGCACGAAGGGCTGGCCGCGGTGATCGCCGCGCACGGCCCGCAGGAGGCGGCGGTGGAGGAAACCTTCGTCAACCGCGATCCGCAATCGGCCCTCAAGCTCGGCCAGGCGCGCGGCATCGCGCTGCTGGCGCCGACGCTGGCCGGTCTCGACGTGGCCGAATACGCCGCCAATCTCGTGAAGAAGACGGTGGTCGGCGCGGGCCACGCGGAGAAGGCGCAGGTCGTCATGATGGTGCGCGTGCTGCTGCCGAAATGCGACGCGAAAAGCGCGGACGCCGCCGATGCGCTGGCGGTGGCGATCTGCCATGCGCAGCATCGCGGCGCGCGGGCGGTCGCCGCCAAGGTCGCAGCGGGGATCGCCGGATGATCGGGAAGCTCAAGGGAACAATCGATTCCTACGGCGAGGATTTCGTCATCCTCGACGTCAATGGCGTCGGCTATGTCGTGCAATGTTCTTCGCGGACGCTGCAGAAGCTGCCGAAGGCGGGCGAGGCGGCGGCGCTTTCCATCGAGACGCAGGTGCGCGAGGACGCGATCCGCCTGTTCGGCTTCACCAGCGACGCCGAGCGCGACTGGTTCCGCCTGCTGCAGGGCGTGCAGGGCGTGGGCGCGAAGGTGGCGCTCGCCATTCTCGGCGTGCTCGGGCCCGCCGAACTTGCGACCGCCATCGGGACGCAGGATAAGGCCGCCGTCGCTCGCGCGCCGGGCGTCGGCCCGAAGCTCGCCGCGCGCATCGTGGCCGAGATGAAGGACAAGGCCCCGGCGCTGTCAGCCGTCGATCCCGTCGTCGCGAAGCTCGCGGGCGAGGACGAGGCCAAGGGCGCGCCCAAGCCCGTGCAGGACGCCATTTCCGCGCTGGTCAATCTCGGCTATGGCCGGCCGCAGGCCGCCGCCGCCGTGGCCGCCAGCGTCAAGGCGCTGGGCGAGAGCGCGGAAACGAGTGCGCTGATCCGGCGCGGGCTGAAGGAACTGGCGAGCTAGGCTGGTGTTCGTGCTCCGTTCCTGATATTCTTACGGAAGTTTGATCGATCAGGAGGTTGCGATGAGCGTAATTGCGAAGATTTCATCGAAATTCCAGATTTCGATCCCGAAGGAAGTGCGGGAACGGCAGGGGTGGAAGCCCGGCCAGGAAATCGTTTTCGTCCCGCGCGGAAACGGCGTCGTCATGATGCCGCGTCGGGACATCGATTCCCTGCGCGGCATCGCCAAGGGGGCGAACACCGAGGGCTATCGCGACCGCAACGATCGCTATTGATGCGCGTCGTCGACACATCGGCATGGATCGAGTGGATCGCCGACGGCCCCGTAGGCGAAGCCGTGCGTTCCGAGTTTCCCGCAATGGATCAGTTGCTAGTGCCGACCATTGTGCAACTCGAACTGGCCAAGTGGCTCGCGCGCGAAGCGCCGGAGGCGGCTGACGGGGCGATTGCGACGACGATGGATTGTCTCGTCGTCCCGCTCGACACCGACATCGCGCTGCGAGCGGCCGAACTCGGACGCGAGTATCGGCTGCCGACCGTCGATTCGATCATCTATGCGACGGCGCGGGCCGCCGCATGCGAGCTCGTGACCTGCGACGCGCATTTCGAGGGCTTGCCGGACGTGATCTATATCGCCAAGACAGCGGCATGACCGACGCCAATCCCCGCCTCGTGTCTTCCGAAAGGCGCGCCGACGATACCGACGCCTCGCTGCGGCCGCTGACGCTGGCAGATTTCACGGGGCAGGAGGCCGCGCGCAAGAACCTGCGCGTGTTCATCGAGGCGGCCAAGGCGCGCGGCGACGCGCTCGACCATGTTCTGTTCGTGGGGCCGCCCGGCCTCGGCAAGACGACGCTGGCGCAGATCATGGCGCGCGAGATGGGCGTCAATTTCCGCTCGACGTCGGGTCCGGTGATCGCGAAGGCCGGCGACCTCGCCGCCCAACTCCCCAATCCCGAAGAGCGCGATGTGCTCTTCATCGACGAAATTCACCGCCTCAATCCGGCGGTGGAGGAAATCCTCTATCCCGCGATGGAGGATTTCCAGCTCGACCTCATCATCGGCGAAGGGCCGGCAGCGCGCTCGGTGAAGATCGATCTCGCCAAATTCACGCTGGTCGGCGCGACGACGCGCGCGGGCCTGCTGACGACGCCGCTGCGCGACCGTTTCGGCATTCCCGTGCGGCTCAATTTCTATACGGTCGCGGAATTGCAGAGCATCGTCTCGCGCGGCGCGCGCGTGCTCGGCGTGGCCATGAGCGAGGACGGCGCCAACGAGATCGCCAAACGTGCGCGCGGCACGCCGCGCATCGCCGGGCGCCTGCTGCGCCGCGTGCGCGACTTCGCCCTCGTCGACGGCGATCCGGTCGTCAATCGCGCCGTGGCCGACAAGGCGTTGCGCTTGCTCGATGTCGACGCCATCGGCCTCGACCAGATGGACCGGCGCTATCTCGACATGATCGCGCTGAACTTCGGCGGCGGCCCCGTCGGCATCGAGACGATCGCCGCCGCGCTGTCGGAACCGCGCGACGCGATCGAGGACATTATCGAGCCCTATCTGCTGCAACAGGGCTTTTTGCAGCGCACGCCGCGCGGACGCCTGCTCACGCCGCTGGCGTTCAGGCATCTGGGGCTTGCCGAGCCCGCGCGCGGGGCTGGGCAATTCGGGCTGTTCGGCGAGGACGAGTGAGCGCGCCGCATCGTCTCCAGATCCGCGTCTATTACGAGGACACGGATTTCTCCGGCGTGGTCTACCACGCCTCCTACCTGCGCTTCATGGAGCGCGGGCGCACGGAGCTGTTGCGCGATCTCGGCATCCACCAGCAGGCGATCCATTCCGGGGAAACCGATCACAAGCCCTTCGCCTTCGTGGTGCGGGGCATGGCCATCGAGTTTCTGAAAGCCGCGAGGATGGACGACGTGCTGGTCGTCGAAACCGCCGCAAAGGAAGTGAAGGGCGCCTCCGCCGTTCTCGCGCAGCGCGTGCTGCGCGGCGAGGACGTTCTCGTGACAGCGGATGTGCGCGTGGCGGCGGTCGCCGACGGCAAGGCGGCCCGGCTGCGGGCGGGGGTGCGGGAAAAGCTGGCGGGGTGAGGCGAGCCCGAAGGCTCGCGGTCCGTCAGCCCCGGATCGGCTCGTGGCGGATCGCGGTGCGCATGAAGAAATAGAGGCCGACGAAGCCGATCAGCGCGAAGCCGACCTCGATGATGCGGCTGACCGTCGTGTCGAGCTGGAACAGGCCGCCCAGCGCCCAGCCGGCCGCCCAGGAGGCGCCGACGAGTTCGGTGCCGACGAGGATCATCACGGCGACGATCGTCGAAAGATTCTGGACGTTGATCGGTTTTTTCTCGGCCATGGCTCTTTTTCCGGCCCATCAGCTAGCCCATGCGAGGCGGGCTGGCAAGACGACCGCCTTTTCCGCCGGTCAGGGCATGCCGCCGGCGCTTGACGCTCGACCGCCGCGGGCGGTCAAATCGAACCGGCGCGCAGCATAAGCGCGCGGGAGGGTGACATGAGGAAATCGGCATTTTGGGCCGCGATCGGGCTGATCGCGGCGACGCCCGCGGTTGCGGACCCGGGCATGACGGACCGGGAAATCAAGATCGGCCAGACCATGCCCTATAGCGGGCCGGCGTCGGCCTATGGCGCGGCGGGCCGCACGGAAACGGCCTATTACAACAGGCTGAATTCGAAGGGCGGCGTCCACGGGCGCAAGATCAATTTCCTGACCTACGACGACGCCTACAGCCCGCCCAAGACCGTCGAGCAGACCCGCAAGCTGGTCGAGCAGGACGAGATTTTCGCCAATTTCGGTTCGCTGGGGACGGCGACCAACACAGCGATCCACAAATACATCAACGGCAAGAAAGTGCCGCACCTGTTCCTGTCGACGGGCGCCGACAAGTGGAACGATCCGAAGAACTTCCCCTACACGATGGCGCTCTATCCCTCCTACACGATGGAGGGGCGCGTCGCGGCCAAGTATATCCTGAAGGAAAAGCCGCACGCCAAGATCGCGGTTCTGTCGCAGAACGACGACGCCGGGCGCGACTATGTGCGCGGCTTCAAGGAGGGGCTCGGCGACAAGGTCTCGCTGATCGTCAAGGAGGTGACCTACGAAGTCTCCGACCCGACGATCGACTCGCAGATGGTGGCGCTGCGCGCCTCCGGCGCGGACACGCTGTTCAACATGACGACGCCCAAGTTCGCGGCGCAGTCGATCCGCAAGGCCGCCGAACTCGGTTGGAAGCCGCTGCATTACATTGTCGCGGTGGCGAGCTCCATCAAGACGGTGCTCCAGCCGGCCGGCCTCGAGAACTCCAAGGGGCTGGTGACGGCGATCGCCAGCAAGATCCCCGCCGATCCGCGCTGGGCGAACGACAAGGAGACGCAGGACTACCTCGCCTTCATGAAGGAGTGGAACAACAACGCCGACCCCAACGACGGCTCGAACACGACCGGCTACAATTCGGCCTGGCTGACTGAGAAAGTGCTGTCCGAGTGCGGCAAGGACTGCACGCGCGAAAAGCTGATGAAGGTGGTGTCCAACCTGAAGGACGTGCAGCTCCCGCTCGGCCTGCCGGGCGTGACGCTCTCGTCCTCGCCGACCAATTACTCGCTCTATGACAAGCTGCAGATCTCGCGTTTCGACGGCGCGACCTGGGAGCCGATCGGGCCGGTGATCGAGGCCGGAGCGACCAAAACGGACTGAGAGCGGCCGCCTGTTCCGCCGGACATTCCAGAACGAAGGCCGCCTGCGGGCGGCCTTCGATTCAGGGGAGCAGGCCCGAGGATGTCGGCCGGAAGCGGCGCACGAAGAGATTGGCGATCACCGCCTGCGCCACGTGCTCGGCCATGCAGCGATAGCCGAGATCGTTGAGGTGGAATTCGTCCTGCGAGAGCACGGGCGCGGCGCGCGCCTGCGCGATGAAGCGCATGGCGTCATAGCGGCGGATGTAGAGAACCTTTTCGTCAGCCGCGATCTTGAACAGCGTGTCGCGAATCTCCTCGTAATTCTTGTCGCGCGCCAATTTCGGCGTGTATTGCAGGCCGACCAGCACGACGTCGATCTTGTCGTCCTTCAGCCAGTTGATCGTCGAGCGCACCGTCGCCTCGAATTGCTCGGGCGGCACGCGCGAGAGCGCATCGTTGGTGCCGAGCTGCCAGAGAACGAGATCGGGGCGGCTCAGCGCGACCTCGGTGCGCAGCCGCTCGGCGGTGGTGGCCGCCACTTCGCCGGACATGCCGCGATTGACGATCTCGACGTCGACGCCCTTGAGCGCCTTGGCGAGGATCTCGTGCAATTGCGAGGGATAGTTGCGCGAGCGCGACGAAGCGCCCACGCCGTAGGTCGACGACGATCCGATGGCGAGGATGCGCGCCTTCTTCTTGGACGCCAGGACGGCGGCGAAATTCGGCAGCGGCTCCGGCGCGGCGATGTCGCTGGCCGGCGCCTGGCACTGGGCGCTCAGGGGCGGCGGCTCTTCGGCCTTGGGCGCGGCGCTGTCCTGCGCCCGGGCGAGGGGCGCAGACAGGCCGGCGCAAAGACTTGCAACGCTCAGACTTGTGAGGAGGAGGCCCGCGATCTTGCGCGCCATTCGGTCAGCCACGCACTCAACCCCATGATTACTATGCCGATTGATAGCACGAGCGTGTCCTTGGCGATACCGCCGCCGTACATGTAGGCCGCTATCTGTCCGCACAGACTTAACACCGAGCAGACGCAGAAAACTTCGAGCGAATTGCGGCCGAGCCGCGAGAAATATTCGCTGACGGGAGCAAACCAGCCCGGCAGACGCGCCCAGAAGCCGGACAGGAACAACGCCACGCACAGGAACTGAAAGACGCGCGCCGGCGAATCGTAGGTCTTGTCGAAGAGAAAGACGAGCTTGGGATGCGGCACGTCGCCGGGCGAAGGCGAGTAGCCGTTCCACGCCGACACGACGCCCAGAACGACGAAAGGCGTGACCAGGACGCGCAGCCAGCGCCGGTGGCGGCGCACGAGCGCGCCCGGCCCATCGCCGCGAGCGAGCACGAAGCCGCAGACGAAGACGAACTGCCAGCCGAACGGATTGAAGAACCAGCTACCCTCGACCGGCCATGTCGGCAGGTTGAAGCCCGTGACGAGGACCGCCATCCAGATCGCGAAGGAGACGCCGAGCGCAAGATATGGCGAGACGCGATCCAGCAGGGCGAAGGCCGGCGCCATGCACATGACCACGACATAGAGCGGCAAAATGTTGAAATAGCCGAGCTGGTGCGTGAGCAGGACCAGGCCGATATGGGTTTCGACCGGGTCCTGGAAGACCGGCCCCGCATTGTGCCAGTCGAGCAGCGCAGGCTGATTGAGAAAATGTCCCGCCGCCGCCAGGATCGCCAGCGCGAACATGGTGATGAGGATTTGCGCCGCATAGATCTGCAGCGCGCGGCCGAACAGGCGGAACGTGACGTCGTGCGCGGAAACGCGCCGGTCGTTCGAGCCGACGACGAAGCGCAACGAGACGCCCGCCAGGAAGACGAACATTTCCGCGCTGTCGCCGAGCATGAAATTGCGGGAGGTGAAGCGCTCGTAGAATATGCCGGGAATGTGATTGATGAAGATCGTGAGCAGGGCGAAGCCGCGCCAGAAATCGATCTCATTGGGGCCGCGCATGCCTGTTGCGACCTTACGCCTTCGCCAGCATGGCGATCTGATAGGCGGTGGTCGACTTGATCCGCTCCATGGCGAAACGCGAGGTCACGTTCTTGAGCGGAATGGTTCCGATCAGCCGCTTGTAGAACGCGTCATAGGCCGCCATGTCGGCGACGACCACGCGCAGCATGTAGTCGACGTCGCCGGCCATGCGGTAGAATTCCATTACCTCGGGCATGGCCGAGACGGCGGCCGCGAATTTCGCGAGCCAGCCGTCGGAATGGTCGGGCGCCTCGATCGACACGAAGACGGTGAGCCCGAGCCCGAGCTTTTCCGGCGCGAGCAGCGCGACGCGCCCGAGGATGACGCCGGCCGCCTCCAGCTTCTGCACGCGCTTCCAGCACGGCGTCTGCGAGAGGCCGACGCGGTCGGACAATTCCGCGATGGAGATCGAGGCGTCCGCCTGCAATTCGCGCAGGATTTTGCGGTCGATGACGTCCATGGCGAAGCTCCGGGCGAATCCGGGCCTTAGGGAACCAATTTTGGCTCGCTTGGCAAGTGCGCGCGGTCGTCGCGTCACTCTCCAGACATGCGCGACGGTATGGGCGAGGCGCGATGAACGCATGCGAAAAGCGGATGCTTCCGCGAGGGGGACGGGCTAGTCTCGTCACAAAAGCCGACGGCGCAAGAGCCGCGATCTGGAAGGAAACGGAATGTCCGAGGCTCTCGCGCAACAGGCGCCGCATCTGGCGGACGTATCGATCGACGACAAATACACGCTGCCGTCGGGCCGCATCTACCTCTCCGGCATTCAGGCGCTGGTGCGCCTGCCGATCCTGCAATACGAGCGCGACAAGGCGGCGGGCCTGCGCACAGGCGGTTTCATCAGCGGCTATCGCGGCTCGCCGCTCGGCATGTACGACCATGCGCTGTGGCGCGCGAAG
The DNA here is from genome assembly GCA_036796555.1 of Rhodoblastus sp. GTDB lineage: Bacteria > Pseudomonadota > Alphaproteobacteria > Rhizobiales > Beijerinckiaceae > JAJXWB01. Next base: position 4,914 of record DAIRCS010000069.1, on the reverse strand, counting down.
TCGCATCTGAAGGCGCACAACATCCATTTCCAGCCGGGTCTCAACGAGGACCTCGCCGCGACATCGGTGTGGGGCAGCCAGCAGGTCGGCATGTTCCCCGGCGCCAAGGTCGATGGCGTGTTCGGCATCTGGTACGGCAAGGGGCCGGGCGTCGACCGCTCCGTCGACGTGCTGAAGCACGCCAACAGCGCCGGCACGTCGAGGCACGGCGGCGTGCTGGCGTTCGCTGGCGACGATCACGGCTGCCAGTCCTCGACGCTCGCGCACCAGAGCGAGCAGATCTACGCGGCCGCGCTGATGCCGATCATCAATCCCGCCAACGTGCAGGATTATCTCGACCTCGGCCTGATGGGCTTCGCGCTGTCGCGCTATTCCGGCTGCTGGGTCGGCTTCAAGACAATCGCCGAGACGGTCGAGAGCGGCGCCTCCATTCATACCGATCCTTCGCGTATCAACATCATCACGCCGACCGATTTCGAAATGCCGCCGGACGGGCTCAACATCCGCTGGCCCGATGCGCCGCTGGTTCAGGAAGCGCGCCTCCACGGCCCGCGCATGCAGGCGGTGGCGGCTTTCGCGCGCGCCAACCAGCTCGACCGCGTCGTGATCGACGGCAAGCCGGCGCGGCTCGGAATCATCACGACCGGCAAGGCCTATCTCGACGTGATGCAGGCGCTGGCCGATCTCGGCATTTCGAACGCGCGCGCAGCCGAACTCGGTCTGCGCGTCTACAAGGTGGCGCTCACCTGGCCGCTCGAGGAAGAGGGCGCACGACGCTTCGCAGACGGGCTGAAGGACGTGCTCGTCGTCGAGGAGAAGCGCGGCTTCATCGAGGACCAGCTCGTGCGCATTCTCTACAACATGCCGGCCGACCGCAGGCCGAGCGTCGTCGGCAAGCGCGAGGAGAACGGCGCGATCCTGCTGCCCTCGACCAACGAGCTCAACCCGACCATGGTCGCGCGCGCGCTCGTGAGCCGCATGAAGCGGCTGGGTCATGTCGACGCCGCGCTCGACCAGCGGCTCGCGCGTCTCGAAAGCTTCGAGGCGCTGGAGCGCGCCCCCTCGGCGACGCAGACGCCGCGCACGCCTTATTTCTGCTCGGGCTGTCCGCACAATACGTCGACCAAGGTGCCCGAAGGCAGCCGCGCGATGGCGGGCATCGGCTGCCACGGCATGGCGCTCTACAATCCGCTGCGCCGTACCGCGACCATCACGCATATGGGCGGCGAGGGCGCGAACTGGATCGGCCAGGCGCTCTTCACGGAAGAGCCGCACATCTTCCAGAATCTCGGCGACGGCACCTATACGCATTCGGGCCTGCTCGCCCTGCGCGCCTCGGCCGCGTCGGGCGTCAACATCACCTACAAGATCCTCTACAACGACGCCGTGGCGATGACCGGCGGCCAACCGGCGGAATCCGGCTTCACCGTCTCGCAGATCGCGCATCAGGTGATGGCGGAGGGCGCGAAGAAGCTCGTCATCGTCACCGACGAGCCCGAAAAATATCCGCCGGCCGGCTATTTCCCGGCGGGCGCGACCGTGCATCACCGCAGCCAGCTCGACGCCGTGCAGAGGGAATTGCGCGAGACCAAGGGACTGACGGTCCTGATCTACGACCAGACCTGCGCGGCGGAAAAACGCCGGCGCCGCAAGCGCGGCCTCTATCCCGATCCGGCCAAGCGCGCCTTCATCAACGATCTCGTGTGCGAGAGTTGCGGCGATTGCACGGAGCAGTCGAACTGCGTGTCAGTGAAGCCGCTGGAGACGCCGTTCGGCCGCAAGCGGCAGATCGATCAGTCGAACTGCAACAAGGATTTCTCCTGCGTCACCGGCTTCTGCCCGAGCTTCGTCACCGTCAACGGCGGACGCCTGCGCAAGGTGGAAAAAGCCAAGGCGGATTCCTCGGGCGTATTCGCGAACCTGCCTGATCCGCAGATGAAGACGCTGGCCGAGCCCTACGGCATTCTCGTCACCGGTATCGGCGGCACGGGCGTCATCACCATCGGCGCGCTGATCGGCATGGCCGCGCATGTCGAGGGCAAGGGCTGTACGACGCTCGACTTCACGGGGTTGAGCCAGAAGAACGGCGCCGTGATGAGCCATGTGCGGCTCGCGCCGCAGCCGGAAGATCTCGCGGCGGTGCGCATCGCGCCCGGCGGCGCCGATCTGCTCATCGGCTGCGACATGATCGTGTCGGCGCAATCCAATTCGCTGTCGCGTCTCGAGCGCGGCGTCACGCGCGCCGTCATCAACGGCGACCTGCAACCGACCGCCGCCTTCGTCGTCAATCCCGATCTCGATTTCGCCACGGCGCAGATGAAGAAGGGCCTCGTCGACGCGCTCGGCGCCGACCGTCTCGACATCATCGACGCCACCGGCGTCGCCACGGCGCTGATGGGCGACGCCATCTACACCAATCCCTTCATGATGGGCTTCGCCTGGCAGCGCGGCCTGCTGCCGCTGTCGCTGGCCGCGCTCGATCGCGCGATCGAACTCAACGGCATTGCGATCGAGGCGAACAAGGAAGCCTTCGCCTGGGGCCGGCTCGCCGCGCACGATCCCAAACGCGTGCATGAAGCGATCCGCTCGCTCGAAATTCCTGACGTCGAGGAAGAAACGGCCGAGCAGAAGCAGGCGCGACGCATCGCCTTCCTCGCCGACTATCAGGACGCCGCCTGGGCGCAGCGTTACACGAATTTCGTCGACGCCGTGGCGAAGGCCGAACAGGCGAAGCTTCGTGGAACGACCGCGCTCGCCGACGCCGTGCGCGAAGGCTTCTTCAAGCTGATGAGCTACAAGGACGAGTACGAGGTCGCGCGCCTCTACACGAACGGCGAATTCCGGCAGAAGCTCGCGCGCCAGTTCGACGGCGACTACACGCTCACTTTCCACATGGCCCCGCCGCTGGCGGCGCGCCGCGATCCCGCGACCGGCAGATTGCAGAAGACGACCTTCGGTCCGTGGATGATGAAGGCGCTCGGCGTGCTGGCGAAGTTCAAGGGGCTGCGTGGCGGCGCGTTCGACATCTTCGGGCGCACCGAGGAGCGGCGCATGGAGCGCGCGCTGATCGAGGACTACGAGCGGACGATGCTGTCGCTTCTCGACGATCTGTCGGCCGACAATCACGCGACCGCCGTCGCGCTCGCGCGCCTGCCGCTGACGATCCGCGGCTTCGGGCACATCAAGGAAGCGAACGCGAAGAAGGCGGCGGTCGAACGGCAGCGGCTGCTTCAGGCGTTCAAGGCGCCGCAGGCGATGAAGACGGCGGCGGAGTAATATCCGCCGCATGCGAATCCTCATGCCGAGGCGGCGCTGAAAGCGCGTCTCGAAGCATGGCAGGATCGAGAGCGCTGGTTGGCCACCCTTGGAGACGCCCGCTTTGCGGGTTCTTCGGAGTCTGACCCGTAATTCACGCGAATCCTCAAACAAGCCGTCATTGCGAGCGAAGCGAAGCAATCCATCCGTCAATCTGGGAAGGTTGGGGGATGGATTGCTTCGTCGCTTCAGGTGAAACCGCGTTGCGGTTTCGCCGAGCTCCTCGCAATGACGGCCGGATGATTCTACTTCACCGTGAAACGCTCTGGACCTCAGGACGAGGTTTTCGTCATGGACGAGGATATCAGCCGATCCACTTCAGCGCGCGCGTGAACAGGCGGATGCAGTGGTCGTGCAGCTTGTCGCCGGTCGCTTTCGGCGCCTTGCCGGCGGCGGCGCGGGCGTAGGTGCCTTCGAGGATGATGCCGAGCTTGTAGCAGCCGAGCACGCCGTACCAGCGCAGGTTGGAGGCGTCGCGGTCGCTGTGCGCCTGATAATGCGCGACCAGTTCCTCGATGGTCGGAAAGCCGTCCCAGGGCTCCGCGATCGTGCCGGCGGTGCGCGTTCCATCGGGCTCGGGCCATGTCGCCATGATCCAGCCCATGTCCAGCAGCGGATCGCCGATGGTCGCCAGTTCCCAGTCGACAATGGCCGCGAGCTCCGGGCCGTCCTCGCGATACATGACATTGGCGAGGTGATAGTCGCCGTGCAGGATGCCGGGCGTGAACGTCCGCGGACGGTTCTGCGTGAGCCAGTCCGCGACGCGATCGAGGCCCGGAATGAAATCGGGTCCGGGCCACCCCTCGTAATCGCGATAGGAATCGAGCCAGGCGCGCCAACGTGGAACCTGGCGTTCGAGAAAGCCGTCGGCCTTGCCGAAATCGGCGAGCCCGACAGCGACATGATCGACCCGCGCGAGCGCCAGCGCGCCCTCGACCAGCGCGAAGCCCATGCGCCGGCGGATGGCGGGATCGCTCCTGTGGAGCGCCGGCATGCCGACGACGGCGTTGAAGCCTGCGACCGGCTCCATCAGATAGAAGGCGCCGCCGATCACGTCTTTTTCAGCGCAGGCCGCGATCAGGCGTGGATGCGGAACATCCGTGCCGGCCAGCGCGCCCAGCACGCGCGCCTCGCGCCGGTTGGTGGCGTCGCCGTCGCCGCGCGGGCTCGCGGGCGAGCGGCGCAACACATAATCGCGGCCGTCGCGCGAAAAACGCAGCAGAATGTTCTGCGTGCCGCCGGCGAGCTGGCGCTGATTTTCGATCGCGCCGGTGCCGAGCCCCTGCGCATCCATCCACGACCAGACCGCGTCGAGATCGACGAGGTCCTGCCACTTCTCCTCGCTCATCGCGCAGTCCTTCAGAGGATCAGGCCGCCGTCGACGATGATCGTTTGACCGACGATATAGGCGGCGAGCGGCGACGCCAGAAAGAGCGCCGCGCCCGCCATGTCCTGCGGCGTGCCGAGGCGGTGCAGCGGAATGCGCTGCAGCGCGCCCTCGAGGCGCTTGGGGTGATCGGTCGTCACCTTGGTGAGCTTGGAATCGACGAGGCCCGGCGCGATGCCGTTGACGCGGATGCCGTCCTCCGCCCAGGCCTG
>DAIRCS010000068.1:0-16252 GCA_036796555.1 Rhodoblastus sp. | reverse complement strand
CTCGAGGAGGACGTCGCCATCGACGACCTCCCCGATTTCATCGTCTCCTGGCCGGGCAAATGGCCGAAAGGCGCGGGCAGGGCGCGCAAGCCGCGCCGGACCTGAGCCTGCCGCGATCAGCCGCCGTCCTCGCCGAACGCGATCGCCGCGCCGAAATTGTGGTCGGCGCCGGCCGGCGGCGGCGGGAAGGGCGCGGAGCGGCGCACCATGTCGATCGCCTCGGCGTCGAGATCGGCGTGGCCGGAGGGCCGGGCGAGCCAAACCGATTCGAGGCCGCCCTGCGCATCGACGCGGAACCCGACGATCGCCAGCGCCTTCGGCCTCGGGCGTTCGGGATCGATCATGTTGGCGGCGACCTTGCCGAGCACCTTGGCGCGATAATTGTCGTTGGTCGGGTCCTTCGGCGCGCGCGGCCGCGCCGCTGTCATGACGGATTGCGGGGCAAGGAAGGTCGGGGTCGGCTCGACCGGGGCGGGCTTCTCGACAGCCGTCAATCCGCCGAACGGATTGCCGGTTTCGTCCTGCTGTTCGGCGGGCTTGGCCTCGGAGCCCCGGGTGCGCGCCGCCTGCGCCCGGTCCGTTTCCTTCGGCCGCTCGACGATCTTGCCCTCGCTGCTCGCGCCGTCGGCCGCGGCCGGCTGTTGCGCTTCGGGCGCCTTTTCGCGCGTCTCCGTGCGAGGTTCGATCGCCGCCGGCGGGCTGGCCGGCTGGCCGGCCTGTTTCGAATCGGGACGGCCCTCGGCTTCCTCGGGCGTCGCCATTTCGACCGGGATTTCCACCGCCGCCGTCGCGACGCGCGTCTGTCCGGCCCGCTCGCTCCAGGCGACGAGTCCGAGAAGAAGGGCATGCGCGAAGAGGGCGCCGATCAGGATCCAGGTCGTTCGCGCAAGCTTTTTCGCGTCGACGACTTGCGCGGGCGGGAATAACGGGGCGGCCGGACTGCTTTCGATGCTTGCCATTAACTTCGTCCGGCCGCGAATTCTGCCCGTAAGCGCATGGAGAATATGTGTTTTTTGGGGCGACGCATCGCCTTAACGCCGGTTAGGTTTCGCGCAACGGCTTGATTTACATCGACTTGAGACTTTTCCCGTAGAGGTCGAGGCACGGAAGTCTTCATTTTGGAAGTCGCCATGCGCCGGTGTCGAAATTTCATAACCTTTTCATCCCCGGCGGCCCGCTTGCGCCGCGACCAGCGCGGTTCGGTCCCTGTCCTCTTCGCCGTCGTCGCGATCCCGGCGCTGGGCCTGGTCGGCGCGGCGGTCGACTATAGCCGCGGCGCCATGACCGTCGCGCAGGCGCGCGCCGCCGCGGATGCCGCCGTGCTCGCCGCCGGCGCCCAGTCCGCCGCCACCCAGACGACGCGGCAGACGATCGCCAGCAACACGGCCACGGCCTATTTCGGCGCGATCGCCGCCTCGCTCAACCTGACGGTCGTCGAGACCGACGTCTCGGCGGGTCTCTATCAGGTCACGATCTCCGGATACATGCCCACGATCTTCTCGAAGATCCTCGGCAGGAACGCGATGTATTTTTCGGTGGCCTCGCGCGCCACCACCAACGGCGTGACGAATTCCAGGCCGCTGGAAATGGCGCTCGCCCTCGACAATACCGGCTCGATGTCGAACAACATGGCCGACCTCAAGGCCGCCGCCAACACGCTGGTCGACACGGTGATGGGCGCCGGCGGCGGCGCGGCGCGCGTCAGCGTCGTGCCCTATGTGGCGGTCGTCAATCCCGGCCTCACCGACGCGACGAGCGTCGCAAACTACATCGACACGACCGCGCAGAACCCGTTCAACGGCGTGTGGCAGCGCGGCGCGTGGCTGACGTGGGGTCTCGCCTCCTGTTCCTCGCCCAATTGGGGGCCCAGCGGCGGCGGCGGTTCGAGCGGCGCCGGCTCCGGCGGTTCCGGCGACGCCCGCGACATTCTCGACATATTGAAGCCGATCCGCCACCTGGCGCAGGAATTGTTCGGCGTCGCCAGCGCGCACGCCGATACGACGCCCAACACCAAGGCGCCGTTCACGACGTCGAACTGGACGTCGCCGAAGTCGAACAAGACTTACAGGACGCCGTCGGGTTTCCAGACGGTGGCCAAGGACGTCTGGGGCGCCTACTCGACCGGCGGTTGCGACTGGCTCGCCAATCCCGCGACGGTGAGCAACTACGATCTGTTCGGCCGCGTGCTGACGCCCGCCGGCGCCACGGTGGCCTGGAAAGGCTGCGTCGAGGCGCGGCTGAGCAAGAGCGAGCAGAGCTGGCTCAACAGCAATTGGGGCTACGCCTATGCGGCCGCCAAGGACTACGACATCGGCGAGGATGCGCCGACGACGGGCGATGCGGCCTCGCTCTACGTGCCTTATTTCGCGCCCGACGAGCCCGACTATTCACCCTACACCTGGAACGCGGTGGCCGCAGGCGCCTATTCGGCGTCGACGCAGGGCTTCCACAACAACTACATTTCCGATGGTTCGATCAACAGCAGCTGGGGCTGGCGTGCGCTCGACTCCAACCTGTGGTGGGGCGCCGGCCAGTTCATCCTCAAATACGACGGCGCCACCAAGGCGGCGATCATCCAGGAGACGCCGGATTCGAACGGCTACACCTATGGCCCCAACATGGGCTGCCCCGATCCGGTCCTGCGCCTGACCAACGACAAGGCCGCCGTGACCGCCAAGATCAACGGTCTCAAATACTGGCAGAGCGGCGGCACGATCATTTCGGAAGGCCTCGCCTGGGCCTGGCGCACGCTGTCGCCCAACGCGCCATACGCCGATGGCAAGGCCTACAACACGACCGGCCTGCAGAAGGCGATCGTGCTGATGACGGACGGCGTGAACGAACTGATCGACAACGCCAACAATGCGTCGGGCTACAACACGGCCAACGTGTCGGACTATTCGTCCTACGGCTATCTCGGCGGCGCCCGCCTGTGGAACGCCAACAACGTGCAGACCTACAACGGGTTCAACACGCTGATGAACAACCGCCTGCTGGCCGCCTGCACGGCGGCGAAGAATGCGGGCGTCATCATCTACACGGTCGTGTTCAACCACACCGGCTATCTGACCACGCAACAGCAGACCGACGCGCAGAACCTGCTGAAGAATTGTGCGAGCAAGACCAGCTATTCCTACGTCGCGACGGATTCCACGACGCTGCAGAACGCCTTCTCGTCGATCGCGGTGTCGGCGACGACGGGCGCGCTGCGGCTGGTGCAGTAGGAAAATTTATCTCGAACCGATGGGCTAAGGAATCAAGAGATTTCAATCATTTTCGGCGATGGACGCATATGGCTTACAGATAATATGATTTTTTTCCTTGACAGCGAGGCGCTCGTCGGGTAGGGTTCGGGCATTCTCCACATTTGCGCTCTGCGGCGGCGCGGCGACGACGAGGTCGCCCGCGGCGGCGAGCGCGTTCGGATTGCGGAAAAGCGATGGTCGACTTCGACGCCCTATCGCCAGAAGACATCGAGCGGCTGAAGCGCCGCTACGAGGAAAGCGACGAGACGCTCGCTGCGATCGGCGCCGACGAAGAGATGACGCCGGCGCAATTGCAGGCGCTGCGGCGCACGTTCGGCTGGCGGCTGCGCAGCGCGCGCAAGCCGGGCCCGAAATCGCCGGCGCGCCGCAAGAGGGCAGCGAGGCCAGCGCAACGAAAGCTCGTCGCGCGCGCGAAAAAGCAAGCGGCGCCGAAACCCGCCCGGCGGCCTCAAACGCCGCCGCCGCCCGGCGTCGTCGACATCGCCACGCTGATCGCCCGCATTCGCGCGCAGCTCGAAGCCGCGTTGCAGACCGCGCAGGCGCGGGGCCCCGGGGCCGACCCCGAGGAGACCGCGCGCCTCATGAACAGCCTGACGCGCACGCTGCAGATGCTGCGCGCGCTCGAGAAGGACACCGACAAGGATGATCGACGGGACGACGGCGCCGACGCTATCCCCCTCGATCTCGCCGAGCTGCGCCGCGAACTTGCGCGACGGATTGATCTATTGCGCGCGGACGGGGAAGACGCCTGAACTCTTCGCGAGCTTCTCGGCGCGCGAGCTCGAGGCCATCCTGTCCTTCTTCGAATTTCGCGCGCGAAAAAGCCAGACGCCGCCGGGCGCGGCGACGAACGGCGCGCGCTGGCGCGCCTGGCTGTTCGTCGGCGGGCGGGGCGCCGGCAAGACGCGCGCCGGCGCCGAATGGGTGCGCGGCATGGCCGGCGGCTTTGTCGATTTCGCCGACCGGCCCGTCGCGCGCATCGCGCTGATCGGCGAGACCTGGGCCGACGCCCGCGACGTGATGGTCGAGGGCGTCTCCGGCGTTCTCGCCGCGCACGGCAAATGGGATCGCCCGCAATGGGAGACTTCGCGCCGGCGCCTGACCTGGCGCAACGGCGCCATCGCGCAGGTGTTCTCGGCCGAGGATCCCGAGAGCTTGCGCGGTCCGCAATTCGACGCCGCCTGGTGCGACGAAGTCGCCAAATGGCGCCATGCGCAGGAGGTCTGGGACATGCTGCAATTCGGTCTGCGGCTCGGCGACTGGCCGCGCGCCATGGTGACGACGACGCCGCGCCCGCTCGCGCTTCTGAAGAAATTGATGAGCGATCCCGCCAATGTCGTGACGCGCGCCTCCACCCGCGCCAACGCCGAAAATCTCGCGCCGGGTTTCTTGCGCGCGATCGAGGAAAGGTATGGCGGCACGCGCCTCGGCCGGCAGGAGATCGATGGCGCGATCGTGGAAGAGCGCGCCGACGCGCTGTGGTCGCGCGCCATGATCGAACAGGCGCGCGTTGCGGTTGCGCCCCCTCTGGCGCGCATCGTCGTCGCGGTCGATCCGCCCGCGGCCTCGCACAAGCGCGCCGACAAATGCGGCATCGTCGCCGCCGGAATCGATGCGGACGGGCTTGTCCACGTTCTGTCCGATGCGACCCTCGCGGCCGCGCGGCCTGCCGAATGGGCGGCGCGGGCCGTCGCGCTCTATCACGAATTGCAGGCCGACGCGCTCGTCGTCGAGGTCAACCAGGGCGGCGACATGGTCGCCAGCGTCATCGCGCAGGCCGACCCGTCCGTGCCCGTCGTGAAAGCGCGTGCGACGCGCGGCAAATATCTGCGCGCCTCGCCGGTCGCGCTGCTCTACGAGCAGGGACGCGTCCGCCACGTCGGCGCATTCCCTGAACTGGAAGATGAAATGTGCGCCTTCGGGCCCGGCGGTCTGCTCAACGGCGCGAGCCCGGACCGGCTGGATGCGCTGGTCTGGGCCGTGACGCATCTGGCGCTGGATGGGCGCCGCGCGACGCCACGCGTGCGGCGACTGTAGGCGCCCCTCCCTTTCCCTCCCCCGCTGCGCGGGAGAGGGGCGGCAGACATTGTTGCCCGGAAATCTGCGAGACGCCCCGCATTTTCTCCCTCTCCCGCGCAGCGGGGGAGGGCGGGGAGGGGGCTGGCCGCATCGCAAATGGAACGAAGAGTTTCTCCATGTCCCTTCTCTCCCGCCTCTTCGGCGCGCCTGCGCGCGAACACAAGCGCTCGCGCGCCGGCGCCATGCTGGCGTTGCACACCGTGGGCGCCGCGCGCTGGACGCCGCGCGACTATGTCGCGCTCACCCGCGAAGGCTTCGAGCGCAACGCCATCGTGCATCGCTGCGTGCGCATGGTCGCCGAATGCGTCGCCACCATCCCCTGGCGTCTCTACGAGGGCGGGGCGGAGCTGACCGCGCACCCACTGCTCGATCTGCTCGCGCGGCCGAACCCGGCGCAGACCTCGACCGATCTGATCGAGAGCCTCGTCGTCAATCTCCTGCTGTTCGGCAACGCCTATGTCGAGGGCGCGCAGGTGGACGGGCAGGTGCGTGAAATCTACGCCTTGCGCAGCGACCGCATGACGGTCGCGCCGGGCCCGAACGGCTGGCCGGCGGCCTACGAATATGCCTTCGCCGGCGACCGCGTGCGCTACGACATGCGCGGCGACGGGGTCGAGCCGATCATGCATGTCAGGCTCGGCCACCCGCTCGACGACCACTACGGCCTGCCGCCGCTCGCCGCCGCGCATGTCGCGATCGACACGCACAATGCCGCCGGCTTCTGGAACAAGGCGCTGCTCGACAACGCCGCGCGCCCGTCGGGCGCGCTGGTCTATGGCGCGGGGGACGGCGCGCAATTCACCGACGCGCAATTCGATCGCCTGAAGAGCGAACTGGCGGAGAATTTTTCCGGCGCCGACAACGCCGGCCGTCCGCTGCTGCTCGACGGCGGCCTCGACTGGAAGGCGCTGTCGCTGTCGCCCAAGGACATGGATTTCATCGAAGCCAAGGCGGCGGCCGCGCGAGAAATCGCGCTCTGCTTCGGCGTGCCCCCGATGGTTCTGGGCCTGCCCGGCGACAATACGCGCGCCAATTACGTGGAAGCCAACGCCGCCTTCTGGCGCCAGGCGGTCATTCCCATGGTCCAGCGCCTGCAACGCGCCTTCGAGCACTGGCTGCAGCCCGCCTGGCCCGACCTGCGCTTCGACTACGACGTCGACCGCATCGACGCGCTCGCGGCCGAACGCGCCGCCGAATGGGCGCGCGTGGACGCCGCGACGTTCCTGTCGGCGGACGAGAAGCGGGAGCTGCTGGGGTTTGCGGCGCGGGGCGCGGAGCCGACGCCATGTTCCTGCGGGACATCGGGGCGCACGTACTTGCGGCAAAAAGAATTCCAGGATGAGGATCCCGCCGCCGATGTTGCAGTCCAAGTGCCCCAGGGACGCGCAGACGAACGGGCGGAGGCGATGGCTCAATGTGAAGAGTGGCTCAGTATGCCGAACCCGCCTCGCGGGCTGACAGGCGGTTCTTCTGACGCCTACAATTGTGCGCGCGGCCACGTTTCCGAGCGCCGTGGCGGAAATGGTGTTGGATAGGGCTTGGTATTGGTCTGCAATCCGCCAAGAGAGCCGAGATGAAGACCGAGAACTCATATTTTCCAGGCGCCGAATTCAAGAAGTGCATGGCCGCCCGCGATTATACGGGCGCGCACAAGGCGCTGGCGCGCGCGGCCTCCGCACAAACCATCGACGAAGCATCGTTCGCACGTTGGCGAGCGCATGTATACCAGTTCGAGGGGCGCATCGCTGATGCCGTAGAACTCCTTTCGCCGCTTATCGAGAAGGACGACATACCAGGAAAATTCCTTCGTCATCAGCGTGCGCGAATTTATGCACACGCCGGCATGCACGACGAAGCGCTCAGCGATTTTCGCGCGCTTGCCGAAGATCCGACGCCGCGCATCGCCGATTCCCTGCGGGCGGGATGCCGGTTCGAAATCGCCTACATTCTCGCGGTTAGAGGTAGCCCTGAATTTGAGGCGGCATACGACTTGATTCACGACGAGCGCCAGCAATTTGTCGCCGACTCGATGCTCTGCAAATCGGACCTATTCGATTTGTACAGCGCCAGTCGGAACTAGCCGCTGGAGGGGATGCGCCATCCCGACGCCCCAGGGCATGCCGCCATGAACGACCTCCTCGCTCTCATCGCCGCGCGCGGCGATCTCGCGCATATCGCGCTTTTCCTCTGGGCGAGCGCGGTATCCACCATGCTCTGGTACGCGCTGCGCGAACTCGCGGCCTCCAATCGCCGCTTCGATCTCTTCCTGCGCGAGCTCGCGCGCTTCAATCGCCGCTTCGGCCGGGAGGGCTGACATGACGCTGCGCTTTCTCGTTTCAAGACGCCGCGCGCCGCGCCGGCGCGATCCGGAAAAGTTGATCAGGACGTTCTGGCGGACGCTCGAGCGTTTCGCACACGCCGCCCGCCTGGACCGCGAGCCTTCAGGCTCGCGCCACAGCCACGAATAAAGCGAGCCCGAAGGCTCGCGATTCGAATTTTCTGGAGTCACGCATGACCTTGATCGACCGCGCCACAATGGCGCGCGCCCTGACGCGCGCGCTCACGCGGGCGCCCGAGATGAAACGCGCGCCGCTCGCCGTCGGCGAGGTCAGCGCGACCGGCCTGTTCGAGGGCTACGCCAGCCTGTTCGGCGTCGCCGATCTCGGCGGGGATGTGGTGATGGCCGGCGCCTTCCGCGACAGCCTGCGCAAGCGCGATGCGGATCGCGTGAAGATGCTCTGGCAGCACGATCCCGCCGAGCCCATCGGCGCCTGGCTCGCGATCGAGGAGGACGCGCGTGGCCTCAAGGTGAGGGGCCGCCTCAACCTCGAAGTCTCTCGCGCCCGCGAAATTCTCGCGCTGATGCGGGACGGCCACGTCGACGGCCTCTCCATCGGTTTTCGTACGCTGCGCGCGATGCAAGACCGCAAGACGGGCCTGCGCCATCTGCAAAAACTCGACCTCTGGGAAATCTCGCTCGTCACCTTCCCCATGCTGCCGCAGGCGCGCGTGACGGCGGTGAAGAACGCGTCCGACCCTTTTGCGCCCGCAGGCGCTGACCCGCGTTTCGCCGTCCGGCGCGGGACGATTTCGCGCGACGGCGCACGTGTCGTGAGGTGAATTCCATGCACAATCTGGAAAACAAGTCCTATGCCTCGGAGGCGGCCGCCTTCGAGGAATTGCACCGCGCCTTTTCGGCCTTCCGCGAAACCAATGACGAGCGGCTCGGCCAGATCGAGCGGCGTCTGACGTCCGACGTGGTGACGGAAGAAAAGCTCACGCGCATCGATCGCGCGCTGGACGAGACCAAGAGTCGTCTCGACCGTTTCGCGCTCGAGAATGCGCGCCCGCGTCTCGGCGGGACGCCGAGGATCGATCATGTCGAGCGCGAGCACAAGGCGGCCTTCGGCCTCTACATGCGCGCCGGCGAGGCGGGCGGCCTCAAGGCGGTCGAGCAGAAGGCGATGAGCCGCGGCTCCGGTCCCGACGGCGGCTATCTCGTGCCCGTGCCGGCGGAACGCGAAATCCTGCGCCGCATGTCTACGGTCTCGCCGATCCGCGCCATCGCCAATGTCGTGGAGATTTCCGGCGCCTCGCTGAAGCGCGCCTTCTCCACCACCGGTCCCGCGTCGGGCTGGGTGGCGGAAGCCGATCCGCGTCCGCAATCCGCCAACCAGCAGATCGCGGATCTGACCTTCCCCGCCATGGAGCTCTACGCCATGCCGGCGGCGACGCAGACGCTGCTCGACGACGCCGTCGTCGACATCGAGCAATGGATCGCCGACGAGGTCGCGGTCGTGTTCGCCGAGCAGGAAGGCGCCGCCTTCGTGTCGGGCGACGGCGTCAACAAGCCCAAGGGCTTTCTCGCCTACACGACCACGCCGCAGACCTCCTGGTCTTTCGGCAATATCGGCTATGTCGCGACCGGCGTCTCGGCGAACTTTCCGGCCGCCAACCCGTCGGATGTCCTCTACGATCTCGTCTACGCGCTGAAGGCGGGTTTCCGGCAGAACGCGCGCTTCGTCGTCAATCGCAAGACGCAGGCCGCGATCCGCAAGTTCAAGACGTCCACCGGCGAATACATCTGGGAGCCCCCGGCGACGCTGGGCGCGCAGGCGACGCTGATGAACTTTCCCGTCGTCGAGGCCGAGGACATGCCCGACATCGCCGCAAATGCGCTTGCGCTCGCCTTCGGCGATTTCGAGCGCGGCTATGTGGTGGTCGATCGCGTCGGCGTGCGCGTGCTGCGCGATCCCTATTCGGCGAAACCCTACGTTCTGTTCTACACGACCAAGCGCGTCGGCGGCGGCGTGCAGAATTTCGACGCGATCAAGCTGTTGAAGTTCGGCGTGTCGTGATGGACCGCGAGGTTTCAGCCTCGCCGGGATTGCGCGCCTGAAGGCGCGCAATCCCGGTCATCGCCACCCGGCGATCATCTGCTCGATCCAGGCGCGATAGGGCGCGATGCGCACGGCCTGCGTGAGGCCGCCGCAGCCGCGCCCGTGCGCGCCCTGCGCGAAGGCGACGACGCCGACGAGCGCGCCGTTGAAAAACACCGGCGCGCCGGAATCGCCGGTGCAGGCGCCGGCGCCGTCGGCGCTGTCGAGCCACAGCAGCACATACGACAGAGGCGCGCGCAGCGAGAGCCGCGCGCGCCGCAGCACGCCCGATGTCGACGCGACGCCGGGCTGCGCGACGCCGAAGCCCGCGACATCGAAGGCGGCGCCTACCTCGTTCGGCGCCTCGCCGATCGCGACAGGCGAAAAGGACGAGGGCAGCGGCGCTTTCGTCTCGATCAGCGCGAGGTCGATCGATTTCGCGCGCGCCGCGACCGCGTCGGCGCGAAAGCCGGGATGGCGCGCGACGCGGCTGACTTCCATGAGCACGGGCTTGCCGGCGCCGTCGCGAAAATGCACGCGCGTCGCCGCAGGCGCGGCCACGCAATGGGCGGCGGTGAGCACGACGTTCGGCGCCAGCGCCACGCCTGAGCAGAAGCCCGCGCCGCGTCCGCTCTGCGCCAGCGCCATCACCACATGCGCGGCATAGGCGGAGGCGTCGCCCGTCGGGCCGACCATCGCGTCGGCGCCGCCGCAAGCCAGCGTCGACAGGGCGAAGAACAGAAACAGGCGCGATCGCAACATGGTTCCTTCTGCCATGTTCGCGGGCGCGGCGAAAGCGGAGATGAAACCTCATGCAAGCCCTTCTCATCGCGCCGCCCGCGGCCGAACCCGTCACGCTCGCCGAGGCGAAGGCCTGGTTGCGCGTCGATGCGGACGACGAGGATTCCGCGATCGCTTCCCTCGTTTCGGCCGGCCGCGTTCTCGTGGAGCAGGCGACGCGCCGCGCGCTGGTCTCGCAGTCCTGGCGCGTTGTTCTTGATGCCTGGCCGAACGCCGGGGCCGATGGCGGCTGGACGTTGCTGTCGACGCGCCCGGCCGCCATGCCTGCGGAGGTCGCGCTCCCGCTCGCGCCGGTGCAATCTGTCGCGGCGATCCGCGTCTATGATTCCTTGGGCCAGCCGCAGACCCTGCCGACTGCGAGCTGGCGTCTCGTCGGTGCGCCGGAACGCGCGCGCATCGTCTTCGCCGGCGCCCCGCCGCAACCGGGGGCGACGACTGCTGGCGTCGAGATCGATCTGGTCGCCGGTTACGGCGATCCGCCGGACACGCCGGCGCCCTTGCGGCACGCGATCCTCGCGCTCGTCTCCTATTGGTTCGACAATCGCGGCGACGTCGCCTCGACGGACACGAACAATCTGCCGCCGCGCGCGGCCGCCCTCGTCGCGCCGTTTCGCCGTGGGAGGCTCGCGTGACGCGTCGCGCCACGGAAGGCGAATTGCGCACCCGCGCCACGCTCGAGACGCCCGTCGATTCCGTCGACGACGCCGGCGCGCTGACGCGCGTCTGGCAGCCCGTCGCCTCGGTCTGGGCAAGGATCGAGCCGCGTCGCGGCGCGGAAATTTTCGTGGCGGGCGAGCAGGAGAGCGTGCTGACGTCCGAGGTCGTGATCCGCTGGCGGCCCGATGTCGCAAGTCCCATGCGCTTTCGCATAGGTTCGCGCGCCCTGTTGATCCGCGCCGCCTTCGATCCCGACGGCTGCCGGCGCTTTCTCGTCTGCGCTTGCGAGGAATTTTCGGCCTGACGTTTCCAGCGAGTGTCCCATGTCTTCACCCGTTCTGGCGCTTCGC
Organism: Rhodoblastus sp.; assembly: GCA_036796555.1. Lineage (GTDB taxonomy): Bacteria > Pseudomonadota > Alphaproteobacteria > Rhizobiales > Beijerinckiaceae > JAJXWB01. Next base: position 4,720 of record DAIRCS010000068.1, on the reverse strand, counting down.
CGCGCCATTCTCGCCGCGCTCGCCGCCGATGCGCCGCTCAGGGCGCTGCTCGACGGCGCGCATGTCTACGACGAGGCCCCGCCCGGCGCGCCGACGCCGCGCATCGCCTTCGCCGACGCGCAGTCGCGCGATTGGTCGGCGCAATCTTCGCACGGGGCCGAACAGATCCTCGTGCTGACGGTCTGGTCCGGCGCGCGCGGAACGCGCGAAGCGCTCGACATCGCCGACCGCGTCGTCGCGCTGCTCGACGAGGCGGCGCTGACGCTCGTTGGCCACCGGTTGATCGACCTGCGTTTCGTCGCGCTCGCGACGAAACGCGAGCAAAACGGCCGCTACGCGCGCGCCGACATCCGTTTCCGCGCGACGACAGAAGCGAATTGAATTCCCTGGACCGCGAGCCTTCGGGCTCGCCCGTCTTAGCGCCGCACATGCGAGCCTGAAGGCTCGTGGTCCATTCAACGGAGAAGTCAATGGCCGCCCAGAAAGGCAAGGACCTGCTCGTCAAGATCGACGACGGAACAGGCGCATTCGTCACCATCGCCGGATTGCGCACGCGAAGACTGTCGCTCAACGCCGATACGGTGGACGCCACCGACGCCGAATCCGTCGGCCGCTGGCGCGAACTGCTCGGGGGCGCCGGCGTGCGCCGCGCGAGTCTCGCCGGCAATGGCGTTTTCAAGGACCAGGCGTCGGACGCGCTCGTGCGCCAGGTCTTCTTCGATGGAGCGATCCGCAACTGGCAGATCGTCATTCCCGATTTCGGCGTGATCGCCGGACCTTTCCAGATTTCGAGCCTCGATTGGCGCGGCGAGCATGCGAGCGAGGTGACGTTCGACATGGCGCTGGAATCGGCCGGCGCGCTCGCCTTTACGGCGATCTGAGCCATGGCGAACAGGATGCGCGGCGAGATCGACGCCGAGATCGGCGGCGAGCGCCGCATGCTTTGCCTGACGCTGGGCGCGCTCGCCGAGCTCGAATCCGCCTTCGGCGCCGGCGACGTAATCGCGCTCGCGGACCGGTTTCAGCGCGGCGGCCTGTCCGCGCGCGATCTCGTCGTCATCATCGCCTGCGGCCTGCGCGGCGGCGGCGCCGACGTCAGCGACGCGGATGTCGCCGCCATGCGCATCGAGGGCGGGCTCCAGGCTTACGTGCGCATCGCGGCCGATCTTGTCGCCGCGACATTCGGAGGCGCGAGCGAACCGCCGCGCCCTCCGGCGCCGCAGGACGCCCGATGACGGAAGCGCCGTGCGCGAAATTTCCGTGGCGTGAAGCCATGCGCTTCGGCCTGGGCGTCCTGCGGCTCAACCCGCGCGATTTCTGGCGGACGACGCCACGCGAATTGCATGCGGCGGCGGAGGGTCTGTTCGGTCCGCGCGGCGGCGCGCCGCCGTCGCGCAAGAAACTCGATGCGCTGATGCGCGCCTTTCCGGATGGGGTGAGCCATGGCGAAAAATGATGCGACCTACGCCGGATCGCCGGATATCGCGCGCGGCGGCCTCGCGAGCCTGTCGGCTTTCGCGGTCCAGGATCTCGCCGCGTTGCGCGCGCAGCTCGACGGCGTCAACGCGTCCGCGGGCAACGTCTCGGCTTCATTGACAAAAGCCTTCGCAAGCGCATCCGCCAGCGGACGCGCGTTCAATGCGACGCTCGCGACCGTCGCGGCCTCGCTGTCGCAGATGCTGGCGAGCGTGGGCGCTGGCTTTCTCGGCCAGGGCCTGTCGTCGATCTTCAGCGGCCTGTTCGGCGGCGCCGGCGCAAGCCTGCCCGCCGCGCCCTTCGCCGATGGCGGAATCGTCGCCAGCCCGACCTATTTCGGCGCCGGCGGTTCGCTGGGCCTGATGGGCGAGCGCGGCGCCGAGGCCATCATGCCGCTCGCGCGTGGGCCCAACGGACAGCTCGGAGTCGTCGCCAATGGCGCGTCCGGACGGCCCACCAATGTCACGGTCAATATCCAGACGCCCGACGTCGAAAGCTTCCGCCGTTCCGAAACGCAGGTCGCGGCCGCGCTGGCGCGCGCCGTGGCGCGCGGCCGGCGCGGCCTGTGACTCCTATGCGCCGAGAATGCCCGCGATCTCGTCCTTGAGGCTAAGGCGCTCCTTCTTGAGCTCTTCCATCGTGAAGTCGTCGGCCGGCTCCACATTGGCCTCCATGCGATGCAGCGCGCGGTTCAGCTCGTGATAGCGCTCGGCGAGCCGCGCGAAATGCGCGCTGGACGCTTTCAATTCGTGAATGGTCTCGACCTTCGCCGGAAATTCGTCGGTCAACTCGTGCGCGACATGCGACATGCCTGATCGTCTCCTTGATGTTGCGGCCGAAGCCTAGTCGTCGCGCCGCTCCGTGCGTTGTTCTGGATCAAGTCTGCGCACCTGCGCACGAGGCGTTTCATGACCTCTTTCCACGAAATCCTCTTTCCGCTCGACATCGCGCTCGGTGCGCGCGGCGGGCCAGAGCGGCGCACCGACGTCGTCGCGCTCGGCTCCGGCCGCGAGAAGCGCAACGCGCGCTGGTCGCGCTCGCGCCGGCGTTGGGAGGCGGGCTACGGCGTCAAGACTTTCGTCGATCTGGCCGCGATCGTCGACTTCTTCGAGGAGCGGCGCGGCCGGCTCTACGGCTTCCGCTGGCGCGACCGCGCCGATCATTCCTCCGCCGTGCCGGGCCGCGCTGTCGTAGCGACAGACCAGACGATCGGGCAGGGCGACGCGGCGCGAAAAACGTTTCAGCTCGCCAAGACCTACGGCGGCGCCTTCGCGCCCTATGTCCGCGAGATCCTGAAGCCGGTCGCCGGCAGCGTGCGCATGGCGGTGGCGGGAAACGAGCTGCCCGCCGCTCAATTCTCCGTCGATACGACGACCGGCCTCGTGACTCTCGCAACTGCGCCCGCAAACGGCGCGACGGTGACGGCGGGCTACCTGTTCGACACGCCGGCGCGCTTCGACGCCGATTATCTCGAAATCGACCATTGCGGTTTCGAGGCCGGCGAGATGCCGAAAATTCCGATCATCGAAATCCTGCCCTGAGGTCCTCATGCGCGACATGGACGCCGCGACCGCCGGCGCATTCGCGGGCGACGCCACTACGCTCTGCCATTGCTGGCGCCTGACGCGCCGCGACGGAGCCGTGCTCGGCTTCACCGATCACGATTGCGATCTCGCTTTCGCCGGCGCGATCTTTCGCGCGGGCGCAGGCCTCGACGCCGCCCAGGCCGAAAGCGCGGCGGGCTTCGCCGTGGCGGGCGGGGAAGTGCAGGGCGCTTTCGACGACGAAGCGCTGGTCGACGCCGATCTCGATGCGGGCGTCTACGACGGCGCCAGCGTCGAGATCTGGCTCGTCGACTGGAGCGACGTCTCCCGCCGCGTGCTGATGGATATCGCCACGATCGGCGAAGTGCGGCGCACGGAATTTTCCTTTGTCGCGGAATTGCGCTCGCTCGCCCATCGCTTCGACGAGGAGCAGGGCCGCCAGTTCCAGCGTAATTGCTCGGCCGATCTCGGCGACGCCGCGTGCAGGGTCGATCTTTCCTCGCCGCTCTATTCGACCGCCGCCACGATCGCGTCGGTCGAAACCGGCGGCGCTTTCGTGGCGGCCCTGGATTCGGCGTTCGACGCGGGTTTCTTCACCGACGGCGCCTTGCTGTCCGCGAAGGGCGAACGCCATGCGATCAAGCTGCACGAAAAGGCGGCCCAAGGCGACCGCATCGTGCTGTGGGGCGCGGCGTCTTCTTCGCTCGCGGCCGGCGCGCGCGTCACGCTGAAGGCGGGCTGCGACAAGAGCCCGGATTCCTGCGCCAGGAAATTCGACAATATCGTCAACTTCCGCGGCTTTCCGCACATGCCCGGCAACGACGTCGTCGCCGCCTATCCCAACGCGAGCGGGCCGCCGATGGATGGCGGGAGCCTGTTCCGGTGAGCGCGCTCACGCGAGACGAAATCGTCGTCGCCGCGCGCGCATGGCTCGGCACGCCCTATCGCCACCAGGCCTCGCTGCGCGAAATCGGCTGCGATTGTCTCGGCCTCGTGCGCGGCGTGTGGCGCGACTGCGTCGGGCCGGAGCCCGAGCCGATGCGGCCCTATTCGCCGGACTGGGCGGAGGCCGGCGGCGGCGAGTCGCTGATCGAACTCGGCGAGCGCCATTTCGTCGCCGCGCCGGATAACGCGTGGCGCAGGGGCGATATTCTCGTCTTCCGTTTCTTCTCGGGCCTGCCCGCCAAGCATCTGGCGATCGCGACCGACGAGCGCCGCATGATCCATGCGCATGACGGCGCCTGCGTCGTGGAGGTCGCGATCGGCGTCTGGCGCCGCCGCGTCGCGCGCGTCTTCTCGTTTCCGGGGCTGGCCGACGCCTGAAGGGCCGCGCCCCTTCGTCCTCTCATCGCGCCTGCGCGAAAACCGGTGCAGCATTCATGGCCACCCTCATTCTTGCCGCCGTCGGCTCGGCTGTCGGCGAATTCATTGCAGGTCCGTTCGGCGCGATTGCGGGCCAGGCGCTCGGCGGTCTCGCCGGCGCCTTCCTGCAGCCGCGCTCGGCGGCCAGCACGCGCGTCGAAATCGGCCCGCGTCTCTCCAGGGTCGCCGGCCTCGCCTCGATGGAAGGGACGCCCGTTCCGCGCGTCTACGGCCGCGCGCGCATCGGCGGCCAGATGATCTGGGCGACGCGCCTGCTCGAGCAGACGAACGTCGCATATATCCCGGGTTCCGGCGGCAAGGCGACGGCGCCCGCGCGG
>DAIRCS010000067.1:0-16708 GCA_036796555.1 Rhodoblastus sp. | reverse complement strand
CACCTGCTTCATCAGCGCGGCGCCCTGGCCCGAGGGCACGAACAGGAAGAGCGCGTCGGGCTTGAGATCCTTGGCCTTCTGCAGGAAGGGCGCGAATTCCGGATTCTTCAGCGGCGCGCGCAGGCTGTCGAGCACCTGGCCGCCGCCGGCCTTGATCGTCTCGACGAAGGTCTTCTCGGCGTCGATGCCCGGACCGTAATCCGAAACGAGCGTGACGACCTTCTTGACGTTGTTCTGCAGCGCCCATTTGGCGATGGGCATGGTGTTCTGCGGCAGGGTGAAGCTGGTGCGCACGACATAAGGCGAGGCTTCGGTGATGATCGCCGTGCCGGCGGCCATGACGATCTCCGGCACCTTCGCCTGCGTGGCGATGGGCGCGGCTGCGAGCGCCAGCGGAGTGAGGCCGAAGCCGGCGATGGCCGCGACCTTGTCGTTGACGACCAGTTCCTGCGCGAGGCGCTTGGTGATGTCGGCGACGCCGGTGTCGTCCTTGACGATCACCTCCACCTTCTTGCCGCCGGCCTTGTCGCCGTGCTGCGCCTGGAACAGCTTGATGGCGGCGACGATCTCGCGGCCGGTCGAGGCCGCCTGGCCGGTCATCGGCAGGATGACGCCGATCTTCACCGTTTCCTGCGCGTAGGCGGCGAGAGGCGAAAGCGCGGTGGCGGCCAGCGCGATGGCGAGCGTGTGTCTGCGAGTGAGTTTCATGCGTCCCTCCGGTTCCCTCTATCGAGCGTTCTTGCTTCGAACTTTGTTGGCGCTTGTGCGCAGATCGGGCGCGACGCCATTCATCCAGCGTCGCATTGTGACGAATGGAGCCTGCCGATCAAGGCGCCTCTTGTCGCATTTGCAGTAGCAGCGCTCTGGCGCGGCGTCAGTTTCGATTTCAGCCGCCCCTATTCGCTTTTGTTATGCCGATCGGCAAAAGCGCACGCGCGAGCGCGGCGCTTGACTCTTTCGGACCGGCGCCGAATGATCGAACAAAACAGGAACAACGAAGGGCTTGCCCGATGTCGCCGCGCGGCAGTTCGGAACGTCTGGCTTTTTTGCGGCGCGAGATCGCCCGCATCGAATCCGCGGGCGGGGCGGCCCTGCCGCGCCATGCGCCGGCGCCCGGCGTTCCGGCGTCCGGATCGGCCGCCTTCCTGTCGGCGGCGCGGCTCGCCGGCGGGCTGCACGAGATCGTGCCGGCGTCCGCGCCCGACTCTCACGCCGCGCTGGCGCTGGCGCTGCATCTGGCCGCCGCCTGCGCACGCGAAAAACCGGCGGGCGGCCTCGTGCTGGCCGTCGAGGATTTCGTCGCGCTGGAGACCGGCGCGCCCTACGGGCCCGGGCTGGTCGAGGCCGGCGTCGATCCCGCGCGTCTCGTCATCGTGCGCACGCAAGGGCCGCGCGAAACGCTGCGGGTGATGGAAGAGGCGCTGAAATGCGCGGCCGTGGCCGCCGTTCTGGCGGAAAGCGCCGTTCCGGACCGGCTCTATACGCTCGACGTCTCGCGCCGCCTCGCGCTCGCCGCGCGCGCCGGCGGCGGTGCGGGGCTCATCGTGCCGCTGGCGCTCGCGGGCGCGGCGTCGCGCCTGTCGTCAGCGGCGGCGCTGCGGATCGAGGCGCGCCGACGAAGCAGTTCCGTCGAGCCAGTCGGCGCCAATCGTTTCGGCCTGCCCGGCCTGCCGCTGGTCGGCGCGCGTCTCGTCAAGGCGCGCGGCGATTTCGGCTTCGATCCGGAAAGAGTTCACGAGGTCGCGTTCCATGCGTTTTTTGTCGATCCACCTGCCCTTCCTCGCCACGGACCGGATAAGACGGCTGCAAGGCTCGTCCGCTCGGCGTGAGGGAAGCTCCCGCGAAGCGTCATCCCGACCAGAGCGAAGCGCAGAGCCGGAATCCAGGGGAAGCAGAATCGCGCCGGGTTTCGGATCGACGGCCGCGCCGTCGTCCGGGATGGCGCCCAGCCCTCCCCTCGCCACCTGGGCCAAGGTCGGCAGCGCGCAGCAACTCGCCGCCGTCGATTCCGCCGCCCTGCGCCTTGGCCTGCGTCCGGGCATGGCGTTGGCCTCGGCGCGGGCCATGCGGCCCGACCTCGACCTGCATCAGGCCGAGCCGCAGGCCGAAGCCGAATTGCTGGCGAGCATCGCCGACTGGCTGCGCCGCTTCACGCCGCTCGCCGCCATGGACGCGCCGGACGGCGCCATGCTCGACATAGAAGGCTGCGCGCATCTGTTCGACGGCGAACGGGCGATGATCGCCACGATCGAACGCGGTCTTTTCGCGCAAGGTTTCCAGTCGCGCTGCGCCATCGCGCCCAATTCCGCGCTCGCCTGGGCGCTGGCGCGGTTTTCCGCCACGCGCATTCTGACGAACGACGATCACGCCGGCGGCGCCAAAATCCTGCGCGCGCTGCCCATCGCGGCGCTGCGGGTCTCCGGCGACGTGGTCGCGGGCCTGCGCGCCGCCGGCCTCACGCGCGTCGGCGAACTGCTCGCCCGCCCGCGCGCGCCGCTCGCCGCGCGGTTCGGCGCAGAGCTGGTCGGCCGGCTCGACGCCATCGTCGGCGCCGCGCGCGATCCGATCTCGCCGCGCTTCGAGGCGGCCCCCTACATGGCCGAGCGCCGCTTCGCCGAAGGGCTCGCGCGGCGCGAGGACATCGAGCGCACGCTCGCCGACCTTGCGCGCGATCTCTGCGCCCTGCTCGAACGCCACGGCGAAGGCGCGCGCAGGATCGCGGCGAGTTTCTTCCGCGTCGACGGCGCGACGCGCCACATCGCGGCGACGACAAGCCGGCCGCAACGCGACGCCGTCGCGCTCATGCGCCTCATGCGCGAAAAAATCGAGGCGCTCGGCGAAGACGGGCTCGACACGGGCTACGGCTTCGACGTCATCCGGCTGGCCGCGACGACGGTGGAGACCATGACGCGCGCGCCGCCGGTCGATCTCGTCGCCGCGCATGCAGACGAAAATGACGCACAGGCCTTTTCCGATCTCGTCGACCGGCTCGGCGCGCGCTTCGGAACGCAGCGCGTGCAACGCCTTGCGTTCCAGGACACGCACATCCCGGAATTCACCGCCGTGGCGACGCCCGCGAGTCTTGCGCGGGCGAACCCCATTCGTTTTCCCCGCCCTCATGGCGAAAGTCATGAGGGCGAGGAGGAGCGCCTTCCGCCCATGCGCCCCGCGCGCCTGTTCGACAAGCCCGAGCCGATCGACGCGACAGCCGCCGTGCCGGACGGCCCGCCGCTGCGCTTCGAATGGCGGCGCACGACGCACGAGGTCGCGGCTTTCGAAGGTCCCGAGCGCATCGCGCCGGAATGGTGGCGCGGGACCGGCCTGACGCGCGATTATTTTCGCGTCGAGGACAGGCGCGGCGGCCGCTTCTGGCTCTATCGCGAAGGCCTGTTCGGCCACGAGACGCCGCAGCCGCGCTGGTTCGTGCACGGGGTGTTCGGATGAGCGCCGCGCATCGCTTCGCACGCCGTCTGCTGCGCGCGTCCTCGAACGCGGAAGCCGCCCTGTGGCGCGCCTTGCGCGCGCATCGGCTCGCCGGGCTGCAGTTCCGGCGGCAGGCGCCATGCGGAGCTTTTATCGCGGACTTTCTCTGTCATGCGGCGCCGCTCGTCATCGAGATCGACGGCGCGACGCATTCGACAGATGCAGAACTTGGGCGGGATCGACGGCGGGACGTGTGGTTCGTCGCGAACGGATGGCGCGTGCTGTGGTTCCGGAACGATGAGGTCTACAACAATTTCGACGGCGCGATCGAAACGATACTTGCCCATCTGCCGCAGGCTGCCGAGGTTCCGCAGGCCCCCTCCCCGACCCTCCCCCGCTGCGCGGGAGAGGGGGAAGATTCGTCGCTTCATCCAGAGTCATGGTCACGCACGCCAGCCGTCCCCTCTCTCGCAGCTACGAAGTCGGCTGTTGCCGACTTCGACCAGATACGGGGGAGGGAAAGGGAGGGGGTCGCGCCGCATCGCAAATCAGACGTCCCGTCATGAGCTACGCCGAACTCGCCACGACGACGAATTTCTCCTTCCTGCGCGGCGCATCGCATCCGGAGGAGCTGGTCGCGGCCGCCGTCGCGCTCGGCCACGCCGGCATCGGGGTCGCCGACCGCAATTCGGTCGCCGGCGTCGTGCGCGCGCATGTCTATGCGCGCGAGCGGCGCGAGGAGGTCGGCGACTTCAAGGTCGTCGCCGGCGCGCGGCTCGTGTTCGCGGACGGAACGCCCGACATTCTCGCCTATCCGCAGGACCGGCCGGCCTGGGGGCGCCTCTGCCGCATGCTGACACAGGCCAATGCGCGCGCGCCCAAGGGCAAGAGCCTGCTGCGGCTCGACGACCTTCTGCAACATGCGGAAGGGCTGCTGCTGATCGCGATGGAGCGCTCCTCGGCGAGCGACGAGGATATCGAGATCGTAGCCAAGGCTGCGGCCTCTCCGCGAAAGCCGCCTGGAATCCCGGACCCTCGCCCTGAGGAGCCCGCGCAGCGGGCGTCTCGAAGGGCGGCCGAGGCGCGTAACTCTGGATCATGCTTCGAGACGCCTGCTGCGCAGGCTCCTCAGCATGAGGAAGGTGGAAGCGCCGCGCGTTCCAAAAACGACGCCTCCCGCCCCGCAAGAGCGCGGCTGTTCGTCGTCCCCTCTCCCGCGCGCGCGACGCACGGAGGGCCTGAAACCTATCTGGACCGTCTCAAGCAAGCCGCCCCCGGCCGTCTCTGGCTGGCGCTCGTCGCCGGCTACGGGCCGCACATGCGCCGCAGCTTCGCACAACGCCTGCGGCTTGCGCGCGAGAACGGGCTGCCGCTCGTCGCCGTCAACGACGCGATCATGCATGCGCCGCAACGGCGCGCGGTCGCCGACGTCGTGACCTGCATCCGCGAAGGCCGCACACTCGACAACGCCGGGCGGCGGCTCGCCGCCAACGCCGAGCGCCACCTGAAAGGCGCGCACGAAATGGCGCGGCTGTTCGCGCAGGCCCCGCAGGCCGTCGCCGAGACGTTGCGCGTGCTCGACCGCATCGCCTTCTCGCTCGACCAACTGGGCCACAATTATCCGTCGGAACTGCGCGAGGGCTTCGCCAGCGAACAGGAGGCGCTCGAGCATTACGTCGCCGAGGGCGCGAAGACGCGCTGGCCGGGCGGCGTTCCCGCGCAGGTCGCCGCCACCATCGCACATGAATTGAAGATCGTCGCCGCGCTGGATTACGCAGCCTATTTCCTCACCGTCCACGACATCGTGCGCTATGCGCGCGAACAGAAGATTCTCGCGCAGGGCCGCGGCTCGGCCGCCAATTCGACCATCTGTTATTGCCTGGGGATCACCGAGGTCGATCCGCGCGACGGCGGCCTACTGTTCGAGCGTTTCGTCTCGCAGGAGCGCGGCGAGCCGCCGGACATCGACGTCGATTTCGAGCATGAGCGGCGCGAGGAGGTGATCCAGTATATCTACGAGCGCTATGGCGGCGACCATGCGGCGCTGACGGCGACGGTCATCAGCTATCGCGGCCGTTCGGCGATCCGGGAGACGGCCAAGGTTTTCGGCTTTTCCGAAGACGTGCTGGCGGGTCTCGCGAATTCGGTCTGGGGACGCGGCGCCGCGCCGGGCGCGGAGGCCGGCCTGCGCATCGGCCTCGATCCGGCGGAGCCGCGCCTCGCCAGGGCGCTGGAGCTCGCGCACGAGATCGCCGGCTTTCCGCGCCACCTGTCGCAGCACACCGGCGGCTTCGTCATCACGCGCGACCGGCTCGACGAGATCGTGCCGATCATGCCGGCGGCGATGGAGGGACGCACGACGATCGAATGGGACAAGGACGACATCGACGCGCTGGGCCTGCTCAAGGTCGACGTGCTCGCGCTCGGCATGCTCACGGCCTTGCGCAAAGGCTTTGAACTGCTCGAGCGGCATTACGGGGAGAAGGCCGACCTCTCCATGCCGACGAACAAAAAGCCCGTCTACGACATGATCTCGCGCGCCGACACGATCGGCGTGTTCCAGATCGAAAGCCGCGCGCAGATGTCCATGCTGCCGCGCCTGAAGCCGGAAAAATTCTACGATCTCGTCATCGAGGTCGCCATCGTGCGGCCGGGCCCGATCCAGGGCGACATGGTGCATCCCTATTTGCGGCGGCGGCTGGGGATCGATCCCATCTTCTTTCCAAAAGAGGAATTGCGCGACGTTCTGCACAAGACCTGCGGCGTGCCGCTGTTCCAGGAGCAGGCGATGCGCATCGCCATCGTGGCGGCGGGCTTCACGCCCGACGAGGCGGACCGGCTGCGCCGCTCCATGGCGACCTTCAAGCGCGTCGGCACGATCGGCGAATTCCACGACAAGATGATCCGGGGCATGACTGAGAACGGCTATGAGCGCGAATTCGCCGAGCGCTGCTTCAAGCAGATCGAGGGCTTCGGCTCCTACGGCTTTCCCGAGAGCCATGCGGCGTCCTTCGCGCGGCTCGTCTACGCGTCGGCCTGGATGAAATGCCATTATCCCGACGTGTTCGCCTGCGCGCTCATCAACGCGCAACCCATGGGTTTCTACGCGCCGGCGCAACTCGTGCGCGACGCGCGCGAGCACGGCGTGGAGGCGCGCGAGGTCGACATCAACGCATCGGACTGGGACTGCACGCTGGAGGCGGCATCCGTTTGTGTGAGCGAGGGTCCTGTGGAAATTGAGATATCTCCTCGGGCGCCCCTCCCTCCCCCTTGCGAGGAGGGCCGGGGTGGGGGTAGCCGCGGAAAGACTCTCGCGAGATTGGACCCAGTCGACCCCCACCCCCAGCCCCTCCCCGCAAGGGGGACGGGAATCGTCTCACTTTCGCAAGAGTCCGGCTTGAGCGGAAATGACGTTCGCGCCCGCCTCCATCCGCGCCACGCCGACATGGCGCCGCATATCCGCACGACCCATGCGCTGCGCCTCGGCTTCCGGCTCGTCGCCGGCGTTGCGGAGGACGATATGAAGACGCTCGTGCAGCAGCGCGGGCGCGGCTACGATTCCGTGCGCGACGTGTGGCTGCGCACGGGGCTTTCGACCGGCGCGCTCGAGGCTTTGGCCGCCGCCGACGCCTTCGCCTCGCTCGGCCTCACGCGGCGCGACGCGCTGTGGGCGGTGCGCGGCCTCAATCGCGCGGGCGACAAGGACGACCTGCCGCTGCTGCGCCCCCTGTCCTTCCGCGCGGTCGAGCCCGACGCGCATCTGCCGTCGATGGCGCCGGGGGAGGAGGTGATCGAGGATTACCGCAGCCTGCGGCTGTCGCTGCGCGCCCATCCCGTCTCCTTCGTGCGGAGCGACCTCGACGCGCGCGGCGTGATGCGCAACGGCGATCTGACGGAAGCGCGCGCGGCGCGCGTGAAGGTCGCGGGCCTCGTGCTCGTGCGCCAGCGGCCGGGCTCGGCGTCAGGCGTCGTGTTCATGACGATCGAGGACGAAACCGGAATCGCCAACGCCATCGTCTGGCCGAAACTGTTCGAGAAATTGCGCGCAACCGTGATCGGCGCGCGCTTCGTGACGATCAGCGGCAAGTATCAGCGCGAATCCGACGTCATCCACATCATCGCCGAGCACATCGAGGATCTGACGCCGTTGTTGGGAAAACTGTCAGGCGAGGCCGGCGGAATCGAGACGCGCGCGCGCGCCGACGCGGCGCGACGACCGAAACTTCCGCGCGCGAGCAATCCTGCACCGGACCTGTTCGCAGACGAAGCGGGCGTGCACGACGTCCTGCCGCGCGGGCGTAATTTTCAGTGAGGTGCGATGTCATTCCCGCGAAAGCGGGAATCCAGAGCAGCCGATAAAGACTTCGCCGCTTGCCTCTGGATTCCCGATCGCCGCTTCGCAGCGCCGGGAATGACAGCCATACCATTGACATTGCCCGCCCAACCCCGATGTTTGCCCGTCAACACACGGGAACGCCATGACCGACGCCGACGACAAGCTTGTCCATTCGACCGCCTTCGACGTGAAGGCCGACGAGATGCAGCAGATTTCGCCGCTGGTGCGGCGGCTGGTCGAGAACAATCCCGGACCCTTCACATTCACCGGCACCTGCACCTACATCGTCGGGCGCGGCGACGTCGCCGTCATCGATCCCGGCCGCGAGAACGAGGCGCATACGCAGGCGATCATCGACGCGCTGAAAGGCGAGCGCATCGCCCATATCGTCGTCAGCCACACGCACAAGGATCATTCGCCCGGCGCCGCGCTGCTGGCGGAGCGCACGGGCGCGCCGATCGTCGGCTGCGCGCCGTTCGTTCCGAAACAGGGGCCCGAAAGCGGTCTCGATTCCGCGCACGATCTCGCCTATGCGCCGACGCGCGTGATGAAGGACGGCGACCGCATCGAAGGCGACGGCTATACGCTCGAGGCGATCGAGACGCCCGGCCACGCCAGCAATCATCTCGCCTTCGCGCTGCCGCAGGAGCGCGCGGTCTTTTCCGCCGATCACGTCATGGCCTGGTCGACGTCGATCGTCGCGCCGCCGGACGGCAACATGACCGACTACATGAACTCGCTCGACAAGATGCGCGCCCGCGAGGATGCGACGCTGTGGCCGGGTCATGGCGGCCCCGTCACCGAGCCGCAGCGCTATCTTCGCGCGCTGGCCGCGCACCGGCGCCAGCGCGAGGCGGCGATCGTGCGTCGCCTGAAGGCGGGCGACGAGACGATCCCCGACATGGTCGCGCGCATCTACGACGGTATCGATCCGCGCCTCGTGAACGCCGCCGCGCTCAGCGTGCTCGCGCATATCGAGGATCTCGTCACGCGCGGCGTCGCGGTCGCGGAAGGGCCGATCACCGTGAAGGGTCGGTATCGCCCCGCGAGCTAATTGTCGCTCAGGCCCTTCAGATATTTCGTGCGGGCCGCGATCACGTCGGCGCGGCAGACGGCGAAACTCACCGCGCCGACGTTGCGCGGGAAATCGCTCGACAGATAGGCGAGGCAGGCCTTGTCACGGAAGGCGAGCCACGCCGCCTGCTCTTCGGCGAGCGCCGCCTTCGCCGCAGCGCCGGGCATGTCGGCGAGCGCTGCGGTCAGGACGGCCTCCTGCGCCGCGCTCGCCCGCTTCAGAAGGTCGTCGCCGCAGCGCATGAGCGCCGTTTCGCTCGCGCCGGCCCTGTCGACGCAGGCGCGGTAGGCGGAATCGTCGGCATGCGCCGCCGACGCGAGCGCGGCCGAAACGAAAGCCAGGGCCGCGGCGCGCGCGATCATTTGGCGTCGAGCTGGGTCTGCAGCTCCTCGGCGAAGCGTTCGATGCGGCGCGCGTTCACGCCGAAATCGTTGCGGCCGTAACGCGACGCCGAGCGCACGTCGATCTTCGTCTGGCCGGCGAGCGGCTGGATGCGGATGGTGATGTCGTCGGGAAATCCCATGATCAGCGAGCGCGCCACGGCGTCGATATGGCCGAGGCCGGCGCGCCCGCCCGGCGCCGATTGCTCGATGATCTTCCAGCCCAGCGCCTGCACGGCCTTCAGGATCAATTGATAGGCCTCGTCGCCTTCGAGCTCGAGCAGGATCGGCTGGACGCCGGGATAGGCCGCGCGCTGCGGCTGGCGTTCGGAGGCCGCGCGCACGCGCGGGTTGCGTCCGCCGCGCGCCTCCGTCGCGCGGCGCGACAGCGAGAATTGCGGCGGATCGGCGATGTCGGTCGAAATGTCGTTCAACACCGGCAGGCGCAGCGACTGGAACGCGAGATAGCCGGGAAAGGCGAGCAGCGCGAACGCCAGGACGACACCGCCCAGGGTCTGGCCGACGCCGCGGCGTCCCGTGCGCCAGATGACGACAGCCGCCGTGCCCGCCAGCAGCAGCGCGAGACAGGCCAGCAGGATCGACGAGCCGAAGACCGCAAGGCCCGCCGGCGCATCGACGAACTGGAAACGCGTGACGACGACCGCGACCGCCGCCACCGCCAGCGCGAAAACCGCCAGCCGCAGGCTCCAGACGGCCGCCTGCGACAGGGGTTCCTCGACGATCAGGCGCCGCATCGCGTCTCCATCCCGTCAGATCCGCGCCGGCGCCCGATGCTTCAGGCCGACGGGAGCTTGTAGTCCTTGAACTCTTCGCGCAGCTTCAGCTTGTTGATCTTGCCGGTCGCCGTATGCGGGATTTCGCGGACGAATTGCACGTCGTCGGGCATCCACCATTTCGCGATCTTGCCGTCCATGTATTTCAGCATGGCGTCGCGGTCGACCTGCTTGCCTTCCTTCGGAACGATGACGAGCAGCGGGCGCTCGTCCCACTTGGGGTGCACGACGCCGATGACGGCGGCTTCCGCCACGTCGGGATGGCCGACCGCGAGATTTTCGAGATCGATCGAGGATATCCACTCGCCGCCGGACTTGATGACGTCCTTGGCGCGATCGGTGATCTGCATGTAGCCGTTCGGGTCGATCGTGGCGACGTCGCCCGTGTCGAAGAAGCCCTCGGCGTCGAGAATATCCTCGTTCTCCCGCTTGAAGTAGCGGCGCGCGATCGCCGGGCCCTTCACCTTCAGGCGGCCGAACTTCACGCCGTCCCACGGCAGGCGGTTGTCCTCGTCGTCGGTGATCTTCATTTCGACCGCGAAGATGGCGTGGCCCTGCTTCGACTTGACCGCGAGCAGATCCTTGCCCTTGAGCCCGGCGATCTGCGGCTTGATCGCGCCGATCGTGCCGATCGGGCTCATCTCGGTCATGCCCCAGGCGTGATAGACCGTCACGCCGCGTTCCTCGAAGAATTCGATCATCGAGGGCGGGCAGGCCGAGCCGCCGATGGCGACGCGCTGCAGGGTGTGCAGTTCGACCTTGTTGGCCTGCATGTGCTGCATCAGCATCAGCCACACGGTCGGCACGGCGGCCGAGAAGGTGACCTTTTCGGTCTCCAGCAGTTCGTAGACCGACGCGCCGTCGAGCTTGGCGCCGGGCATGACGAATTTCGCGCCGGCGAGCGGCACGGAGAAGGCGAGCGACCAGGCGTTGGCGTGGAACATCGGCACGATCGGCAGGATCGAATCCTGCGCGGAGACCGAGAGCGTGTCCTTCATGCAGGCCTGCAGGGCGTGCAGCACGTTGGAGCGGTGCGAATAGAGCACGCCCTTGGGATCGCCCGTCGTGCCCGACGTGTAGCAGAGGCCCGCCGCCGTGTTCTCGTCGAAGTCGCGCCATTTGAAATCGCCGTCGACCTCGGCGATCCAGTCCTCGTAGGCGACGGCGTTCTTCAGCTTCGTCGCCGGCATGTGCGCCTTGTCGGTCAGCACGATATAGCGCTCGATCGACGGGCACTTGTCCTGCACGGCCTCCATCAGCGGTACGAAGGTCAGGTCGAGCATCATCGCGCGGTCCTGCGCGTGATTGACGATCCAGGCGATCTGCTCGGGGAAGAGGCGCGGGTTAACGGTGTGATAGACGGCGCCGACGCCGGTGATGCCGTACCAGGCTTCCAGATGCCGCCAGGTGTTCCAGGCGAGCGTGGCGACGCGGTCGCCGAGCTTGATCCCGTCCTTGTCGAGGCGCTGGGCGACGCGCAGCGCGCGGTCGCGGACCTGGCGATAATTGGTGCGATGGATCGGCCCCTCGACCGACCGGGTCACGACTTCCTGATCGCCATACTGCTGGGCTGCATGATCGATGATCTTGTATTGCAGCAGCGGCCAGTCCTGCATCAATCCGAGCATTGTCGTCCCTCCCGACGAATTGTTCCTCTGCCGGCCAGCGCTCCGACGCGCGGCGGCGGCGATTGGATGCTTCTACAAGAGCGGACAGGCAAAATCCAAGCGGGAAGCCCGCCCATCGCCGTTTTGCCGCACGCGGGACGCGGCGAACGGCTGTCTTGCCGTGGCCGGGCCAAATATCTAGCCTCGCGGAAAGGGAATCGCTGGAGCGGCCTGACATTGACTGACGCATCCCGGGTCTGGTTCCGGTTCGTCCGGCTCGAGACGAGAATTCGACTGGCGGTCACCAACCGTCTCAAGGCCGTCGGCCTTTCCATCGCCCAATGCGACGTGCTGACCACGCTGACCGAGCGGGAGGGGCTGAGCCAGCAAGACCTTGCCGAACGGCTTTACGTGACCAAGGGCAATATATCCGGCCTCATCGACCGGCTGGCCGCGGCCGGGCTGGTCGAACGCCGCACCATCGCCAGCGACCGGCGCTCCCACGCCATTTTCCTCACGCCGGCCGGCCGGGTCGCGGCGCAGAAGGGCATCGAGGCGCAGCAGGGCTTCGTCGACGAGACGCTCGGCCGGATGCCGGCGGCGGAACTCGCCGAATTCGAGCGGCTGCTCGTCGCCTCGCGCGATCTGGTGCGGGCGAGCGAGGCCGGGGGCGTCTCGAAAAAGGCCAGGCGCGCGTAGGGTCCGCAAGAACGATCGGTCCGCAGGAACGATCGGGCTCTCGCCGCGTTCGGCCGGTGGATACGCCGCCGGGAGGACGACATGCAGCGCGCCATCATTCTCGCCGCCGCCTTCGCCCTCCAGGCCGCGCCGGCTTTGGCCGAGACGAAAGACCGTCCTGGCGCGCCCAGTCCCTTCTCGCAGATGGATCGCCCCGCGCCGCAACCGCCGCCGCGCCCGGCCGATCTCCTCTCCTATGCGCCGGAACCGCCGGCGCGCGACCCGTCCCTGCCTAGGCTCGAGGCGGACGCGGCCTGCCAGGCCGTGCTGGCAGATGCGAATCTCGTCACCGAGGTCCGCCCGCCCATTTCCGGCGACGGGGGCTGCGGCATCGCCGCGCCCGTATCGCTGGTCGCGGTGATCCTGCAGGACAAGCGGCGGATCGAGATCTCGCCCGCGCCCGTGATGCGCTGCGATCTGGCCGCCCGCCTCGGCGCCTTCGTGCGGGAGACGCTCGCCCCGGCGACGGAATTCTACGGCCGCCGGATCAAGCGCGTGGCGACCGCCGACGCCTACGATTGCCGCACCCGCAACCGGCAGTTCGGCGCAAAACTGTCCGAACATGCGCTTGGCGGCGCCGTCGACCTCTCGGGCATCGAATTCACGGACGGAAGCACGCTGCGCCTGACGGACAAGCGCAACGACCTGGCGGTCGCGACCGCCATCAAGGACAGCGCCTGCGCGCGGTTCACGACCGTTCTGGGACCGGGTTCGGACGGCTATCACGAGGACCATATCCATCTGGACCTCGCGCAGCGGCGCAACGGCTACAAGATCTGCCAGTGGGTCTTGCGGTAGACTATCGCGGATCGACCGGCTTCAGCGTGTCCAGCCCCAGGATTTGCTCCAGCGCGCGGGCGCCGGCGATCGCCTTGCCGTCCTCGTTGGTCGGCGCGATCACCTGCAGGCCGACGGGCAGATTTCTCGTCGTGAAGCCGCAGGGCAGCGAGAGCGCAGGCACGCCGCACAACGTCGGGCCGTAGGCGATCGACAGCCATTCGATGTAGTTGGGATAGTCGTAACCGTCGCAAGCGGCGAGGTAGCGCTGCTCGACCGGGAAAGCCGCGACCACGGTGGCCGGGCACAGCAGAAGATCGTAGTCGCGCAGGAAGGCGTCCATGCGCATGGCGAGCTGCGTGCGGTGGCGTTCAGCGCGCGCGATCTCATCGGCGGTCAGGTTGAGCCCGTCCTCGACGTTCCAGATGATGTCTTCCTTGAACTTGTCGCGATGCTCCAGCACCAGCGGCCCGAGCCCCGTCGCGAAGCTGCGCGCGCGCAGGACGCGGAAGCACTCGTGCGCGCCCGAGAGGTCGGGCGAGGCCTCCTCCACCGTCACGCCGGCCTCGGCGAACCGCTCGGCCGCCCTGCGGGTGACGGCCGCGATTTCCGGATCGACAGGCGTGATGCCGAGATTGCGCGAATAGGCGACGCGTTTCGGCAGCCAGCCCGAGCGGGCCGCCGACAGGAAGGATTGGGCCGGCCTGGGCTTCGACAGGAGGTCGCGCCTGTCCTCGCCCGCCATGGCGTCGAACAGCAGGGCGAGGTCCTCGACCGTGCGCGCCATCGGGCCCTGGACGCCGAGCGTCTGGTCGACGATGGCGCGGTTGTTGGAGGCGACGCGGCCGGGCGTCGGGCGCATGCCGACGATGCCGCAGAAACTCGCGGGGTTGCGCAGCGAGCCGCCCATGTCCGAGCCATGCGCAAGCCACGCCGTTCCGCTGGCCAGCGCGGCCGCCGCGCCGCCCGACGAGCCGGCCGGGGTTCGGGACGTATCCCAGGGATTTCGCGTTATGCCGAAGACAGGGTTGAACGTGTTGCCGCCGGCGCCGAATTCCGGCGTGTTCGACTTGGCGTAGACGATGCCGCCTTCGGCCTCGATCTTGTCGACCACGATATCCGAACTGTCGGGGACGAAATCCGCGAACAGCGGCGAGCCCGAGGTGGAACGAACGCCCGCGACCCAGGACAGGTCCTTGATCGGCACGGGCAGGCCGGCAAGCAGGCCGCGCTCGGCCGCCGGCTTCCTCATCAGCGCGTCGGCATGGGCGCGGGCGCGGTCGAAGCACAGGATCGGCAGCGCATTGATCCTGGGCTCGACCTCGGCGATGCGCGTCTCGAGCGCGTCGAGGCAATCGTGCGGCGTGATCTCGCCGGCCCTCAGCCGCGCGACCAGCGCATTGGCGCTCGACCCGATCAATTCCGACTTGGACATCGTATTCCCCGCCCTGTTCGCCCGGCCGCCTCGCGCGGCGCATTGCCGGCTTTGTCGCAGCCCGCCGCGCCAGCCGCAAGCGGGCCGGCTTTGCCGTCCCGCGGCTTTCGTGCTTTGACGCAAGCCTCTGCACCGCCGAAAGCGCCATGGCCTACGATCCCGCCACACCCCTTTTCTTCTTCCGGCACGGCGAAACCTTCTACAATGCGGAAGGCCGCATCCAGGGCCAGCTCGACACGCCCCTCTCGCCGCTCGGCCGCGCGCAGGCGGGGGAGGCGGGCCGAAAACTCGGCGCCGCGCTCGCGCAGAACGGCCTCGCCTTCGACCGGATCGGCTGGTTCGCCTCGCCGCTGTCGCGCGCCTGCGACACGATGGATATCGCGCGCGGGGCGCTCGGCCTGCCGCAGGACGATTTCATCCGGGACAAGCGGTTGATGGAATTGTGTTTCGGCCGCTGGCAGGACCTGACCTGGCCCGAGATCGACGCGCGCTATCCCGGCGCCGTGGCGGCGCGCAAGGCGGATTTCTGGAACTTCCGGCCGCCGGACGGCGAGAGCTACGCCGATCTCGCCGCACGGGTGCGCGCCTTTCTCGACGAGCGCGCCGGCCCGGCCGTCGTCGCCGCCCATGGCGGCGTGGCGCGCGCGCTGATGGCGCTGATCGGCGGCGTGGCGCCCGAGGAGACGCACGCCATGCCGGTGTATCAAGGGCGGCTTCTCGTATTTTCCGGCGGCCGCGGGCGCTGGGAGTGACTTGCGTTCATTGCGCGTTCAGTCGCCGGGCGGGATAGGAGGGCCACGATACTTATGCTAAGGCGTTCGCAAGCAGAACGGACGGCCGAACGTGCGCGTCGGCGCCGAACGACAGGGCAGGAACCGGCTCGCGGCGGACGGGCGGGAACAGGCGCAACGGAAAAACCAGCCGGACCGGATGAACGAAATCGACACTCCCCTGATGGACGCCCCAGCCGGCGCCCAGCCTGAAACCGCTGGCGCGCCGGTCGGGTCGGCCAAGTCCGTTCTGGTCGGCCGCATTGCGCCGGAACACCTACGCGACGAATTGCTGGCGGAAATATTCGCCGACACCGTGCGCCACCGCCAGAATCACGCCGCGCTCGAGACGCTGGAGCGCATCTACAGCTACGGCGAGGTCGACGCGCTGGCGACCGGAATCGCCCGGGCGCTGGTCGCGCGCGGCGTTCGTCCCGGCGACGTCGTCGGCCTGTGGATGGCGCGCGGACCGGAACTGCTGATCGCGCAGATCGCCATCGCCAAGACGGGCGCGGCCTGGCTGCCCTTCGACGCCGACGCGCCGGTCGACCGAATCGCGGTCTGCCTGACCGACGCGGAGGCCAAGGGCCTGCTGACCTCGGCGGAATTCGCGCTGAAGGCCGAAGGCCACATGCCCTGCCCGATCCTGATCGACGACGCCATCGTCGATTCCGCCGACACGAGCGCGGTCGACGCGCGCGCGCTCGGCGCGACGCCCGATCATCCTGCCTACATGATCTATACGTCGGGCTCGACGGGCGTCCCGAAGGGCATCGTCATCACCGGGCGCAACATCTGCCATTATCTGCGCTCGGCCAACGAGCTCTACGGCGTCTCCGCGAGCGACGTCGTCTTCCAGGGCGCCTCCGTCGCCTTCGACCTGTCGATGGAGGAAATCTGGATCCCCTATCTCGTCGGCGCGACGCTGTTCGTCGCGACGCCGCAGGTGATGGGCGAGGCCGACAGGCTGCCCGATGTCCTCGACGACGCCGGCGTGACCGTGCTCGACACGGTGCCGACGCTGCTCGCCATGATGCCGAAGGACGCGCCGAAGCTGCGCATCATCATCCTCGGCGGCGAGGCCTGTCCCCCGGCGGTCGCCGCGCGCTGGTGCAAGCCCGGCCGCACGATCTTCAATTCCTACGGCCCGACGGAAGCGACGGTGGTCGCGACCGCGTCGATCGTCGAGCCCGACAAGCCCGTGACCATCGGCGGGCCGATCCCCAACTACACGGCCTATGTCTGCGACGACGCGCTGAACCTGCTCGACCGGGGCGTCGAGGGCGAATTGCTGATCGGCGGCCCCGGCGTCGCGAAGGGCTATCTGAAGCGCGACGAGCTGACGGCGGAGAAATTCGTCGCCAATCCCTTCG
>DAIRCS010000066.1:0-16960 GCA_036796555.1 Rhodoblastus sp. | reverse complement strand
GACAAGTGCTGGCGCGGCGACCGCTACCTGCGCGCCTTCGCCGACAGCGGCAAGGAAGTGACGCCGATGAGCGCGATGGTCGCCTCGTGGCCGGTCATCTCGCGCGCCGTGGATTTTTCGCGCGGCGTGGAATCCGTCGAGAAGGCGCTGAACGTGCTGGAGCGGCCGGACCGCATCCTGCTCGTCAATCCGCATTACGACGAGCAATCCGATCCCTTCCCCGGACGCTCGGCCGAATATCCGCCGGGCGTGCGCGAGAACGGCGGGCAATATTCGCACGGCGATTCCTGGTTCGTGGATGCGCTGGTCATGCTCGCCGAACAGGCGCAGGCCAAGGGCGACGCGCAGGAGGCCGCGCGGCTGTTCGCGCGCGCCTACCGGTGCTGGGTCGAGATCTCGCCGCTGTCGAAATATGCGACGCCCGAAGCCGCCGAGCGCTACGGCCTGCCGCCGCACCAGCAGGCGGCCGACGTCTACGAAGGACCGGGCTATGAAGGACGCGGCGGTTGGGCCTGGTATACGGGCTCGGCGGCGCGCATGATGATCGGCGCCTATGCGCTGCTCGGCCTGCAACTCGACAAGGGCGAATTTTCGCTGCGCGCGGACGCTTTCGAGCCGAAGGGCGATCTGCAATTGAAGCGCGTCGTCTACAGGGGCAAGTCCTATACGGCGGCGGGCGCCGAGACGCCGGTCGCCTGACCGGGCGGCCATGGCGGACTATCTGAGTATTGTTACCCATGGATACTGCGCGTTGCTCTCGACTTGCGTCGAGGGCGACGTAGAATGACGCTTCCGGTCAAGTATTTCAGTTGTTTTCATGTTGCGTATTTTTTGCGTGCTCGCGGCGTTTTTCGCGCCCGGTCTTGCATGGGCGGGCGCCTTCATGCAGGCGCCCGAGCATGGGCAGGTCATCGCCGAGCTCGCCTTCACGGAGGCCAGACTCGCCTATGACGCCTTCGGACGCGGCGGCGTCATTCCGGCCTGGCGCAAGTTCGAACTCTCCACCTACGCCGAATACGGCCTGAGCGAATCCGTCACGCTGATCGGCGATCCCTCGTGGTTCACGTTTCGCGCGAAGCCGCCCGGCGTCAGCCGCACGCGCCCCGGCGTGACGGAAGCCGGCGCGCGGATGAAGATTCTCGAGACGGGCGACAATATCTTTTCCGCGCAGGCGACGATGCGCTATGCGCCGGCCGGGCGCAGCGCGGCGGAATTTTCCGACATGCGCGAACGCGCGCAGGTCGACGTTCGGCTGCTGTTCGGCCGCAAGATGGAGGTGATTGGCCTTGGCGGCTATATCGACTTCCAGATCGGTTTTCGCACCCGCGCGACGTTCGGCCACCAGATACGTCTCGACGCCACCTACGCGGTGCGGCCGTTCGCGCGCGCGACGCTGATGCTGCAAACCTTCACCGCCATCAATCCCGGCCGGATCGGCGACCGCTTCATGCTGTCGCAGAAGATGAAAGCGAGCGTGGTCTATGACATCACCGAGACGGTATCGGCGCAGGTCGGCGGCCTGCTCGCGCTGCGCGGGGTGAATTCGGCAGCCGAGCGTGGCATTGTCAGCGCGTTATGGTGGAAGTTCTGACAGCGCCCGATGCGTGACGCGCTCGGCCTGATCCTCGCCGGCGGGCAGGGCCGGCGCATGGGCGGGGCCGACAAGGCGCTGCTGCGCCTTTCGGGGAAACCGCTGCTCGCGCACGCCTTCGCGCGGCTCGGGCCGCAATGCGGCGCGCTGGCGCTCAACGCCAATGGCGACGCCGGGCGCTTCGCGGATTTCGGCCTGCCTGTCGTCGCCGATGAACTCGCCGACGCCGGGCCGCTGGCGGGGGTTCTCGCGGGGCCTCGGCTGGCGCGGGAAAAGGGGTTCGGTTCTCTGTGCACGCTGTCGGTCGACGTTCCCTTCGCGCCGGCCGACCTCGTCGCACGGCTGGACGAGGCGCGGCGCCGCGCCGAAGCGGCCATGGCCGTCGCCGCGTCAGGCGGGCGGCGGCATCACGTGATCGCGCTCTGGTCCGTCGCGATGGAAGCCGAATTGCGGCGCGCGCTCGTCGAGGACGGATTGCGCAAGGCCGAGACTTTCGTGACGCGACAGGCGCCGGCGGTGGCCGAATGGCAGGACCAGCCGCGCGATCCCTTCTTCAACGTCAACTGGCCGGAGGATCTGGCGCGGGCGGAAGACTGGATGATGTCAGGTTGAGGCGGCTTCGCGTGTGGTTGCCCGCCACCAGTTCTCGAGCGCAGCGAGGTCCGGCCGCATCTGCGCGTCCAGACCGCCGGCGAAGGCGTTCCAGGCGTCGCCGTAGCGCAGCGGCACGGCGATCAGCACGGCCTCGCCCTCCGACACCGCCGCGCCGATCTCGGCGATCATGCCGGCGCCCTCGCTCTCGAGGCGGCCGAAGCGGTTGACGACCAGAAGGTCCGGCTTCTCGCCGCGGGCGCGGTCGAGCATGCGGGCGGCGACGGCTATGGCCGCGGGGTTGACCGCGCAGCCCGTGGATTGCGCGCCGAGGTCCTGCATGATGGGCAGGCGCTCGCCGGTCGAAAGGTCGCAGACCTGCAGGTCGCGTTCCTCTGCGCCCGGCTCCTGCACGAGGCCGGCGACCCTGGCGCCGCGCCCGCGCAGCGCGGCGATGAAGGCGCGCATGACATCGTCGACCGCCTCCTCGCGATCGAAGAGGACGGCCGCGAGGCGGCTGGTCGGCGCTGCTTCCGCATGTCCCATGGCCTCTGCTAGATACAGGATCATGGGCAATCAAGAAAGAACGCGGGAAAGAACGGGCCGGCCATGCGCGTGATCGGCCTTGCGGGATGGAGCGGGGCCGGCAAGACCACGCTGATCGAGAAGGTCATTCCGGAAATCAGGCGGCGCGGCCTGACCGTTTCCACGCTGAAACACGCGCATCACGCCTTCGACATGGACAGGCCGGGCAAGGATTCGCACCGCCATCGCGAAGCCGGCGCGGCACAGGTTCTGGTCGCCTCGGGCCAGAGGCTCGCGCTGCTCACCGAATTGCGCGACGCGCCGGAGCCGCGGCTTGGCGACCTGCTGCGCATGTTCGCGCCCGTCGACATCGTGCTGATCGAGGGTTTTCGTTCGGACGCCCATCGCAAGATCGAGATTTTTCGCGCAGCCAACGGCAAGCCGCTGCGCCAGGCCGAGGATGCGCAGATCGTCGCGCTGATCTCCGACCTCGCGGCGCCGCCGGCGCGCCTGCCGCACGCGCATATCGACGATGTGGCGGCCGCCACGGATCTCGTGCTCGCGCATGCGCAGCCGCTGGAGGAGGCGCTGCGGGCGCTGGAGACGCGCGACTGAAGCGTTTCAGTAAAGCACAATCATCCGGCCGTCATTGCGAGGAGCTCCGGTGAAACCGCGTTGCGGTTTCACCTGAAGCGACGAAGCAATCCATCCCCGGAACTGGGTCAAATGCCGGTGGATGGATTGCTTCGCTCCGCTCGCAATGACGGCGTCGTTTCCAGCTTGTGACGAACCGCGGTAGCGCGAGACGCTTGTCCATATGCGCGAAATCCTGTTTGCTTCGGCGGGTTCGAGCCGAAGGAACCGGACTTGCGATTTTCTTCACGGGTTGCATTGGCGGCGCTCGCCTGCGCGGGCGCGATCCTCCGCGCGCCGCCCGCCTTCGCCAACGACACGACCGCCGCGCTCACGGCCGGCGGCCTCGTCTTCGGCAAGACCGACGATATCGAAATGCGATCGGAAGACCTGTCGATTTCCGAGAAGGAGATCGTCGTGCGCTATCGCTTCTTCAATCGCGCGCGCGCCGACCAGGTCGTGACGGTGGCTTTTCCCATGCCCGGCGTCGATTTCACCGACGCCAACAATATCTCCGTGCCCGACGACGAGGCCGATAATTTCCTCGACTTCCGCACGAGCGTCGACGGCGCGCCCGTGAAGGCCGAGGTCGAGCGGAAGGCGATGATCGAGGGGAGGGATGTGACGGCGCGTCTCAGGGCGCTGAACATTCCGCTCATGCCCAGGGCGAAGCGAACGCTCGCCGCGCTCGACGCCCTGCCGAAGGACGTGCAGAAGAAGCTCGAGGCCGAGAAGATCGTGCGCGCCGATGATTACGACGCGGGCAAGGGGATGGAGCATCACGTCGGGCCGGAATGGACGCTGAAGCAGACCTGGTTCTGGAAGCAGACCTTTCCGGCCGGCCGCGAGATCGCGATCGAACACCGCTACAAGCCGAGCGTCGGCGCGACGGTGCAGACGTCCCTGCTCGACAGGGACGCCGACGCCGCGACGCAGCGCGAATATCGGACGCGCTTCTGCGCCGACAGGGATTTCATCAACGGCGTCCAGGCGATGACGCGGCGGAACAAGGGCGTTCCGCCGCCGGAATTGCGCATCGACTACGTGCTGACGACGGGCGCCAACTGGGCCGGGCCGATCGGCGACTATCGGCTGACGGTCGACAAGGGCAGGCCAGATGCGCTGGTCAGTTTCTGCGAGACGGGCGTGAAGAAGACCGGGCCGACGACATTCGAGGTGCGACGCCGGAACTTCACGCCGACGCGCGACATCGACATCATGATCGTGCGGACGGGCGAGTGATCGGACGGGGGATCGATCGATGAAACACGTTTGCTCGATCGTCGGCGCGCTCGCGCTTACCGGATTCCTGACGGCGGGCGCGCTCGCGGCCTCGCGTCCCGCGCTCTGCACGCTGGTCGTGAAGGGCAAAACCTATATCGACGGCCAGTGCCAGTTCGACGCCGATCCCGACGGCTCGTTCCGCATCAACGGCAAGGACTATTTCGCCTATGTCAACGCCAATCCCGGCGGCAAGACGGCGGAGGCCTCGTGGAACGCCGACCCGAGATCGACGCATGCGCACGCGTCGCTGGGAACGCTGACGCGCAAGGGCGCGTGCTGGGAGAACGCCAACGCGCGCATCTGCGCGCGCGACCTGCCGGCGGCGCAGAGGGCCGCCGCGCTCGCCGCGCAGCCGAAGGGCGAGACGATCTCTCCCGATTTCCCAGGCGCCTCGCAGAGCTGCGTCGTCGCGCGCGGCGGCAAGTGGATCACGGGCGCGGAGCTCGTGCTCGACACGTGCCCCGGCGACAGGTCGGCCAACAGGTTTTTGCGCGCGGGCGACGTCCTGAAGATCGACAAGAGCGAGGGGCTCTGCGCCGGCGTCGCGCGTGGCGGGCCGACGCCTTTCGTCGCGCTCCGGACATGCGGCGAGGCGGGCGCGCAATGGTCGGCAGATTACAGGCAGGGGGAGCCTGCGCCCGTGCGTTCGGCCGACAACGAATGCTGGACGATCCCAAAACTCGCCGACGAGAAGGCGAAATTCCCATTCGAGATCGTCGTCGCGCCCTGCGATCCGAAAGCGGACAGGCAGCTCAGGTTCTTCTTCGAGAAGCCGTCCTGAACGTCCGGCTGGATCCCGGATCGGCCTTCGGCCGTCCGGGATGACAGCCGAGGATGGCTTGGGCAATTTGCGGTCAGGCTTCGAGGGCGTCGTCGATCAACGCGTTGCATTCGGCGAGCGCGAGGCCGTCGCCGCCGTGATCGGGATGCAGGGCGCGCGCGGCGAGGCGGCGCAGCGCGCGCAGGTCGTCCGCGTTTCGGGCCGCCGCAATCGCGCGGCGCAGGGCGGCGGCGTCGGGCGGCGGCGGGACCGTAACGGTTTTTTCGAGCGCGCCCGCCGCCGCATAGGCGGCGAAGGCTTCGCATGCGCCTTGCGTCGCGCGGACGCCGGTCGCGCCAAGGCCCGCGCCGAACCGCGCTGTGAACGGCCGCCGCGCCTTGCGTTGGGCGGCCTCGCGTTCGACGCTGGCCAGGATGAATGTGAAGTCGGGCATGACGCGTGCGGGAAAAATATCCGCGCATGATGCGCGTCCATTCATAACAAACCGTAGGCGCCGCAGCGTCAGTCGCGCTTGACGGGCGGCGTCAGCGCGAGGAATGCGGCGAGCGCGACCGCGAGCGCGCCGATCCCCGCCGCGGCATAAGCGAACGGCGCGCCCTGCGCCGCCCAGAGGAAGCCGAAGGCCGAATTGCCGATCACCAGCGCGACCGCGCTCGCGATATTGAACAGGCCGAAGGCCGTGCCGCGCAGCGTCTCGGGCGCCGTATCGGCGACGAGCTTCGCGAACAGGCCCTGCGACAGCGCCATATGCGCTCCCCACATCGCCACGCCGCAGAAGAAGACGGGCAATGATGTAGCGCCGGCGAGCAGCGCGTCGGCGGCGCAGAGCGCGGCGAAGGCCGCCACGACCATCGTGCGCGTGGAGAATTTGTCCGACAGCGCGCCGGCCGGATAGGCGCCGGCGCCGTAGACGACGCTCATCGCGACGAGCACGAGCGGCGCCCATGCGGCGTCCAGTTCGAGGCCGGTCGCGCGCAGCACGAGAAAGGCTTCGGCGACGCGGACCGCCGCAAGCCCCGCGCCGAGCGCGACGACGATCCAGAATTCGCGCGGCATCTGGCGCGCCGCCGCGCGCGACAGGGGAAATTCCGCTGCGTGCGGAGTCGCGCGGTCGGCGGGCACGAACAGCGCGAGCGTGCCGACCGAAAGAAGCGCGGGAAGGATGGCGAGGGCGAAGACGAGGCGGAAATCGTCGCCGCTCGCCAGCATGAGGGCCACGGCGGCGAGCGGTCCGACGACGCCGCCGATCGTGTCGAGCGCCTGGCGCAGGCCGAAGGCGGCGCCGCGCTGCTGCGGCGGCGTGAGATCGGCGATCAGCGCATCGCGCGGCGCGCCGCGCACGCCCTTGCCGAAGCGGTCGACGAGATGGGCCGCGACGACGAGGACAGGCCCGGTCGCGAGCGCGAAGACCGGCTTGGTCGCGGCGGCGAGCCCGTAGCCGATCAGCGTCGGCAGCTTGCGGCGACCGAGCCAGTCGGACATGGCGCCGGAGAAAATCTTGACCGCGAGCGTCGTCGCTTCGGCGAAGCCCTCGATGATTCCGATGGCGGCGGCGGAGAGGCCGAGCACGGTCGTCAGATAGACCGGCAGCAGCGCATGGATCGCCTCGGACGAGACGTCCATGAACATGGAGGTGAAGCCGAGCGCCCAGATCGCGCGGGAAAGGCGGGGACGCGATGATTCGGGCGCTGACGAAATGGCGGCCTCTCCCGGACCGCGAGCCCTCAGGCTTGCGGATTGCGCTGCAGACGACGCGAGCCTGAAGGCTCGCGGTCCGTTTCTACAACGTCCACATGCGCGCGACCGAAGCGGCGCGGATGGCGGAGGCGGTCGTGACCGCGCCGCCCTGCGCGGCGGCCGCGGCCTGCAGCGCGGCGGCGACGCGCGGGCCGGCCTCGGGCGCGGCGAAGGCGGCGGCCGGATCGCTCGCGGCGAGAGCCTTGGCGACGGCGTCGCGCTCGGTGCGCGTTCCGCCGATCATGAGCGCGAGCTGGCAGGCGAGCGCGGCGAGATCGTCGGGCGCGTCGTGGCGGGAGAGGCGATAGGCGTTGACGAGGCGGTTGACGTTGCGCGGCGCGGGGCCGGCGAGCGCGGCCAGCGCAGTCAGCAGCCGCGTTTCCGGCTCGGCCAGCGGCAGGTCGAGACGCGACGTCGCCTGTGGCGCGCGCTCGGCGCGGCGGGCGGGCGCGCGGCCGGACAATTGCTCGACGAAGTCGCCCCAGCCCGGCGCCTCGCCGCCGCCGAGCGCGAAGGGCGTCTGCACGATGCGCGCAAGCGCCACGCCCGCGCCTTCGAGCGCATTGAAATGGCGCGGATCGAAGGCGGTGACGAGCGCGAAGGCCGGCCGCGCCAACGCCGACGAGACGGCCTGCAGCAGCGCGAGCGCGCGCGCCGGCGGCAGGCGGTCGAGCGAATCCACCGCGATGACGTAGCGCGAGGGCGCGGCGCCCGCGGCCTTCGCATCGCCCTCGCCGGAGGAAATGGAATCCAGCGCGGCGAAATAGGCGCGCGCCTCGGCCGTGTGGTCGGGCGTCGCGCGCATGAAGGCGGGCGCGACGAGCGGCGCGCCGCCGCCGCCCGCCCGTTTCTCGGCTTCGCCCGCGCGTTCCGCAAGCGCGTCGGCCTCGCGCGACAGCGCGTCGACACGCTGCGCGTGATGGGCGATCTGATGGTCCAGATCGGTTTTTCGCGCGGCTATGTCCATGTCCAGCAGATGCGCGCCGCGCCACAGCGGTTGCGAGAAGCGCCAGGCGCGCCAGACGAGCATGGCGAAACACAGGAGGCCGAGCAGTTGCGCGATGCGGCCCGCGCTCGCCAGCACGCCGACATGCGCGGCGATCCAGCCGGCGACGCCCTTCAGGCTGTCGCCGCCGGATTGCAGCGGATCGAGCCAGCCGCGGTCGACGGCCATGACGTTGAGCAGCCAGGAAAAGAAGAAGAAGACCAGGCCGAGCACGATCAGCCGCTTCTGGCCCTGATAGGCCCACAGCGCGCGCAGCGAGGCGAGGAAACGGTTGCCGGTTCCACCGGATTCGGCCAGCGTCTGCACGAGGCCCTTGTAGTCGGCGGTCGGGTCCGCGCCGGCGAAGCCGAAGGCGCGCAGCGCCGGCTCGATCTTGCCGCGCGCGCTGCGCGCATAGGCGTCGATCTGCGAACCCGGCGTTTCATAGAGGACCGTTTCGGTCAGCCGTGCGCGCCGGGTCGCGGCCTCGTCGCGCGCGGCGCGTTCGGCGGCGACGCGCCGGCGGGCCTCGTCGACATGATCGGCGAGGGCGCGCGCCGTCTGGCGCGGATCGGCGGCCGCATGCGCGGCTTCCTCGGCCGCGCGCTGGGCGACATGCGGATATTCGCGTGACAGGCGCGCGTGCAAGCGCTGTGCGACGGCGGCTTCCGGCGCCTCGCCGAGATCGGCGGCCTCCAGCCGCAGCGCGACGATGCGCGGCAGGAAAGGACCGGACGGCGCGGCGAGCGCGGCGGTGGACAGCAGGCTCGCGCCTTCCACCACATCCATCAGCGCATGGGTCTTGCCGGAACCCGGGCCGCCGAGAAGCGCGATCGACAGCGGGCCCTGCGCGCCGCGATGGGCGAGGAGCTCGGACAGGCGCGCGAGCGGCGCCGAGCGCCCGAGCGCGTCCGGTCCGCCGGCGGCGTCGGACACGAAAACGGGGCGCGGCGCCTCGGGCGCGGGCAGTGGGGCCGCCGCCGGCAGGTTCTGGCGCTGCGGGGCGGCGGCAGGCGTGGATTTGGCCGGCTGGAGCGAGACGGGCGGCGCCGCGGCCGCCGCGCGCGGCTGGGCCGGCTGGACGCCGCGCTGCGGCGGATAGACCGGGCCATCCGAAAAGGTCGGAGGAATGCGGTCCTTGTTGTCGCCGGATGGATCGCCGCCCACGTCCGTCTCCTGTTCAATCCACGAATCTCGAAATTACCGCATGAATAGCATATGCGTCGATTTGAAGACGGGCGGCTTCCCTTTCCCGCATCGTGAATATCTGATATCGTATATCTGAATATCTTGTTGGAGATATCCAATGGGCCTCTTCATTCGCGATCCTGCCGTCGACGCATTGGCCAGCGAACTGCAGCGCACGACGCGCGCCGCCACGAAGACGGAGGCCGTGCGCGCCGCGCTCGAACAGGCGCTTGCGCGCGCCCGGAAGGCGCAATCCTTCGACGAGCGCAACGCCGGCGTCATGAAGATGGCCGACGCGCTCGGCAGGACGCGCGCGGACTTCGACATGAAGGCGTTCACCGACGCCATGTGGGAGGACTGATGTTCGTCGACGCCTCCGCAATCGTCGCATTGCTTGCCAGGGAGCCCGGAAGCGAGCCTTTGAAAAAGGCGATCGACAAGGCCGAAAGGCTCGTCGTCTCGCCGATGGCGGTGTTCGAGGCGGCTGTCAGCCTGGCGGCGGCGAAGCTGCGCCGGAAACGCAAACCGACCGCGGCGGAAGTCCGGAACGCGCATGCCGTCGTCCTCGCCTTTCTCGACCGCAACGGCATCGAACAATCGCCGATAACGCCCGAAATCGGCGCGGCGGCTGTCGAAGCCGCCGCCCGCTACGGAAAGGCGGTGGGGGACGCCGCCGATCTGAATTTCGGCGATTGCTTTTCATACGCCTGCGCCGCGACGCTCGACATGCCGCTGCTCTTCAAAGGCAATGATTTCGCCAGGACCGACATAAGGTCGGCGGTCGGCTGAACCGGCGCGAAACTGCTTCCCATTCCGCGCCCGTTTCTCTAAAAGCGGCGCCAATCCCCTTTCCTCTCTACGAGACAGACGAGCCCATGGCGCGCCAGTTCATCTATCATATGCAGGGTCTGACCAAGACCTATCCCGCCGGCAAGAAGGTTCTGGACAACATCCACCTGTCCTTCTACCCGGACGCCAAGATCGGCGTGCTCGGCGTGAACGGCTCCGGCAAGTCGACGCTGCTGCGGATCATGGCCGGCATCGACACCGAGTTTCAGGGCGACGGCTGGGTCGCGGAGGGCGCGCGCGTCGGCTATCTGCCGCAGGAGCCGCAGCTCGATCCCGATCTCACCGTGCGTCAGAACGTCATGCTCGGCGTCGCCGAGAAGCAGGCGATCCTCGACCGCTACAACGAGATCGCGGCGAATTATTCCGACGAGACCGCCGACGAAATGACCAACCTGCAGGACGAGATCGAGGCCAAGGGCCTGTGGGATCTCGACAGCCAGGTCGACCAGTCGATGGACGCTCTGGGCTGTCCGCCCGACGACGCTGATGTGACAAAGCTGTCGGGCGGCGAGCGCCGCCGCGTGGCGCTGTGTCGCCTGCTGCTGGAACAGCCGGAACTGCTGCTGCTCGACGAGCCCACGAACCATCTCGACGCCGAGACGGTGAACTGGCTCGAAGGCCATCTACGCAATTATCCCGGCGCCATCCTGATCGTCACCCACGACCGCTACTTCCTCGACAACGTCACGGGCTGGATTCTCGAGCTCGATCGCGGTCGCGGCATTCCCTACGAGGGCAATTACACGAGCTGGCTGCATCAGAAGCAGAAGCGCCTCGCGCAGGAGGCGAGCGAGGACAAGGCCCGCCAGCGCGCGCTGGAAGCCGAAAGCGAATGGATCGCGGCCTCCCCGAAGGCGCGCCAGGCCAAGAGCAAGGCGCGCATCCAGCGCTACGAGGAACTCGTCGCCAAGCAGAACGACAAGGCGCCGACGACCGCGCAGATCATCATTCCCGTGGCCGAGCGCCTCGGCCAGAACGTCATCGACTTCAACGACCTGTCGAAGGCGTTCGGCGACAAGCTGCTCATCGACGATCTCTCCTTCAAGCTGCCGCCCGGCGGCATCGTTGGCGTGATCGGGCCGAACGGCGCGGGCAAGACGACGCTGTTCCGCATGATCACCGGCGCGGAGAAGCCGGACGCGGGCTCGATCTCGATCGGCGAGAGCGTGCAGCTCGGCTACGTCGACCAGAGCCGCGACGCGCTCGCCGACAACAAGACCGTGTGGGAGGAAATCTCCGGCGGCAACGACGTGATCTATCTGGGAAAACGCGAGATCAACAGCCGCGGCTATTGCTCGGCCTTCAATTTCAAGGGCGCCGACCAGCAGAAGAAGGTCGGGCAATTGTCGGGCGGCGAGCGCAACCGCGTGCATCTCGCCAAGATGCTGAAGAGCGGCGCCAACGTGCTGCTGCTCGACGAGCCGACCAACGATCTCGACGTCGAAACCCTTCGCGCGCTGGAGGAGGCGCTGACGGATTTCGCGGGCTGCGCGGTCATCATCAGCCACGATCGCTTCTTCCTCGATCGCATCGCCACGCACATGCTGGCCTTCGAGGGTGACAGCCATGTGGAATGGTTCGAGGGGAATTTCGCGGATTACGAGGAAGACAAGAAGCGGCGGCTGGGGATCGACTCGGTCATCCCGCACCGGTTGAAGTACAAGAAATTTTCGCGGTGATCGAACAGGCGCACGCGATACGCCTGCGCTTGTCAACGACATGTTGTTCCGCGAAAAGCGCTTCCGATCATTCCGGCGTCACGACTGCCGTTCCTCGCCCCTGCGCCGCCTGCGCCAGCCGTTGATCGAACGTCACCAGCGTCGCGCCGAGATTGATGGCTGCGGCCAGATGCAAGCCATCGGCCGCTGCGAGCTTGGTCGCGAAATCACGCACGATGGTCTTCGCGAGCGCTATGTCCGCGCTTCCGGCCAGGGTCTGCGTGGTCGACGCGCGCGACCATTCCTCGAACAGATCGATTGCCATGCGTCCCTCCTCGTCCGAAAGGACATGCATGCGAACCTGACGAGAGACGACGCTCAAAAATTCGAGCGCCGCGAAATCGCTGACGAAGATGTCGCCCCGAGGCTCCGCGATCCATGCGCTCATGCGCTCTGTATGGGCGTCGCGCAGAATGAGCGGAACGATGGCGCTGGCGTCGAGGTAGAAATTCATTCGTCGCCGTCGCGCAGGCGGCGCAGAATGTCGACGGCGTTCTCACCGAGCGGCGGTAGCGCCTCGCGCCGCTTGCGCAGCCATTCCACATCCACCTTCTTGCGCTGGGGCGGAGCTACTTTCGGGCGCAGTTCCACCACCGGCTTTCCATGCCGCGTGATGACGACAGATTCTCCCGCCAAGGCTTCGTCGATCAGCTTGGAAAGCTGTTCCTTGGCGTAGGCCACCGAATAGCTGGACATGACCGGCTCCGATATGGTCATATTTTTAGAAATTAGACCATTTTTGTCCTTGCCGCAATGAAAGGCCCCCGATGCGCGCGATCCGCTGCCACGCCTATACCGGCCCGAACGACCTCCGCCTCGAGCAGGTTCCCGATCCCGTTCCGGGCGCGGGGCAGGTGCTCATCAAGGTCGAGGCCTGCGGGCTCGGCTTCGTCGACGGGCTGCACGTGCAGGGCAAATACCAGGTGAAGATACCGTTGCCGTTCACGCCGGGCAGCGAGGCGTCGGGCCGGGTGATCGCGCTTGGCGCGGGCGCCGAGGACAAGCTCATGGGCAAGCGCGTCGCCGGCTTCGTCATGGGCGGCGGACTCGCGGAAAAAGCGTTGATGATGGCCGGCGCCTGCGCGATCATGCCGGAGGATTTCGATCCGACGGCGGCGGCCGCCGCGCTGATCAATTACGGGACGGCGATCTACGGCTTCGAGGATTGCGGCGATCTGAAAGCCGGGGAAACGGTGCTCGTCCTCGGCGCCTCCGGCGGCGTCGGCATGGCGGCGATCGACGTCGCGCGCGGCATGGGCGCCTATGTGATCGCGGCGGCCTCCTCGGACGACAAGCGCAAGGCGGCGCTGGCGCGCGGCGCCCACAAGGCCATCGACTATACGCAGGACGACTGGCGCAAGGCGCTGACCGAGGCGCTGGAGGGCAGGGGGCTGGACGTCGTCTACGATCCCGTCAGCGGCGCATGGTCCGAGGCCGCCTTCCGGTCGCTCGCGCCGGGCGGGCGGCATCTCGTCATCGGCTTCGCCTCGGGCGAGATTGCGAAGCTGCCGCTCAATCTGGCGCTGCTGAAGCGCGCCTCTCTGGTCGGCGTCGACTGGGGCGGACACGTGCGGGCGCATGCGGGCGAAGGGCCGCGGCTGACGCGCCGGATCGTGGAGCTGGCGGCCGCCGGCAAAATCTCGCCGCGCGCCGACAGCGTGCACGCGCTCGCCGAGGCGCCGGAGGTGATCGCGTCCATGCTGGCGCGCAGGATGATCGGCAAGCCGGTGATCAGGCCGCAGGACTGATCCTTCATCTGTCGTTCATCTTGAACATCGCCATATGCGCAGCCGGCAAATGCCGATTTGGAGACGTCAGATGAAGAAGATCGTTCTCGCCGCAACCGCGCTCGCCTTCCTGGCCGGCGCCCCCGCCTTCGCCCAGTCGGCCGCGCCCGCCGCGCAGGCCCCCGCCGCTGCGCCCGCCGCCCCGGCCAAGGCCGCCCCGAAGGCGGACAAGCCGCGCAGCGCCGCCTCGCTCGACTGCTCGAAACAGGCCGACGCCAAGGGCCTGCACGGCAAGGAACGCAAGAAATTCCGCAGCGATTGCATGAAAGCCGCCAAGACCAACTGAGCGCGCCTTCAGCTTTTCCGACGGCCGGGCTTGCGCCCGGCCGTTTCGTTTGTGGCCGCTTGCAATCGGCTCTCGGATACGTATAAAGATATCTTTATATCTTTCAGTCGTAGCCGAGCCATGGCCAAACCCTTCCAGCTTCCGCCCACGCAAGTCTCGCTCGACGCCGCGCTGACCGCGCTGGCCGCCGCCGGCGAGGAGACGCGGCTGCGCATTCTGGCGCTGATCGCGGAGACCGAACTGGCGGTTTCCGAACTGGTCGCCATTCTCGGCCAGTCGCAGCCGCGCGTGTCGCGCCATCTCAAGCTTCTGGTCGAGGCCGGCCTCGCGCAGCGCCATCGCGAGGGCGCCTGGGCGTTTTTCCTGGCGGCCCAGTCGGGGCCTGGCGCGGAAATCGTGCATGAGATCGCCGCCCGGCTCGATCCGCGCGATCCCGCGCTCGCCGCCGACCGCGAGCGGCTTGCCGAAATCCGCAAGGCGCGCGCCGAACATGCGGCGCGCTATTTCGCGACGCACGCCAAGAGCTGGGACCAGTTGCGCAAGCTGCATGCGCCCGAGGCCGACGTGGAGCGCGCAGTGCGCGCGATCGCCGGCGCGGGTCAAATTCAGCAACTGCTCGACTGCGGCACGGGCACCGGGCGCATGCTCGAACTGCTCAGCCCGCTCGCCGACCGCGCGATCGGCGTCGATCTTTCTCCGGCCATGCTGTCCGTCGCGCGCGCGAATCTCGACCGCGCGGGCGTGCGCAACGCGCAATTGCGCCAGGGCGACATTTACGCGCTGCCGGTGGAGCGCAATTCCTGCGACCTGACCATCCTGCACCAGGTGCTGCACTATCTCGACGATCCCGCGCGCGCCCTGCGCGAGGCGGCGCGCACGCTCAAACCCGCGGGCCGTCTGATCGTCGTCGACTTCGCGCCGCATGGGGAAGAATATCTGCGCGAGCAGCACGCCCATCGCCGCCTCGGTTTTTCGCACGAAGAGATCGCTGGCCTGCTCTCGGACGCCGGCCTCGACGTGATCGAGCGGCGCGATCTCGCGCCGGAAAAACCCTCGAGCGGCAAGCTCACCGTTTCCATCTGGCTGGCGCAGGACCGCCGGCTCATCGCCGACACGGCGCCGCAGGGCGCGACGGAGTTCGCCTGACATGCTCGAAAAGCTGGACGATCACACGCGCACGAGCCGCGGGCCGCGCAAGCAGGTCGGCGTTTCCTTCGAGTTCTTTCCGCCGAAGACGGCCGACATGGAAACGCATTTGTGGGAGGCGATCGAGCGCCTCGCGCCGCTCGCGCCCGACTTCGTCTCCGTGACCTACGGCGCCGGCGGCTCCACGCGCGAAAGAACGCATGCGACCGTCGCGCGGATCGTGCGCGAGACGCAGATCAGGCCCGCCGCGCACCTGACCTGCGTCGCCGCGACGCGCGCGGAAATCGACGATGTCGTGCGCGCCTATTACGATGCGGGCGTGCGCCATGTCGTGGCCCTGCGCGGCGATCCGACCGGCGGCGTCGGAACGGCCTATGAAGCGCATCCCGGCGGCTATGCGACCTCGACCGATCTCGTGCGTGCGATCCGGCGGATCGGCGATTTCGACGTGTCGGTGTCGGCCTATCCCGAGATGCATCCCGAAAGCGCCTCGTTCGATCAGGACCTCGATGCGCTGAAGGCGAAGATCGACGCGGGCGCGACGCGCGCGATCACGCAATTCTTCTTCGAGAACGACATCTACTTCCGCTATCTCGACCGGGTGCGGAAGGCCGGCATAAACATCCCGATCCTGCCCGGCCTCGTCGCCGTGCAGAACTTCAGGCAGACGGCGGGCTTTGCGAAGAAGACCGGCGCCAGCGTGCCGCAATGGCTCGCCGATCGTTTCGAGGGCCTCGACGACGATCCCGCGAC
Organism: Rhodoblastus sp.; assembly: GCA_036796555.1. Classification (GTDB taxonomy): domain Bacteria; phylum Pseudomonadota; class Alphaproteobacteria; order Rhizobiales; family Beijerinckiaceae; genus JAJXWB01. The sequence continues at coordinate 1,106 of DAIRCS010000066.1, read as the reverse complement.
GCGCCGCTTGATCGCGGCGGCGGTGGCGGCCGAGCAAGCGCTCGATCTCATGGATCACGGCGTCGAGAATTTTCACTTCTACACGATGAACCGCGCCGATCTCGTGTTCGCGACGTGCCACCTGCTCGGCGTGCGCGCGAAGGTCGACGCGTGACATCGTCTGCGCATCTACCTTCCCGCTCGCGGGGAGGTCGCAATGCGCAGCATTGCGGGTGGGGCCCGCCGGGCGCCGTCTTGCATCATGCCCCACCCGTCACGCTTCGCGTGACACCCTCCCCGCGAGTGGGGAGGGAGGGCGCGGAGAGATTTGCGCCAGACGACAAAGGTAAAACGCGCCGCGTGCGCTTCGGAATGGACAGATGACCAAGCTCACCGATCTCGCCCGCGAACGCATCCTCGTTCTCGACGGCGCCATGGGCACGATGATCCAGCAGCTCAAGCTGGAGGAGGGCGATTTCCGCGGCGAACGTTTCGCCGACTGGTCGCACGACCTGCGCGGCAACAACGATCTCCTGATCCTCACGAAGCCCGATGCGATCCGCGACATCCATCTCGCCTATTTCAAGGCGGGCGCGGATATCTGCGCGACCAACACGTTTTCGTCCACGACGATCGCGCAAGCCGACTATGCGCTGGAATCCGTCGCGCGCGAACTGAATTTCGAAGGCGCGCGGCTTGCATGCGAGGCGGCGCGTCTCGCCGAAAAGGAAGACGGCAGGCCGCGCTTCGTCGCCGGCGCAATGGGCCCGACCAACCGCACGGCCTCGATCTCGCCCGACGTGTCGAATCCCGGCTTTCGCGCCGTGTCCTTCGATGATCTGCGCGAGGCCTACAAGGAAGCCGCGCTCGGCCTGATCGAAGGCGGCGCCGATCTCCTGCTGGTCGAAACGATCTTCGACACGCTGAACGCCAAGTCCGCGATCTACGCCATCGAGGAGGCCTTCGCCGAGACGGGCAAGCGCCTGCCGGTCATGATTTCCGGTACGATCACCGATCTCTCCGGCCGCACGCTGTCTGGCCAGACGCCGCAGGCGTTCTGGAACTCGATCGCGCATGCCAAGCCCTTCTCCGTCGGCCTCAATTGCGCGCTCGGCGCGCGCGAAATG
>DAIRCS010000065.1:0-16982 GCA_036796555.1 Rhodoblastus sp. | reverse complement strand
CCATAACCCCCGCATGATTCGTATCGACAAAATCTCCAAGCAGAACGGCCACCAGATCGTCTTCATCGAGGCCTCCGCCGTCATCCTGAAGGGCGAGAAGGTCGGCCTCGTCGGGCCCAACGGCGCCGGCAAGACGACGCTGTTCCGCATGATCGCCGGGCAGGAGCCGCCGGACGAGGGGCAACTGACCGTCGATCGCGGGACCACCATCGGCTATTTCAGCCAGGACGTCGGCGAAATGGCCGGCCGCAGCGCGGTCGCCGAGGTGATGAACGGCGCCGGGCCGGTGTCGGAGGTGCTGGCCGAGATGAAGGCGCTGGAGGCCGCGATGGCCGATCCTACCCAAGCCGACCAGATGGACGAAATCATTGAAAGCTACGGCGCGGTGCAGGCGCGGTTTGAGGAGCTCGACGGCTATGCGCTCGACGCGCGCGCCCGCGAAATTCTCGACGGCCTCAGCTTCACGCAGGAGATGATGGACGGCGATGTCGGCCATCTCTCCGGCGGCTGGAAGATGCGCGTCGCGCTCGCGCGCATCCTGTTGATGCGGCCCGACCTCATGCTGCTCGACGAGCCCTCCAACCATCTCGACATCGAAAGCCTGATCTGGCTCGAGCAGTTCTTGCGCAACTATGATGGCGCGGTGCTGATGACCTCGCACGACCGCGAATTCATGAACCGCATCGTCGGCAAGATCATCGAGATCGACGCAGGCTCCCTCACCACCTATTCCGGCAATTACGAATTCTACGCCGAGCAGCGCGCGCTCAGCGAGAAGCAGCAGCAGGCGCAGTTCGAGCGCCAGCAGGCAATGCTGGCCAAGGAGATCGAATTCATCGAGCGCTTCAAGGCGCGCGCGTCGCACGCCGCGCAGGTGCAGAGCCGCGTGAAGAAGCTGGAGAAGATCGACCGCGTCGAGCCGCCGCGCCGCCGCCAGACCATCGCCTTCGATTTTCCGCCCGCGCCGCGCAGCGGCGAGGATGTCGTGACCTTGAAGAATGTCGACAAAGGTTTTGGTGCGCGAAAAATCTATGAGGGGCTCGACTTCCAGGTGCGCCGGCGGGAGCGCTGGGCGGTGATGGGCGTCAACGGCGCCGGCAAGTCGACGCTGCTGAAGCTGATCGCTGGCGCGGCCGCGCCGGATGCGGGCAGCGTCGCCATCGGCGGCAGCGTGAAGATGGGCTATTTCGCGCAGCATTCGATGGAAGTGCTCGACGACGAACGCACGATCTATGAATCGCTCGAAGGCTGGTTTCCGCAGGCAGGCCAAGGCTCGCTGCGCACCCTCGCGGGCTGTTTCGGTTTCTCCGGAGACGATGTCGAAAAGCCGTGCCGCGTGCTGTCGGGCGGCGAGAAGGCGGGGCTGGTGATGGCCAAGATGCTCTACGATCCGCCGAATTTCCTCGTGCTCGACGAGCCGACGAATCATCTGGACATGGCCACGAAGGAGATGCTGGTGAAGGCGCTCGAGAATTACGAAGGCGCCATGCTGTTCGTCTCGCACGACCGGCGATTTCTGGCCGCGCTGTCCAACCGCGTGCTGGAACTGACGCCGGAAGGCGTACATCAATACGGCGGCGGCTACACCGAATATGTCGCGCGCACCGGGCACGAGGCGCCGGGGTTGCACAGCTAGACGAAGAACAGGGCCGTCATTGCGCGGAGCGCGACAGCGCGACGAAGCAATCCAGCCACCGGGAGGCGCCGTTCTGGCGCGATTCCTCCGCTGCCCTGGCGCCGGCGGCTGGATTGCTTCGTCGGTTGCGCCGCCTCGCAATGACGGACGGGAGACATGCACGACGCTTGGCCGTCCGCCTTCGGCGCTTTCGCTCATCTTGCCGCAGCCTCGCGCAAGCGTCGCGGCGCATCGTGGCGTCCATGCGCGAGGCCTCATGAACATCAGCCCGGTCAGACCTGCGGATCCGCCGCCGCAATTCGCGGATTTCGTGGCGGCGGCCGCAACGCGTCGGCGCGCGGCGGATGATTCCGCCTCCGCATTTCGCATCGTTGCGCCGGGCGCGGGCGCCGTTCCATCGTCGCCCCATGCGCCGCCGCGCGCGCCCGCGCATCGGACGGCGCCCTTCGGCTATGCCGAAATTCTCGATCTCGCGGAAAATCTCGCCCCCTCGGCAGCGCTCGACCGCACGGCCGCGCTGGCCGCGGTGAACCGCCTGATGCGTGCGCTCGCCGCCGAACACGGGCAATCGCCCGGAGAATTCGTCCGCGCCGCAGCGATCGCGCCGCGCGAAAAACTGCCGGCGCGCAACGCCGCGGATGCGGAGAGCGCGTTGAAGGCCTCGCTCGCCGTGGACGACGAAACGCGCGGCCTCGTCACGCTCGACGTCCATGCCGCGCGCAGGGACGAAAAATTCTGGCAGATCGCGGTCTTCGACCAGTCCGCGGCGCGCTTCGGAACCTTTCCCTACGCCACGCCGCCGCTGCTCGTCATGACCGCGCCGTTCGATCCGGCGCAGGCGGGTTTCGCGGCCGCCGCGACTTTGGCCGGCGCTTTCGCCGGGCGTCGCGCGAGCGCCGTGACGGCGCTTGCAGAAAATTCCGCGCTGCCGGAAGCGCTCGGGCTGATCGCGACGATCATCGTCGTCGCGTTGCTTCTCGCCGGCGCTCCGTGGGCGGCCACGATCGTCGCGCTCGCCACGCTCGCCCTCCTGCGCTGGCGCGCGCGCCAGTCTCGCCGCGCTTCCGACGCGTAAAGCCGCCTACCGGTCGCCGCCGTCGATACGCGCGCCGATGATCGCGATCGCGCGCTGAGGCCGAGACCGCGTCTCGCCCCGCAATCAAATAACGATGAGCGCCGCCGGTCGTGCCGGCGACGCCCGCGGCGTTAGTTGGTGGCGGGAACGACCTTGTTTCGGTCAAACGAAAAGCGATTTGTTACGGCGTTGCTCGTGCTTCCCTGATCCGAGGCGCCGGACACGATGGCATAGGGACCAAAGCCATTGTTTGGGTTTCCGGGAACGCCGGACAGATTGGTCGCCTGCATCTGGATAATCTGCGCGGAGGTCGCGCCAACGATTATGTTGCCGGCAATCTCTGCAAAGCCGCGTGTGTCCCAATCATTATAACCGATACCAACCTGACAGTATTTGAGGATGTTTTTTGAGACAATGGCGGAAATTGTATTCCTGTCTGGATTGGTCTGCGTTTGGCTATTCCAAGTGCCGGCAAGCGACAGCATGATGCCAGGACCGGCTGTATTCTCGATGACGTTCGATTCCGCAATGCAATCGGCAGATATGATCACGCCAGAGCCGTACGTAATGCGAGTATATTTGTTTGCGGGATTAGTGTCTGGGCTTGTATATTCAGGAAAGCTGTTTTTTAGGGAGTTGTAAATCGCATTCCCTATGACCGAGGCGCGACGGCTTCCTGCGTTATTGTTGACCAAATGAATGCCTCCTCCAACCCCGTTCAGGGTATTTGCGGAAATCGTGACATTTGACCAACCAGGCGAGAAGTCGCTGGGATTCTCAACAAAAATTGCAGTTTCTTTCGCGTTGTTGATTTGATTGCCAGAAATTACCATGTCGCTACAAAAGTTCGCGCGAATAGCTGAATAATTTGCTCCCGATATAATATTGTCGGTTATACGCACGAACTGGACTATCGAGCACAAAATCGCGTTGCCAAATTGGCCTGATCCGCCCGACGTATTAAGGGTTTGAGTGATCCGGTTCCGATGGATCGTCGTTCCGTCGAATCCAAGAGAACTGGCGGCATATGGTTCTCGCGTCACATAGATGCCGTTATTCTGGCTGTTGAAAAGGGTATTATTTTCTATCGTGATACCCCAGCCATTGGTTGAGTATATGCCCGTATTGCAGGTATCAAATCCATTCGACGAAACACGGCCGCTTGTATTGTTAAGATAGAGTCCGGTCCCATTGGACCTCCAGAAAAAGCAATCTTCAACGACGATTCGATCGACTTGGCTGAAATTTACAAGCCCCGACGCTCCCGATGCGAGAGATTTTGACTCGCCATCGAACGACAAGCCACTCAATACAACATCGGCCATGCGTCCGCTTGCTGCATGAATCGAAAGGCTAACCGCGTTGCCGGTCGATGAGCGAATAATCACGCTATTCTTGGCAGCCCAAACGGTTAGGCTTGCGGTGATCGACAAGGCGGGCGTCGTATAGACCCCTCCCGCAATAAAAAGCGGTTTTTGCGCCGATTGGGCGGCGTTGATAGCTCCTTGCAACGTGTCCGAACCGGAAGCGGAGGAGAATACTATGCAATCGGCTTGAGTCGTAATAAGAGGCATTTTTATCTCCTTGAAAAAATTGTTAAATTTTCTTTTTAGAGGCTAATCGCGAAATTCATCGATAAGTCACTATGCTCGATACTGGTAAATTTATGCAAGGGACAATTTGTCAGTTTAAATTCAATCTTAGCGATATCGTGGAAAATCAGTCGACAGGCCGCATGGTCGAAGTCACGTTGCCGGGTGGCGCGCTGAGAATTTACGGGCTAGCCAGGATCGGCACAGGGTGAATCAACAGACCTCTCGCTTCGTCAACGCCGCGCGCGGATTGGCGGCCGTCGCCGTCCTGTTCACGCATGTTCACGGCGCCGTTCTGGTCAACGTCGTCGACACGCCGCAGGCGCTTCGCGGGTTGTTGGTTTACATCGCCTGGTTCCTGTATGGCTTTGCGCACCAGGCGGTCGTCGTCTTCTTCGTATTGTCGGGCTTCCTCATCGGCGGCGGCGTTCTCGGCCAGGCGGCGCGCGGTAAACGTTTCCTTTCGCGCTACCTCGTGGACCGGACGGCGCGGATTTATCTGGTCCTGATTCCAGCGCTCGTCCTCACCGCGGCGCTCGACGCGCTCGGCAGGAAATATTTCGGAGCGACCGGAATTTACGACCTTCCGATCTATTCGGACCGCTCCGGCCTCGGCGTGTTCATGGCGAACCTCGCGGGCCTTCAGGATATCTACGCGCCGTATTTCGGGACGGATTCGGCGCTTTGGACCCTCTCGCACGAATATTGGTATTACGTCGCCTTCGGCCTGTTCGGCGCATCCCTGAGCGCCGGCTATTCGCCGCGCGCGCGCCGGTGCGCTCTGTTCGCCGCCGTCGGCGTCACGGCTATCATGTCGGCGACGTTGAGCTACCACCTCTTCGGCTTCGGCCTTTGGCTGCTCGGCGCGGCCGCCGCCCGCTTGGGTCGCCCGTTGATGAGATCGGCGCGAAACGCCGCGTGGCTGTTCGTCGTCGTGGCGGTCGGATTGCGCCTGGGCCTGCGTTATTCGCTGATCGAAATCTGGTGGATCGGCGGCCTTGCCGATGCGGCCGTGGCCCTGGCCTTCGCCAACGTTCTGCTGGCGCTGCGGTTCGACGCGTCGCCGCTCTGGCGCTTCTCGCGTTGGTCGGGGCATGCGGCGCTGTCGGATGTGTCCTATTCGCTCTATGCGATCCACATGCCGGTCGTCGTATTTCTTTGCGCCGCCGCGCAGACATGGTTCGGCTTCGGCTGGCGCAGCATTCCCGCCGGCCTGCCGCAATGGGTCCTGTTTGTCGGCGTGCTGGCGACGACCATGCTGTTCGCGCGCCTCTTCTGGCGCCTCTTCGAGGCGAATACGCCAGCCGTGCGCGCCGCCGCGCATCGTCTCATGGAGCGGTGGGCGTCGCAGGCCGCGGCTCCCGCCGGAATGGAGCGGGCGCGCCGCTGAAAAGGACGCCGCCCGGATCCGCTACCGGTCGCCGCCGTCGATACGCGCGCCGATGATCGCGATCGCGCGCTGGTAGACGGAGGCTGCGTTCCATTCCTGGATCGCCGCGAAATTGGGCTCGCCCGGCTGATAGCCGGCGCCGCGCGTCCAGCCGTGCGCCTTCAGGAAATTGGCGGTCGACATCAGCGCGCCGGACGGCGTTTCGAGACTGCCCACGGCGTAGTTGAGCACCGTCTTCGGCATGAATTGCGTCTGGCCGACCTCGCCGTGCATCGAGCCCGTGGAATTGGCGTTGAACACGCCCTGGTCGACGAGCTTCAGCGCGGCGTAGAGCTGGTCGGTGAAATAGTCGGAGCGCCGGCAATCGTAGGCGAGCGTCGCGACGGCGGAGAGCAGGTGCTGGTGGCCGCGCACGGCGCCGAAGCCGGTCTCCATGCCCCAGATGGCGAGAAGCGGGCCCGGCGGCACGCCGTAGCGCTGCTCGATCTGCGCGAATAGCGCCGCGTTCGACTTCTTGAGGGTCTTGCCGCGCGACGCGATGACGCCGCCGCCGCGCTTGGCCATGAACTGGTCGAGCGACAGCTTGAACCCGTGCTGGCCGCGATCCGCGCCGATCGTCGCGCGCGCGTAGGTCGTTCCCATCAGCGCGGAAATGGCGTTCTGCCCGACGCGCCCGCGCGCTTCCTGCGCGAACTGCTGCTTCCAGGTCTCGAAGCCGGCGGAATTGTTGCCGCATTGCGCGGCCTGCGCGGCGCTGCCCGCCAGCGTTGCGGCCAGCGCGATCGCGGCGGCCATCGTGATCTCTCCGAATCGGATCATCTTCGCTCCTTCGGCGGCCGTCGGCCGGCAAGTCGTTGATGCGCATCCGCGTTCCGCCCGTTTCGGCGGCCGGAATCGCGCTGCCCCAGATTGCGCGCGCGCCACAAGTCATATGCAAGGGGCGCCGCGCCCGCAATGGCCGCGATTATGATGGCGATTCGACGGTCATGCGCCGTGCAGATCGGCACGCCGCACGATATGCGGCAGACCTATGCCTCGGCGCCGGGAGACGCGCATGAACGACAGGGCAGGAGACCGCCTGCGCAGCGCCGCCGAGACCTTTCCGCCGCTGCGCCGGTTCGTGGCGGCGGAAGCGCGGCTGGCCGCCCGGGCGCGCAGCGGCTCGCACGCGCGGCTTCTCATCTACGAATTCCTGCGCTTCGGCTTCAAGCAGGCGGTCGCCTGCGTCTTCGGCGGGCTGATGGTGGCGCTGATGCTCGCCACGCACTGGCTCTATCCGAGGGGCGCGGGGCTCGCGCGCTCCGATTTCCTCTTCCTGGCGGCGCTGGCTATCCAGGTCGTGCTGATCTGGACGCGGTTCGAGAGCCTCGACGAAGCAAAGGTCATCTTCATCTTCCATGTGGTCGGCACGCTGATGGAAGTCTTCAAGACGGCGCAGGGCTCGTGGATCTATCCCGACGCCGCCTTCTTTCGCATCGGCGGCGCGCCGCTCTTCACCGGTTTCATGTATGCCGCGATCGGCTCCTACATGATGCGCGCCTGGAGCCTGTTCGATTTCCGCTTTCTGCGCCATCCGCCGCTGTGGCGAGTGGGCGTGCTGGCGGCGGCCATCTACGCCAATTTCTTCACGCATCACTGGCTGCCGGACATGCGCTACGCGCTGTTTGCGGCCTGCGGGCTCGTCTTCGGCAGAAGCTGGATTTATTATCGCGTGCATCATTCATGGCGCCGCATGCCCATGCTGCTCGCGGCTTTTCTCGCCGCGCTGTTCATCTGGTTCGCGGAGAATATCGGCACGTATACGCAGACCTGGCTCTACCCGGCGCAACGCGCAGGCTGGAGCATGGTCGGCCTGCCGAAGCTGGGGTCCTGGTTCCTGCTGCAGATCGTCAGCTATGCGCTGGTCGCCCTGGTGCGCCGGCCGGAGACGCCCGACGCGGCGCCGGTCGAAGCCTCGCGCGGGCGGCATGCCCGCCGCATGGCGCGCTGACCTATTTCTCTTTCTGCGCTGTCCAGACGCCGCCGCAATAATCGGTGTTGGACGACCACGCGCCCGAGCCGGACGCCCCCTTCAGCTTGCCGTTGCCGCGCGCCATCTTCTGGCCCGAGGTGAAACGCGCTGAAATATCGCCGTTGTCTTCCAGATAGCCCCAGACCTCGACGCCTTGCGCGTTCGAGGCGACGACGCGCCCGCCTTCGATATGGACCGTGCCGGAGATTTCCGGCGCGCATTCGCCGACGGTGGTGCGCGCCTCCACCTGCCAGTCGCCGTCGAAGGTGCGCGGAAAGGCGAAGGCGGGCGTTGCGAGCGCCAGGCTCATGCAGATGAGAGCGGCGCGCATCAGGCGATCGCCGTCCACGCGCGGTTCAGGCAACCGAGCACGTCCGCTCCCGCGAAAATGTAGTCGCCGACGCCGGCCGCGGCGTAGGCCGCCTCCTTGTCGCCGGGACGTCCCGCGAGGATCACGAGCTTTGCGCCCTTCGCCTTCAGCGCGCGGGCGACGGCCTCCGCCTGCTCGGCATAGACCGCGTCCGACGAGCAGATGCAGGCGATCGGTGCGCCCGATTGCGCATAGGCCTCGGCCGCCGCGTCGGCGGACGCGAACCCGTCGTTGCCCGGCGCCTCCACGCCGCCGGCCTCGAAGAAATTCTTGGCGAAAGTCGCGCGGGCGGTGAAGGCCGCGATCGGACCGATGTTGGCGAGGAACACGGAGGGCCGCTTGCCCTTGGCGGCGAGCGCGTCGGACTTGTCGCGCAAGGCTTCGTAGGGCTCCGACAGGCGATGCGCGGCGAGCGCGCCGGCGACGGCCTGCGTCGTGGGAGCAGGCGCGAGCACCGTGACGGGCTTTTCCGCGATGTTCGGGAATTCGCTCGCGCCCGTCAGCGCATCCTTGCGCCGCGCGACGTTCTTCGCCCGCTCGGCGGCGGCCTTTTCGACATCGGCCTTGAGCGCGCCCGAGGCGATTTGCGCGGCGAGGCCGCCGGCTTTTTCGGTCTGCTGCACCAGCGCCCAGGCCTTGTCGCAGAGCTCGGCGGTCAGAACCTCGAAGCCGCCGGCGCCTGCGGTCGGGTCGGCCACCTTGTCGAGGTTGGATTCCTCGAGCAGCACGAGCTGCGTGTTGCGCGCGACGCGGCGCGCGAATTCGTCCGGCAGGCCGACAGCCTGCGTAAACGGCAGCACGGAAATGCGGTCCGCGCCGCCGATTGCCGCCGAGAAGACGGCGACGGTGGCGCGCAGCATGTTCACGTAGGGGTCGCGGCGCGTCATCATGCGCCAGGCGGTTTCCGCGTGCACGAGCGCGGGAGACGGCGCGAGGCCGCAGGCCTCTTCGACGCGCGCCCACAGCCGGCGCAACGCGCGCAGTTTTGCGACGCCGAGAAATTCGTCGGCGTCGACGGCGATGCGGAAGGAGATGGCCGCCGCCGCCGCGTCGAGCGACAGGCCGCCGTCCTCCAGCGCGCGCAGATAGGCGAGCGCGGCCGAAATGGCGTAGGCCAGTTCCTGCGCTTCCGTGCCGCCGGCGGCATGCACGATGCGGGCGTCCGCCACGCAGAACGGGCCGGCGAAGCCCGCGCCCGAAAGGGCCTTGACCGCGTCCGCCATGTGCGCGGCGATTTCGCCGAACGGCTGCGTCGCCGCCCCGCGCGCGAGGCCGCCGAGCGGATCGAGGCCGAAGGAGATCAGCGTCGCCTTCGGATCGACCTTCTGCTTCGCTACATGGGCGGCGAGCGCCGTCGCCACGTCGCGGCTATGGCCGGGCGCGTCGATCTCGAGCGGCGCGCCGGCGTCGAGAAACCCGCCCGCCAGCGCCGCCTCGATCGCGGCTTCCGTCGCCGGCAGGCCGAAACCATAGGCGCCGGCGGAGCCCGCAAAGGCGAGTTGCAGGCCGCCCGCGCCGTTTTCGAGATCCGTCAGCGCCAGTTCGTTCGCGGTTTTGGGATCGGCGGCGTCGACGCGCGCCAGGATCGCCCAGGGGCCGGAATGCGCGCGGCCCGGCTGCGGCGCGGCGGCGGCCGGCGCATAGAGCGGCTGAACGGCCGTGCCGTCATAGGTCTTCGCCACCAGCCTCTCGAACGGCGCGCCCTTGAGCGCGGCGGTCGCCAGTTCCCGCCAGCGGGCCTCCTCCACGGGCGGAAAGGCTGAGGCGTAAGGCATGTCGGAAGCGGTCATGGCGGCGGAAATCCCTCGGGAAACGCGAGGGCGTTTTTGCATATGCGAAGGGGGGAGGGAAGGGGGCGGACGAAGGGATGGCCGAATTGGCGAGGGGCGGGGGCGTGCGCATTTTGGTCCCGGATTGCGCCGGGCGTCACTTCGGCGCGCTTCTGTCCCACCAAGTATTGTCAGCAGCGCGCTGAACGCGCTGCCAGATATCCTCGTTCATTTGAAATCGCCAGACGCCGCCGAGAGCCCATGCCCATCGACGGTCTTGCAAGGCGTTTCGTTCAACCTCTTCGATAACGGCTGGTCCATGGGAGCTAAGCAGATCTTCGAGCGGTCCGGCCGCTAGCAGTCCTATGACGCGCTGGGCCTCAGTTGTAGCAGGTGCATAATAATCCGCCTCTTCGTAGTGTTGGATCAGAAATTTGATGATCTCCCATGCCGTCGATGGATCGTCCTCAACGAGATCGAGCATCGCGGCAAATCCACTTGCAAGAAATTCGTCTGCCGCCGGGTCAGGCGCTCGGCTAGCATAGGCAATGTAATTCAGTGCGATTAGCTCGACTTCAGGTGTCATTGCGCCCCGCTTGGATGCCGGAACAGGAAACTTCGCGCTCTGCCTACCCCACCATCCCCACCACGGCCCCGCTCATCAGCGTCGCCAGCGTGCCCGTGATCAGCGACCGCGGCGCGAGCCGCACGATGTCGTGGCGGCGTTCCGGCGCCATCGTCGTCATGCCGCCGATCATGATCCCCAAAGAACCGAAATTGGCGAAGCCGCAGAGCGCATAGGTCATGATCAGCTTCGAGCGCGGCGACAGCGCGCCTTCGGGCAGCGCGGCGAGGTCGAGATAGGCGACGAATTCATTGAGCGCGGTCTTGGTCGCCATCAGCGTCGCCGCCGTCTCGCTTTCCGGCCAGGGCACGCCGATCAGCCAGACCAGCGGCCGGAAGACGAGCGCGAAAGCCGCGCGGATCGAGACAGGCTTGCCGCCGACCTCCGGCAGCAGCGAGAGGGCGGCGTCGGCGAGATGCACCAGCGCGACCAGCACGATCATCAGCGCGACGACGCCGGCGAAAATCTTCACCCCGTCCATCGTGCCGCGCACGATCGCTTCGAAAGCGTTGGCTGGCGGATCGGCGATCTGGATGGCGGTGGATGAATCGTCGGGCGCGAACGGAATCATCAGCGCCGACAGCGCGAGCGCCGCCGGCGTCGAGACGATGGCGGCGGAAATGATGGAGGGCAGGGCGTTCGGCACGGCGGCGCTGAGGATCGCGCCGTAGATCGCCATCACCGTGCCGGCGATGCCCGCCATGCCGCAGCTCATCAGCGCGAAGAGTTCGCCGCGCGACATGGTGGTGAGCCAGGGGCGCACGATCAGCGGCGCCTCCACCATGCCGACGAAGATATGCGTCGCCGCGCCGACGCCGAGCGGGCCGCCGACGCCGAGCGCGCGCCGCAGCACGAAGGCGAAACCCGCCACGATCTTCTGCATCAGCCCGAGATGGAACATCAGCGTCGCCAGCGCCGAGATCGTCAGCACCATCGGGAACGCGCGGAAGGCGAGAATGTAGGAGGCGCCCTGCTTCGTCTCCGCATAGGGCAGCGGCGCGCCGCCGAGAAAGCCGAAGACGAGCGACGTGCCTGCATCCGTCGCGCGCTGCAGCGCTTCCACGCCATGCGTGAGCTGGAGGATGGCGGCGACGGCCGGCGGAAATCTGGTGAAGAACAGCGCCAGCGCGATCTGCAGAAGGACGCCGCCGATCACGACGCGCACCGGAATGGCGCGGCGGTTCTCGCCGAGCGCGAAGGCGATGGCCAGCAGAACGGCGAGGGCGAGGAGGCCCTGAAGGAGAGGCATCGAACTACGCTGGCCGCCCCCTCGCCCCGCGGAGCGGGGAGAGGGCCGGGGTGAGGGGCCGGGGGCGTAGAGACGAGGTGGTGCAGAAAAGGCGGCTCAAAGACAAAGCCTTTTGATGATTGCGGCGCCCCTCACCCTAACCCTCTCCCCGTTTCACGGGGAGAGGGGAAAGGCCCGCGTTGTCCGCCTCACGCCGACAGCGCCGCCAGTATCCGCGCCCAGCTTCGCGCGCCCTTCTGGAACGAGGACAATTCGTATTTCTCGTTCGGCGAATGCACGCGATCGTCGTCGAGGCCGAAGCCGACCATCAGCGAATCCATCTTGAGATCGCGCTTGAACGAGCCGACGATCGGGATCGAGCCGCCGGAGCCGACCATGGCGGCTTCCTTCCCCCATTCCTGCGACAGCGCCCGTCTCGCGCGCGAAAGGGCTTCGGAGCCGAACGGCAATTGCAGCGCCGGGCTCGCGCCGTGCGAATGAAAGTCGGCTTCGCAATCGTCCGGCAGGCGCGCGCGCACGAAGGAGCGGAAGCTTTCGGCGATGGCGCCCGGATTCTGCTTGCCGACGAGCCGGAAGGAGAATTTCGCGCTGGCCTGCGCCGGCAGCACGGTCTTCGAGCCCTTGCCCGTATAGCCGCCCCAGATTCCGTTCACGTCCATCGTCGGGCGCGCCCAGATCTGCTCGAGCACGCTGCGGTCCTTCTCGCCCGCCGGGATCGACAGGCCGACCTCGCCCAGAAAGGCGTGCTCGTCGAAATCGAGCGCGCGCCATTGCTTGGCGATGTCCTCGGGCAGGTCTTCCACGCCGTCGTAGAAATTCGGCAGGGTCACGCGCCCCTGCGCGTCGTGCAGGTCGGCGATGATCTTCGCCAGCACGTGGATCGGGTTCACGGCCGCGCCGCCGTAGAGACCGGAATGCAGGTCGCGATTGGCGGCCCTGATCGTCACTTCCTCCAGCACCAGCCCGCGCAGCATGGTGGTGATGGCGGGCGTCGTGCGGTCCCACATGCCGGTGTCGCAGACCAGCGCGAGGTCGGCGGACAATTCTTTCTTGTTCTCCGCGAGGAAGGCCGGCAGCGAGGGCGAGCCCGTCTCTTCCTCGCCCTCCAGCATGATCGTCACGTCGCAGGGCAGGCCGCCCGTGCCGACGAAGGCGCGGCAGGCTTCCACGAAGGTCATGAGCTGGCCCTTGTCGTCGGCCGCGCCGCGCCCGAAAATCTGCGCCCCCGTCGGCGCGTCCACGATCTTCGCGCCGAACGGGTCGCTCTCCCACAGGTCGAGCGGGTCGACCGGCTGCACGTCGTAATGGCCGTAGAACAGCACGTGCGGCGCGTCGCGCTGCGCCGCCTTGGCGTGCGCCACCACCATCGGATGGCCCGCCGTCGGGCGGACGCTCGCCGTAAAGCCGATGCTCCGGAGGTCGTTCGCCAGCCATTCGGCGGCCTTGCCGCATTCGCCTGCAAAAGCCGGATCGGTCGAGATCGACTTGATCGCCAGCAGGGCGAACAGCCGGTCCAGCGCGCCCTGCCGGTCGGCGTCCAGTTTTTCCAATACGGTTTCGATCGATGCCATCGCCGCGACTCCTGTTGCGGCGAATCTACCGCGTCGGTTCGAGCAGCGTCAAAACGCACATCCAATCGCCTTGATTCCATTCGCAGCCTTGTCTTAGAAATGCGCCGGCTGAATAAATTGGGGGTATCGGCGATGTTGCGTGGTTGTTATTTCGCGATTGCTTTGGGCATTGCTGTCTCGGGTATGTCGATACACGTCGCGCATGCGCAGGAGAGCGGTCTCTACGAACCGCTGATCGACGAGGACGCTCGCGGCTTCAAGCCTGCAAAATACCAGAAAGACCTCGCTTTTTGCCGCAAGCGCGCGGCGCCGCTCGCCGAGAAGGCGGCCGCCCATGCGCAGGCCGCCAACGAGGGCGCGCAGCAGGCGGCCGCCGGCGCCGCGCTCTCCACCGCCGGCAACATCGTGGCGGCGCTGCCCATTCCCGGCTTTACCGCGGCGCGCAACGTGTGGGCGGGCGGCACGGCGGCGGACGCGGTCGGCGGCGCGGTCTCGGCCGGCGGCGCTGCGAAACAGGCGGAGGCCGGGGCGGCCGCGGGCGCAGCGGCGGGCGACTACCAGCTCGTCGTCGACAGCTGCCTCATCAAGCGCGGCTACCGTTTCCTGCGCTGATTACGCCGGCCTTCGTTCCGGCTGGAATGACAGCGACGCAAATGTCATCCCGGACGGCCGAAGGCCGATCCGGGATCGAGCCTGTGCGCCTGCGGCCTCCGGATCCCGGCTCTCCGCTTCGCTGCGGCCGGGATGACAGCGGCGCGCAACGATTTTCGACTCACGCCCAAAGGTCAGGACGAAGCGGATTGCCCGATGTCGCGGGGGCCAGCGCCGCCGCCGGTTTGGCGTCGAGAAGGCCTTCGCCGGTATCTGGCGCCCGTCGCTCGGCCGGCGCGCCGGTCTCGCCCAGATCCGCAATGCTGCGCCCGCCGCCGGCAAGATGCTTGAACACCGCGCGCGCCACCTGCGTGGCGACGGCGCGCGCCGCCGACTGAAGCGCCGAGCGCACGACCACCTGTGTCGTCGACATGCGCTTGCCCTTGCCCGAGCCGCCGCCGAGCGCGCCTTCCAGCATGCCGCCGATCTCGCCGAGCAGGCCGCCGCCGGCCGAAGCCGTCTCGGGGCTGTCGGCGGCGGCGCCTGCGCCGATGGCGCCCTTGCGCTTGGCCAGCTTCTCGAAGGCGGATTCGGCGTCGATGGCGGTGTCGTATTTGCCCCTGAACGGCGAGGCGTTCATGATCGCCTGCCGTTCGGCCGGCGTGATCGGGCCGACGCGCGACTGCGGCGGCGCGATGAGGGTGCGGTCGACGATTTCGGGCGTCCCCTTGATGTCGAGCATCGAGACCAGCGCCTCGCCCACGCCGAGCTGCGTGATCGCCACCGCCGTATCGAAATTCGGATTCTGCCGGAACGTGTCGGCGGCGGCCTTCACCGCTTTCTGGTCGCGCGGCGTGAAGGCGCGCAGCGCGTGCTGCGCGCGATTGCCGAGCTGGCCAAGCACGGTCTCGGGCACGTCGAGCGGGTTCTGCGTCACGAAATAGACGCCGACGCCCTTGGAGCGGATGAGGCGCACGACCTGCTCGATCGCCGTCATCAGCGCCTTCGGCGCATTGTCGAACAGGAGATGCGCCTCGTCGAAGAAGAAGACGAGCTTCGGCTTGTCGGGGTCGCCGACCTCCGGCAGGCGCTCGAACAATTCGGAGAGCATCCACAGCAGGAAGATCGCGTAGAGTTTTGGCGAGCGCATCAGCTTGTCGGCGGCGAGCACGTTGATCGCGCCGCGTCCGTCCTTCGCCGGGCGCAGGAAATCCATGAGATCGAGCGAGGGCTCGCCGAAGAAACTGTCCGCGCCCTGGTTTTCGAGAACCAGCAATTGACGCTGGATCGCGCCGATCGTCGCCGTGGCGACGTTGCCGTATTTGGTGGTGAGCTCGGAGGCGTGATCGGCGACGGCTTGCAGCGTCGCGCGAAGATCCTTCAGGTCGATCAGTTCGAGGCCTTCGTCCTTCGCCACGCGAAAGATGATGTTGAGCACGCCTTCCTGCGTGTCGTTGAGTTCGAGCATCCGCGCCATCAGGAGCGGCCCCATGCCGGCGACCGTGGCGCGGATCGGATGGCCCTGCTCGCCGAGCACGTCCCAGAACACGACCGGGAACGTGTCGGGCGTATAGGTCAGGCCGAGATCCTGCGCGCGCTTGACGAAGGGCGGCTTGGAATCGCCGGGTTGCGAAACGCCGGAGAGATCGCCCTTCACGTCGGCGGCGAAGACGCACACGCCGGCGTTGGAAAAGCCTTCCGCCAGCTTCTGCAGCGTCACCGTCTTGCCGGTGCCGGTCGCGCCCGTCACCAGGCCGTGGCGGTTGCCGAGCGGCAGGTTGAGGTAGCGGAAGGTCCCGGCCGCGCCGCTCCCGCTCTTGCCGACGAGAATCTTGCCTGCAACCTGATTGGGATCGTCGGCCACGAATCGCTCCGTTCCTGCTGGCGCAACGCGCGCGAATGCAGGGTTTATAGGGCAAGCGCGGTGTGCGCGCCATGTTCCGGCTGCGTCGTTTCGCCTGCTTTTCAGCCTTGCATTTTCGGCAGGCGGCGGCGACTAATCCCGCGCCCTTCCGGCCGGGCCGGCGCGCGCCCGCGCGTCGTCGAACATTTCATTTCGAAGGACTTGCCATGGAAGAGCTCATTCAGCGCATCGTCGCGGCCACGGGCGTCGACGAAGGCGTCGCCCGCCAGGCCATCGGGCTGATTCTCGGTTTCATGAAGAAGCACGCGCCCGAAGGACCCGTCGGCGACCTCATCAACGCCATTCCCGGCGGCGCGGAAACCGTTGCGGAAAGCGCCGACGCCGGCGGCGGCCTGATGGGCGCGATCGGCGGTATGCTCGGCGGCCTCGGCGGCGCGGCCGGCAGCGCCGCGGGCATGATGGCGCTGGCCGGCCAGCTCAAGGAGACGGGTCTCGACGTCGGCCAGATCAAGACCGTCGGCCAGCAGATTTTCGAATTCGGCGGCGAGCAGATCGGCCCCGACCGCATGCGCGAAATTGCGGCGAGCATTCCCGGCGTCGCGCAGATGATGGGCAAGGCGTGAGCGGGGACGCTGCCGGACCGCGAGCCTTCAGGCTCGCTCTAGGATTGCGAGCCTGAAGGCTCGCGGTCCGAAAGCGCCAGCAGCCCGCCGAGATCGTCCAGCACGGCGGCCGGAGGGAGGTCCGGATATTCGTCGGGCGCCCTGGTCCGGTTGATCCACACGGCGCGGAAACCGAATTTCGCCGCGCCGGCCACGTCCCAGCGGTTCGACGACTGGAACGAAACCTGCGTCGGCGCGACGCCGTAGCGCGCGCCGACGCGCTCGTAGACTTTGGAATCCGTCTTGAACACGCCGACTTCCGCGACCGAAATCGAGGGATCGAGCAGGCCGGCGAGGCCGGCCGAGCGCACGGCGCTCTCGAGCATCGCCGGCGTTCCGTTGGAGAGGATGACGAGCTTCGCGTCCTTCGCCTTCAAAGCGGCGAGCGTCGGCGCGACGTCGGGAAAGGCGTCGAGCGTCTCGTAGGCCGACAGCAATTTCGCCCGCGCCTCCGCCGACAGGCCGCCGCAGCGCGCGGCGGCGAAGTCGAGCGCTTCTTCCGTCAGCGCCATGAAGTCGCGATAGGCGCCCATCAGCGAGCGCGTCCACGTGTATTCGAGTTGCTTTGTGCGCCAGA
>DAIRCS010000064.1:0-17149 GCA_036796555.1 Rhodoblastus sp. | reverse complement strand
CTGGTCCTGTTCGTCGTCTGCTTCTTCTTCGCGAAGAACATCTACAACATTCTGGTCCTGCCCTATCAGCATGCCGCGGGGCCCGAAGCGAAGCTGATCTACACGGCGCCGCAGGAATTCTTCTTCACGCAGATCAAGGTGGCGATGTTCGCCGCCGCCTTCCTGTCGACGCCGGTCGTCTTCTCGCAGCTCTACGCCTTCGTGGCGCCGGGCCTCTACAAGAACGAGCGCGACGCTTTCAAGCCCTACCTCTACGCGACGCCCGTGTTCTTCCTCGCCGGCGCGCTGCTCGTGTTCTTTGTGGTGATGCCGAACCTGTTGCACTTCTTCATCGGCATGCAGCAGGCCAATGAGCCGGGCAAGGCGCAGATCGAACTGCTGCCGCGCGTGTCGGAATATCTCGGCCTGGTGATGACGCTGATCTTCGCCTTCGGCATCGTCTTCCAATTGCCGGTGGTTTTGACGCTGCTCGGCCGCGTCGGCATCATCGACAGCCAGTTTCTGCGCAACAACCGTCGTTACGCCATCGTCATCGTCTTCGTCATCGCGGCGGTGCTGACCCCGCCCGACGTCTTCAGCCAGCTCGCCCTCGCCATCCCCGGCGTGCTGCTCTACGAGGCCTCGATCATCTCGGTCGGGATGATCGAGAAGAAGCGGGCGCAGGAAGCCGCTGAGAAGGCGGATTGAGCTCCCTCTGTCATTCCCGACGCCCGGCAACGCCGGGCGATCGGGAATCCAGAACATCCTCGCAATCGCAGCTCTGGATTCCCGCTTTCGCGGGAATGACAGCCGTAGCCGGGCCGCAATGCTAGCAGTTGACCCCTTCTCCCGCTTGCGGGAGAAGGTGGCGCACGCAGCCAAGCATGCGCAGGCTGCGTACACTTGCCTGCAGCGCGCCGGATGAGGGCCTTTCCACATCCCGAGCGCCGCCGCATCGCCCTCATCCGACCCTCGCTGACGCGAGGGCCACCTTCTTCCATTTCATGGGAGAAGGGGACGCTCCCGAGATTTCAGATGTTCGACATCAAGGCCATCCGCGACAATCCCGACGCTTTTGATACTGCGCGCAGGCGCCGCGGTCTTGAGCCTTTGGCTGTGCAATTAATTGCACTCGACGACGCGCGTCGCGCCGCCATCGCGAAGTTGCAGACCGCGCAGGAGCGCCGCAACGCGGCGTCGAAGGAAATCGGCCTCGCCATGCGCGAGAAGGATTCTGCAAAAGCCGAAGCGCTGAAGGCGGAGGTCGCCGCGCTCAAGGAAAACTGGCCTGACATGGAGCAGGCCGAGCGCGAGGCCAGCGAGGCGCTGAACAAGGCGCTCTCCGAAATCCCGAACGCGCCGCTCGACCAGGTTCCCGAAGGCAAGGACGAGGCCGACAATGTCGAAGTCCTGAAATGGGGCGAGCCGCGCCAGTTCAACTATCAGCCGAAAGAGCATTTCGACATCGGCGAAGCCCTGGGCCTCATGGATTTCGAAAGCGCGTCGAAAATCTCCGGCGCGCGCTTCGTCGTGCTCAAGGGCAAGCTCGCCCGCCTCGAACGCGCTCTCGCGCAATTCATGCTCGACACGCACACCGACAAGCACGGCTACATCGAAGTCGCGCCGCCGCTGCTGGTGCGCGACGACGCCATGTTCGGGACGGCGCAATTGCCGAAGTTTCGGGAGGATCAGTTTGCGGCCGGTGATGACTTCTGGCTCATCCCGACCGCCGAAGTCCCCCTCACCAACCTCGCCCGCGAACAGATCATCGACGAATCCAAACTGCCGATGCGCCTCACCGCCGGCACCTATTGTTTTCGCGCGGAGGCCGGGGCGGCTGGGCGCGACACGCGCGGCATGATCCGCCAGCACCAGTTCTACAAGGTCGAGCTCGTCTCGATCACCACGCCCGAACAGGCGCTGGAGGAACACGAGCGCATGACCGGCTGCGCCGAGGCGATATTGCAGGCGCTGGAGCTGCCCTATCGCAAGGTCGTGCTCTGCACCGGCGACATGGGCTTCGCCAGCCAGAAGACCTACGACCTCGAGGTCTGGCTGCCGGGGCAGGGCAAGTATCGCGAGATTTCGTCCTGCTCGGTCTGCGGCGACTTCCAGGCCCGCCGCATGAACGCCCGCTACCGCCCGCAAGGAGAAAATTCTTCCGGCAAGGGCCCGCGCTTCGTCGCCACGCTGAACGGCTCCGGCGTCGCGGTCGGTCGCGCGCTGGTGGCGGTGCTGGAGAATTACCAGAACGCGGATGGCTCGGTGACGGTGCCGGCCGTGCTGCGCGGGTATATGGGCGGATTGGAGCGAATCGAGGCGTGACACGCACCTGATTCCCTCCCCCCTTGTGGGGGAGGGCTAGGGTGGGGGGTCGGGGAATCTGGCGAGATTGGCGTTCTTGCAGGCACAGGTAGTCTCGCAGGCTTCCCCGACCCCCTCCCCCGCCCCTCCCCACAAGGGGGAGGGGAGGCTGATACCGACACAGGTAAGCGGAAGCGGGATGGCGCACCGACTGACACCGATTGCTCAACGTTTGCGACGCGAGGCCACCCGCGCCGAACGCATCCTCTGGCGAGCCATCAACCGCGGCCAGCTCGACGGCTTCAAGTTCCGTCGCCAGCTCCCGCTCGCGGGCTTCATCGTCGACTTCGCCTGCCTGGGGCGCGTCTCATCATCGAGCTGGACGGCGCAACGCATTCGACGGACGCCGAACTTGCAGGCGATTCCGAGCGTCAAAGAAATATCGAAGAGCAGGGCTACACATTCCTCCGCTTCCGCAATGCGGACGTCTACGACAACCTCGACGGCGCGGCCGAAACGATCTTGTTGAAGCTCGGCGCGCTTCGCCCGAGAATCGACGCAACCGATTCTTGAAATGCACAGACCGCCATTCACGGGACAGTGAGGGCGCCCGGGAGTGGAGATACAATGCGAATCCTCATCACCAACGACGACGGCATCCACGGCCCCGGCCTCGAGGTTCTCGAAAAGATTGCGGCTGAACTCTCCGACGATGTCTTCACCGTCGCGCCGGAAACGGACCAGTCCGGCGTCGCGCATTCCATGTCGCTGTCGGACCCGCTGCGCCTGCGCCAGATCAGCGAGCGGCGCTTCGCCGTGCGCGGCACGCCGACCGATTGCGTCATCATGGGCGTGCGCAACATCCTCAAGGACAGGCGGCCCGACATCGTCCTGTCCGGCGTCAATCGCGGGCAGAACGTCGCGGAGGACGTGACCTATTCGGGCACGGTCGCGGGTGCGATCGAGGGCACCATCCTCGGCATTCCCTCCTTCGCGCTGTCGCAGGCCTACGGCCCGGCGCAGGGCCGCTTCAATCCGATCTGGGAGACGGCCGAGAAACACGCGCCGCCGCTGTTGCGCAAGCTGATCGCCGAAGGCATGCCGCGGGGCGTTCTCGTCAATCTCAATTTTCCCGATTGCAATCCGGACGAGGTGGCGGGCGTCGCCGTCACGGCGCAGGGCGTGCGCACGGACGAACTGCTGGACATCGACGCGCGCCACGACGGGCGCGGCGTGCCCTATTACTGGATCGCCTTCCAGCGCGGGCCCTATACGCCGGGCGTCGGCACCGATCTGGAGGCGCTGGCGGCGAAGAAGGTTTCCGTCACGCCGCTGCGCCTCGACATGACCGACGAGCCGACCATGACGAGGCTCGCGCAAGTTCTCGGCTGACGCCGTGGATCAGCCCGCCAGCGCAATCGAGGCGCGCGGCGCGTTGCTGCTCGCATTGCGGCAGGCCGGCGTGCGCGACGTCGACGTGCTGCGCGCGATCGAGACGCTGCCCCGCGAAATCTTCGTGCCCTTCGCCTTGCGCGATCTGGCGCAGCGCAATTGCGTCCTGCCCATCGCCTGCGGCCAGACGATGGAGGCGCCGGGCGATCTCGCGCAGATGCTGGAGGCGCTGCAGCTCGAGCCCGATCAGCGCGTGCTGGAGGTCGGCGCGGGCTCCGGCTATTCGACCGCCGTGCTCTCGCGCCTCGTGCGCGAGGTGGTTTCCTTCGAGCGCTTCCGCTCGCTGAGCGTGGAGGCGAATGCGCGGCTCGCGCAACTCGGCGTCGCCAACGCATTCGTCCATTGCGCCGACGGACTGGCCGCCCCCGAAACCTTCGGCCGTTTCGACCGCATCCTCGTGCACGCGCTGCTGCCGGCGCCCGATGCGCGGCTCATCGGCGCGCTCGGGCCGCGCGGCCTGATGCTCTGCGGCCTGTCGGACGACGAGGCGGGGCAGGGCGGCCAATGCGCGCTCGTTCATGCCGACCGCGGCTGGATGCGCACCTTCCGCGCCGGCCGTTTCGCCCCTGCGCTCGAGGGCGTCGCGGCCGCGTTGTAAAGCCGTCTTGGCGTTCACGATTAATATTCGTGATTTTTTCGCGATATCGCGTTCACCTTAAACCGTCCATTAACCGCGAACGCGCTTAATCGCGGCGAGAAAGTGGCGTTCGATAGGTTGCGTGATGTGTGAGAACAAGCCCTTGTTCAGTGTGCGGCTCGGTCTGCGTCTGCTTGTTGCGACGGCGGCCGCGGCCATTCTGACCGGATGCTCCGACGCGACCCGGCTCTCCTCCAATCCCTTCTCCAATCCGTTCGAGACGGCGTCTTCTGGCCCGGTCGATCGCACGCCGACAGGCACGATCCAGCCGCGTTCGTCTGCGTCTTCATCGTCGATGCGGATCGAATCGAAGCCGCTGGCCCCGCCCTCGGGCTCAGGCGCGCTGCCGCCGCCCTCGGTCGCGCCGCGCCCCGTCGCCGCCCAGCCCGTAGCGCCCTCGCGCATGAGCGCCGCTTCCGTCGATCACTGGAGCGCGGAAGGCGGCACCCCGATCGTTGTCGCCCAGGGCGAGAGCGCGGGCGCGCTGGCGAGCCGCTACGGCGTGCCGCAGGACGCGCTGCTGCGCGTCAACGGTTTCAACAGCGCCAGCCAGATTCAGCCCGGCGCGCGCCTCGTCGTGCCCGTCTACCGCGCCACCGCCGCCGCCGCCCCCCGCGCCGCGACGCCCCCGGCCGCTCCCGCTCCCGCGCCGGCGCCCGTCGCCAGAACCGAGCCCGCAAGGCCCGCGGTCGCCAAGCCCGAGCCGAAGCGGGCCGAGGCGCCGAAGGAGAAGTTTCATCTCGTGAAGGGGCCGGACCCGGTCGCCAAATCCGCGGCCAAGCCGGCGGCGAGGACCGCAAAGGTCGAGGCGGACGACGACGCGGACGATGCGCCGAAGGTCAAGGCCGTCGAGAAGAAGAAGGCGGCCGAGAAGAAATCCGAGGATAAGGCGAAGGTCGCGAAGGCCGAGCAGGCCAAGGCCGCCGCCAAAATCGAGCAGCCGAAGCCGCAGCGCCAGAAGCAGGCCGAAGTCGCGCCTGCTCCGGAGCCGAAGCGCGAGGTTCGCAAGATCGAGATGAAGCAGGCCGAGGCCAAGCCCGAGATCGACCGCACCGAGACGACCGCCAGCCTGCCGAAGGAAGAGCCGAAGGCCGCGGTCGGCGACAGCGCCAATCCGGAATTCCGCTGGCCCGCGCGCGGCCGCATCATCCAGGGCTTCAAGTCCGGCGGCAACGACGGCATCAACATCGCGGTGCCCGAGGGCACGGCGGTGAAGGCGGCCGAGGGCGGCGTGGTGAAATACGCCGGCAGCGAGCTGAAGGGCTACGGCAACCTCGTGTTGATCCAGCACCCCAACGGCTTCGTGTCGGCATATGCGCACAACGGCGAGCTCGACGTGAAGCGCGGCGACACGGTCAAGCGCGGCCAGACGATCGCCAAGGCCGGCCAGACCGGAAACGTCTCCTCGCCGCAGGTGCACTTCGAACTGCGCAAGGGCGCGACCCCCGTCGACCCGACGGGCTATCTCGCCGGTCTCTGACGCGGACAGAAATTCCTCCGGGCCGCGAGACACGTTCCGGAGAAATAAGCGGCGGCTCCAAGGAAAGGGCCGCCGCTTTTCTTTTGCGGGGCCTCCATGCGCGGCTGCTGCGTGTGTCGCGCGGCCCGGCGTGCAAAATGGCGCGATGAATCAGCCGCTCCGCCATCTCGACCGTCTCGGTGTCCTCGTCGTCCTCATGCTCTGCGCGAGCTGGGGGTTCAACCAGGTGACCGCCAAGATCGCCATGGTCGACATTCCGCCGATGACGCAGGCGGCCTTGCGTTCGGCGGGCGGCGCGCTGCTGCTCGGCGCCTACGCCTTCTGGCGTCATCCCGATCTTCTGCGGCGCGACGGCACGCTGTGGCCGGGCATATGGAGCGGCCTCGCCTTCGGCGCCGAATTCGTCGCGCTGTTCATCGGCCTGCAATGGACGACGGCGAGCCACGGCATTCTCTTTCTCTATTCCGCGCCGTTCTTCGTCGCGCTGGGCCTGCCGTGGATTGCGACGAGCGAGACGCTGAGCCGCCTGCAATGGATCGGGCTCGCGCTGTCCTTCGTCGGCGTCGGCCTCGCGCTCGGCGTGTCTTCGGGCTCGCGCGAGATGTTTTTCGGCGATGCGCTGAGCCTGCTCGCGGGCGCCCTGTGGGGCGCGACGACGCTCATCATGAAGGGCACGCGCCTGCGCTTCGTTCCGCCCGAGAAGACGCTGCTCTACCAGCTCGTCGTCTCGATTGTCGTGCTCGGCGGCCTCGCGCTGTGGCGCGGCGAGGCGTGGCCGTCCCATGTCTCGCTGAAGGCGGGCCTGGCCTTTGCCTACCAGACCATCTGGATCGTCAGCGTGACCTTCGTGGTGTGGTTCTGGATGGTGCAGAACTATCGCGCCGGCGAACTCTCGGCCTTCACCTTCCTCACGCCGATCTTCGGCGTCGCGGCGGGCCATTTCATCATGGGCGACGAGATCACCCCGGGCTTCGCGATCGCGGTCGCGCTGGTGGCGGTGGGCATATTGATGGTGAACTGGCCGGCGAAGAAGGTTGTATGAGATCGCGCTGTCATCCCGGCC
Source organism: Rhodoblastus sp. (assembly GCA_036796555.1). Taxonomy (GTDB): domain Bacteria; phylum Pseudomonadota; class Alphaproteobacteria; order Rhizobiales; family Beijerinckiaceae; genus JAJXWB01. Next base: position 10,234 of record DAIRCS010000064.1, on the reverse strand, counting down.
GAAGCGAAGCGGAGAGCCGGGATCCAGAAATCACTGTCGCGCGCTGGATCCTGGATCGGCCTTCGGCCGTCCGGGATGACACATTAACGTCTATTCCGCCGCGATCGCCTGCGGCGCCGCCTTACCGCCGCGCAGCAGGCGGCCGGGCAGGGCGCCGGTCGGCTCCCCGTCGCGATAGGTGACGGCGCCGGCCACGATCGTCGCCTCGTAGCCTTCCGCGCGTTGCAGCAGCCGCTTGCCCCCAGCCGGCAGGTCGTAGGCGACCGTCGGCGGCTTCAGGCGCAGCCGCGCATAATCGATCACGTTGAGGTCGGCGCGCAGGCCCGGCGCGATGCGGCCGCGATCATGCAGGCCGATGAGCGCGGCCGTGTCGGCCGTCTGCATCGCCACCATCTTCTCGAGCGCAATGCGCTCGCCCCGTTTGCGGCCGCGCGTCCAGTGCGCGAGATTGTAAGTTGGGAACGAACCGTCGCAGATCATGCCGACATGCGCGCCGCCGTCCGAGAGGCCCGGCACGCTATGCGCGTCCATCAGCATTTCGCGCGCGGGATCGAGAGTGAAGTTCGCGTAATTCAGGAACGGCACATAGAGAATGCCGCGCCCGTCGTTCTCCAGCATCGCGTCGAGCGCGAGGGCTTGCGGGTCCGCGCCCTGGCGATCCGCCGTCGCCTGCAGGCTGTCGCTCTGCAAGGGCTCGTAGTCGAAGTCGTCGTCCATGCGGAACATGTTCGACCAGTTCTGCAGCGTCGAGCGCGCGAAGCCGGGCTCGACGATCGGCGGCGTGGCGAGAAGCCGCGCGCGAAAATCGGGATCGCGCAAACGCGCGACACGCTCGGAAAGCGGCAGCGCCGCAATCTCGCGATAGACCGGGTTCTTCGAGAACGGGTTCATCGTCAGTTCGAGGCCGAGCAGCACGCCGACCGGGCGGCCCGCCACTTGCGCGCGGATTGCGAGGCCTTGCGCATTCGCTTCCGCCGTGTGGTCGAGCAGCAGCCGCCATTTGTCGGGCGCGGCATGGCCCTGCAGCAGCGAGAAGGACAGCGGTCGGCCGGACTTGCGCACCATGGCGCGCATCAGCGCGAACTCTTCTTCCGCGTCGGTGAAATCGGAGACGAATTGCAGCGCGCCGGCGCCGGCCGCCTTCAGGCCGAGCGCAATGCCAACGAGCTCGTCTTCCTCCGCCGTCAGCGTCGGCGTCGGCCGTCCTTCGGAATCGCGATGGTTGAGCGTGCGCGACGTCGAAAAGCCCATGGCGCCGGCTTTGACGGCCGCCTCCGCGATCGTCGCCATCTGCGCAATGTCGTCGGGCGTCGCTGGCTCGCGGTTCACGCCGCGCTCGCCCATCACGTAGACGCGCAGCGCGGCGTGCGGCAGTTGCGAGCCGACGTCCATGTCGAAGCGGCGCTGCGACAGCGCGTCGAGATAGTCGGGATAGCTTTCCCAGTTCCACGGCAGGCCCTGCGACAGCACGGGGAAGGGAATGTCCTCCACCCCTTCCATCAGGCGCACGAGCCGATCGTGATCTTGCGCGCGGCAGGGCGCGAAGCCCACGCCGCAATTGCCCATCACGACGGTCGTGACGCCATGCCACGACGAAGGCTGCATGCGCTCGTCCCACGTCGCCTGGCCGTCATAATGCGTGTGCACGTCGACGAAGCCCGGCGTCACCAGTTTCGCGCGAGCGTCGATTTCCTCGCGACCGCGCCCCGAGACCTTGCCCACGGCGACGATCGTGTCGCCCTTGATCGCGATGTCGGCCTCGCGCGCGGGCGCGCCCGTGCCGTCGGCGACCGAACCGTTGCGAACGACGAGATCATAGGCATGGTCCGCCATGACGTTTCCTCCATTGGCTGGCGCGATCGAGGCGCGCATCGTTGCGGCCATCGGACTTGGAGGCGGCCGGCGCGTCAACCGTCACGCGCGAATGCGGCCCGTGCGCCGGGCGCGGATCCGGCGGAGACGACCCACGGCGGAGCGCGCGGCCGACCGCTTACCATACCAGGAGCCGGAGCGCCGCGTCGTGCGCCGGAACACATTGAGCCACTTGCCGTTCCGTCAACTCGTAGCTAATGTCCCGCTGCTGACGCGGCGTGTTTCGGAGGGGGGATGAAACCGAAGCTGAGGATAGGCATTGCCTCGGCGATCGCGCTGCTGGGCACGGATGTGGCTTTTGCAGCCGACAATTCCGGCTCGGCCGGGACGTCGGCGCCGCCCCCCGCAAAATTTTCAGGACAATCCGAACCGCGTGTTCCGAAAGGACCGCAGCATACGAACATGCCTGCCGCGCGCGACGACATGTCGCCCACCGGGGACAAGGGCAAGGATTCGAGTGTTCCGCAAGGAATGCCTGGCGTTTCTGGAGACGCGCCGGGCAAGGGAAGGTAGTTATCACTATTGGGGGTGCATATGACGACGAATACTTTTGCAAAATTCCTCATGGCGGGCGTCGCGATCGTATCGCTTTCGGCCGTCGCGTCCGCGCAAACGCAGACGCCTGCCGACGGCCCGCAGGCCGCGGCGAACGGCACGGTTGCTCCGCCGGCAGCCGCGAAGGCAGCCGCCGCCAGCGCCAACCCGGCCCCGCCCGCCGGGCCCTACAAGAGCGCGTTGCCGCTCGCCTCGCAGGCGGAATTCCAGGCGGGGGAAAAGGCCGCCGCCGCTTCGGTCATGGCCGGCGCGCCGGGTTCTTCCGGCGATTCGGGCGCCGAAGCCGCCCCGATGGCGTATGGAACGTCCACTGCGCCGTATACGACCAAGCGCGTGGCGGTGACGACGTTCGGAACGTCGACCACGGCGGCGAATACGCCGGTCAACAGCTATCCGTATCGCGCGACCGGCAAGCTCTATTTCAAGGAGGGCTCGGACACCTACGTGTGCACCGCCTCCCTCGTGAAGAAGGGCGTGCTCGTCACGGCGGCGCATTGCGTGTTCAACTACGGGAAGGGAGCCAGCGGCTGGTATAGCAACTGGACGTGGTGCCCGGCGAACGTCAATTCCGCGGGCGGCGCCTATGGATGCTATTCCGGCGTTCAGCCGCGGATCCTGACCCCGTATTACAATGGCACGGACGTGTGCACGCAGTCGGGCGTGGTCTGCAACAACGACATCGCGACGATCGTCCTGGCGCCGAAGGGCACGGTGCACGCCGGCACGACGGTCGGGTTCTACAACTACGGCTGGAACGGCTATGCCTATTCGACCACCGCCGTCCTCGGCGGCGCGAGGGCGGTGCAGATCACCCAGCTCGGCTATCCCGTCGCTTTCGACAGCGGGTACCAGATGGAGCGCACGGACGCCGTGGGCTGGTACTACACGTCGGGCAATCTGAGGAACACGCAGATCGGCTCGGCGCAGACCGGCGGTTCGAGCGGCGGCCCCTGGATCGTCAACTTCGGCACCAATCCGGTGATCAATACCTCGCAGGCTTCGGCCGGCACGCAGCCCATCCAGTCCGTGGTCGGCGTGACGAGCTACGGCTCGACGACGGTCGGCTACAACAGACAGGGCGCGTCGTATTTCGGGCAGAATACGGCCTATCCGGGCGCTTCCGCCACCTATGGCGGCTACGGAGCCGGCAATATCGGCAAGCTGATGCAGGACACCTGCACGGCGAACCCGACCGCCTGCTGAAGACCGCGCTTCACAAGCTTCACGACTCCCGCGCAGCGATGCGCGGGAGTTTTTTTATGAGACGTTCGACGCGGCCCGCGCGGGCTCAGCCTGTCGTCTTGCCGAGCCTGCCGGCCAGGTCCTGAATATACTGCCACGCCGTGCGGCCGGACCTGCTGCCGCGCGTCGTCGCCCATTCCAGCGCCTCCGCTTCGATCTTTTCACGCGGCTCGTCGAGCCCGAAGTGATCGCAATAACCTGATACCATCGACAGATATTCGTCCTGGTTGCACTTGTGGAAGCCGAGCCACAGGCCGAAGCGGTCGGAGAGCGACACCTTCTCTTCCACCGCCTCGCCCGGATTGATCGCCGTCGAGCGCTCGTTCTCCATCATGTCGCGCGGCAGCAGATGGCGGCGGTTGGAAGTGGCGTAGAACAGCACGTTTTCCGGCCGCCCCTCCACGCCGCCGTCGAGCGCGGCCTTCAGCGACTTGTAGCTCGTGTCGCCGGAATCGAAAGACAGGTCGTCGCAGAAGACGAGAAAGGCGTAGGGCGTCTCGCGCAGCATGCCCATCAGAACAGGCAGGCTGTCGATGTCCTCACGATGGATCTCGATCAGCCGCAGCCGCGCGCCGCCGATTTTCCGCGCGAGAATGTCCGCGTGCACGGCCTTCACCAGCGAGCTCTTGCCCATGCCGCGCGCGCCCCAGAGCAGGGCGTTGTTGGCCGGCAGGCCCCTGGCGAAACGCTCGGTGTTCTCGGCCAGCAGGTCGCGCACGCGATCGACGCCGCGCAGCAGCGCGAGATCGACGCGGTTGACCTTCTTCACCGGCATCAACCGCTGCTTCGAGGCGCTCCAGACGAAGGCTTCCGCGGCGTCGAAATCGGGAATCGTCGGCGCGGGCGGCGCCAGCCGCTCGAGGGCGTCGGCGATGCGGGCGAGGAGTTCGGTCTTGCTGGCGTCGGTCATGGCGGGCTGGATAGGGCGTTTTCGCCGTCCTGCCAAGGCGGCGGAGGATGAGCCGACGTCGACTTGACTTGAAGCGCCGCCCTATCCACGTCATGCCGACGCAACCCGCCGGAGCCGTTCATGAAAAGCCTGCTCGTCCCGTTCCTTCTCGTTCTTTCGCTCGCCGCGCCCGGCGCCGGCGCCGCGGAGTGGAAATACAAGGAGGTCGCCGATCTCGTCGCCGCGACCATGCCGAGCTTCGTGAACATCTACAATCGCCGCCTCGCCAAGGATGCGCCGCCGGCGGACAAGGGCGGAGAGGCCGCCGCCGTTGTGGAAGACGACGTTGGCTCCGGCGTCATCGTCTCGCCCGACGGCATGATCGTCACCAACCGCCACGTCATCGAAGGCGCTTACGCCCTTTTCGTGACGTTGAGCGACGGACGGCGGTTGCCCGCCAAACTCGTGCTCGCCGGCACGAACTACGATCTCGCCCTCATCAAGGTCGATCCCGGCGACAAGCCCCTGAAGGCCGCGGCCCTCGGCGACAGCGAGAAGATGCGGGTCGGCGATCGCGTCGTCGCCATCGGCAATCCGCTGGGCTTCGCCGGCTCGGTGTCGTCGGGCGTCATCAGCGCCTTCCACCGGCAACTGGGCCTCAGCGCCTACGACGACCTGATCCAGACGGACGCAACCATCAATCGCGGCAATTCCGGCGGCCCGCTGTTCAACATGAACGGCCAGGTCATCGGCATCAACCAGGCGATCTACACGCAGAACAAGGGCGGCTCGATCGGCATCGGCTTCGCGATCCCGATCGACGACGTCAAGCATGCGCAGGAAGACATCGAGAAATTCGGCAAGCCGCACATCGGCTGGCTCGGCGTCGTCATCCAGCCCGTCACCGAGCCGATGGCGGCCTCGCTCGGCCTGGGACCGGACAATGGCGGCGGCGCGATCGTCGCCGGCGTGAAAGCGAATTCGCCCGCATCCGCCGCGGGCCTGAAACTCGGCGACATCATCCGCACCTTCGACGGCAAGGCGCTGCGCGACGCCATCGCGCTCAACCGCGAAGTGGCGCACGCCGCCAACAGGACGGTCGAGCTCGGGGTCTGGCGCGACGGCGAGATGCGGAAGATTTCCGCGAAGATCGGCGAATTCCCCGGCAATCTCTGGATCACCTCCATGGCGCCGCTGCCGAACCTGGAAACGCTCGGCGATTTCGGCGGCAAGTTCGAATCGAAACCCGGTCTCGATGGCGTCGAGGTGACGGCGGTCGCCGACAAGTCGATCTCCTGGTACGCCGGCGTGCGCGCGGGCGACATCATCCGCAAGGTGCGCAACGTCGACATCCACAATCTCGGCGATCTCGAGCGCGAGGTGAAAAATCTCAAGCAGTCGAAGATTCCCGGCGCGACGATTTTCGTCGACGGCCCGAACGGGCCGCGCTGGCTGGACGTCGATTTGCTGCAATGAGCCGGGATGGACCGCGAGCCTTCAGGCTCGCAGCAGGAAAATGCGAGCCTGAAGGCGCGCGCCGACTGCTGACAAACCCGTGGACCGCCCTCGCGCTTCGAGACGCCTGCTGCGCAGGCTCCTCGGCGCGAGGGCTGATGCATTGCTTGCAATCCCGAACCTTCATGGTGAGGAGGCGGCGAAAGCCGCCGTCTCGAACCATGGCCGCGAGAGCGACGCCTTGTCATCAATCTGTGCGAGCCTGAAGGCTCGCGGTCCGGCTACTTGCGCGCACTACGCCTTGGTCAGCCGCGCGCTCGCGCAGAGCGCATCGCCGTCCATCACGCTCGCCTCGCAGAAGGCGAGCGTCTTTCCCGCGCGCAGCACGCGGGCCTCGATTCGCAATCGTGCGCCGGCCCGGGCAGGGCGCATGTGCTGCACGTGCATGTCGGCCGTCACCGCATAGGCGTCGTCCGGCAGCAGGGGATAGACGGCGCAGACGGCGGCCGGCTCCATCAGCATGGCGAGCACGCCGCCGTTCGGCGCGAGCGCCGGCGGACCGGCCGTGAATTCTAGCCGCGCCGTCGCCGACCGCGATCGCCGTCAGCCCGTGCGCGACATGCGCGGGCGCGGCCATCACCTGCGCGACGAAGGCGTCGATATCGTCTCGTGATTTCGCCATGCGGGCCTCCCATCGAAGCCTTTGCGCAACGGCGCGCGCTTTGGCAAGCCACGTGCGGCGCGTTTGACCGCCGGGGCTTCATGCGCCGCGTGAAAAACGCGCGTCACTCGACCTCGCCGAATTCCGCGCCTGCCGCTGCGGGCCGCAGCCGCAGCAGCCGCGAATCCTCCACCGCCGCCTGCCGGTGCTTCACCGCCTCGCGGTAGACGGGATCGCGCAGCATGTCGACGAAGGCCTGCACGTCGGGATATTCCGCGATGAAGGCGATGTCCCATTGCTCGGAATCCTGCGGGCCGATCAGCATGAGTTCCGGCTTGCCGATCCATACCTGCTTGCCGCCGAGCCTCCGGAACACCGGCCCGCTCTCGCGCGAATAGGATTTGTAGGCCTCCGCGCCCGAAACGTCGCGTCCGTCGGGATAGGCGGCCTTCCTGCGGAACTTCACGAGGTTCAGCATGTGGATCGGCCCGGGCCGGTCCATCCCGCGGAATTTGGCGAAGACTTCCTTTGTCGGATCGATATGGCCGGTCATGAGCGTCCTCCACGCGCGCCGCAGGCCGGCGCGTCTCGCCACATCACCTAGCGCATGCGCGCGGAAAAGCAGAGCGCGGGCAGGCGGGCTATTTCGCCTGCGCGGTCCTGGCGGCAGGCCCACCCTGATAGACGAATCCCGGCGGCGTCACATTGATGCGCAGGTTTCCGCTCTCGTCGGGCATCTGCAGCGTCGCGTAGTCGACGGAGCCGACCGCCAGATAATAGGTCGTTCCCGCGGCTGCCGATATCGTGAGCTGGCTATAGGAGCCGTAGCCGGAATCGTCGTCCGAGCCGACAAGCGTCAGCGCGTTCAGGGTCGATCCCGTGTAGATCGCGATCTTCGTATCGAGCGGCGCGCCGTTGCGGGTCATGGAGCCGACCGTGTCGAACGTGTAGGAGCCCGACGCCGGCACGGTGAATTTCCACCACACCGAATTGATCCCGTGCGCCGTGGGCTCGCCGGGTTCGAGCGAGGCGTTGAAATTGTTTCCGGTGATGAGCGTCATGGCGGTGCGCGAGATGACCGCGCTGCGCGCCTTGGCGAAATTGTCGTTCGCAGGCACGGTGCGACCGGTCAGGTGCACGACCCCGGTCGAATTCGAGGCGACGCCGCCGACAGCGATCCTGTAGGTTGTCCCGGCCACTGCATTGAACTCGACGACGCTCGATTTTTCCGTCGCGTCGGCGTTGTTGTTGAAGGCCACCCGCGTCAGCGCTCCCACGGAAGGGCCCTTGTAGACGGCAAGCACGGTGTCGAAATTCGAACCGAGCGTGGAAAGAGCCACCCTCTGCGAGGTTGGCGCTGTCCATTTCCACCACGAGGAGGGACCGTTTCCATGCGCCGGCTCGCCCGCTTCCCGGCTGCCGTTTCCGGTCGAGCCCCAAACGTCCAGGTCGTCGAGAGAGACGATGTTGACGGCGGCGGAGAATGCGTCGTTTTTCGGCGGCGTGGCGGCCGTCAGCAGATCGAAGGCGTTCTTCACCCGAATGCGCGGGACCGAGACGCCGGGGCTTCCAACGCGATTGTCGGCGACGGCGACGCCCGAGCGGCGCAATGCGTCCTCGATCAGCGTGATCTGCATGGTCGGGAACTTCGTGGCGAGCGCCGCGAATGCGCCGGCGACGTGCGGCGCGGCCATGGACGTTCCCTGGTAGCCGGCGTAGGCGCTGTTCAGAACGCTGGAGACCACGGCCCCGCCGTTGTTCACGTCGCCGCCCGGCGCGAGCAGGCGCGTCGACGTATCGATGTTCGAATAATAGGCGACCGTATTGCCGTGGCGATTCGTGGCGCCGACCGAGACGACGCTCGAAATGCAGCCGGGCCACGACATCATGTTGCCGTATCCGTCGTTGCCCGCGGAGATGACGACGGCGACGCGCTTGAGACGCAGCCGGTCGACGACCGCCTTGAATTCCGGAGACACGGAGTCGCAATAATCGCCGTAGTCGCCGCCGCCGATGCTGAGATTGACGGACGTGATCCGGAGAACCGGCTGGTTGATGACCCGGTCCTCGACGTATTCGAGCGCGCGGACCATGGAGGAATCGCGCGCAAAGCCGTCGGAATCGAAGACGTTGATGGCGAACAGCTTCGCGACTTTCGCCACGCCGGCGGCGGGCGCGGCCCCCGTCACCGTATTCTTGCCAATCGCTATGCCCGCCACATGGGTGCCGTGCGCTATGCCGTTGTTGGCGGGATTGGCCGCCCCGACGCCCTTCTGTTCATTGGTTCCGTTCGGGCAGCCGGCGGTCGCGAGAAAACAGCCTTCCAGCGCCACGCGCGCCGTTCCGATGAAGGGATGATTGGTCTGGACGCCGGTGTCGATCACCGCCACCGTGCGGCCGGCGCCCGTTGCGCCGACCGTCCAGGTCGCGGGCATGCCGATGGTGACCGTGGTGACGTCGAGCTGGGTCCTGGCGACGTGGTCGGACCGGATCGCGAGAACCGCCGGATCCTTGTTGAGCGCGTCGAGCTGCGCCTTGTTCACGGTCACGGCGAAACTCGGCGACGTGCTGAAGCGGGAGATCGCGAAGCCGTTGGCGGTCTGCATCGGACCGAAATGGCGCGTCGCCACCGTCCTGGCGGCGTCGGCTATGGCGGCCAATGCGGTCGAACGATGATCGTCGGACGCCAGATGTTGCGCGATCGTCGCGGCGGGAAGCGCGGTCGACACGGTGACGACGACGCGGGTAAGGCCGGTTGCGCCGATCTCCTTGGCGATGACGGCCGCCTGACTGGATTTCGGCGAAAACGACTGCTTGTCCGCGGCATGCGACGTCGATGCGCCCAGGACGGCGATCGAAATCGCCGCGCCGACCAGAAATCCCGCGTTCGGTCCGTGAGCTGACCTGATCATCGCCGCCCCCTGCAAGCCTGATGGATCGCCGTATCCAGGATCAGTATATCGTGACGAAACGGGCGAGCAATATATGGAATATGATGTATATAACTAGAGCGCCGCAATATAAATAAGCCGTCGACGCCTCGTGTCGGTCGATGATTATTGCCTGAAGCTTGTCTGTTATTGATGGTCTGCCGGCCGGGCCGGGGCGTGGGACAGCGTGCGTTCGATGCGCCGGTCGGGCACGAGCCACATCAGCGCTACCAGCACATAGATGAGATTGGATACGATCGGCGTGACGAAGGCGAAGCCGACCGCGCTGGCGTAGAGGACGGGCGACGCCTTGCCCTTGAAATCGGATCCGACGGCGCGCGCCAGCAGCGAATCCGCGCCCTGCGACCGGACGATTGCGCTCTGCAGGATGAAATAGGCGATCGCCGGGCCGAGCAGGGCGACGCCGTAGAGCGCGGACGGCCATTTCGAAAAGTGATTCTCGCCGAGCCACGCGGTCGCGAAGGGAATGAGCGACAGCCAGAACAGGAGGTGCATGTTCGCCCAGAGGATCGACCCGTTCACGCGCTCGACGGTCGCGAGCATGTGGTGATGGTTGTTCCAGTAGATGCCGACGTAGACGAAGCTCAGCACATAGCTGAGAAACGCGGG
>DAIRCS010000063.1:0-17159 GCA_036796555.1 Rhodoblastus sp. | reverse complement strand
GCTGGCCAAGCGTCGTCCAGGTCTTCTGACCATTGACGATGTAGAAGTCGCCTTCCTTCTTGGCGGTGGTGCGCAGGCCGGCGAGGTCGGAGCCTGCGCCCGGTTCCGAGAAGCCCTGGCTCCACCAGGTGTCGAGATTGGCGATCGCGGGCAGGTACTTCTTCTTCTGCTCCTCCGAGCCGAAAGTGTAGATGACGGGGCCGACCATGCTGACGCCGAAGGCCAGCATCTGCGGCGCCGGCGCCAGCATCTGTTCCTCAAGGAAGATGTACTGCTGCACCGGCGTCCAGCCGGTGCCGCCGTATTCGACCGGCCAGTGCGGAACCGCCCAGCCCTTCTTGTTGAGAATGCGCGTCCAGCGGATCATGTCTTCCTTGGTGGCGTGCATGCCGGCGACGAGCTTGTCGCGAATGTCCTTCGGCAGGTTCTCCTTGAAGAAGGTTCGCACCTCGTCGCGGAAAGCGATTTCCTCGGGCGTAAAACTGAGGTCCATGGGTCAGCCTCTCGGGTTGGTCCGGTCGTTGTCTGGTCGCGTCCGCCGCCTGCGATTGCGACGGGCGCGTGCGGCGCAGGCGTCCGTGAGGATCATGCGTCGCGGCGATTTGTTCCGTTCGACATGCGAAACGTCGACGAGGCCGTGCGGCCTATTGGCGCGGCTTGTTCGCCCCTCTTTCCCCTTTTGAAAAAAGATCGCCCGCAAAGCGCCGGTTCATCGCGAATGTCCGACAATTTTGCAACGCATTTCCTACATTATCGTTTGACCGAGACGCTAGTTTGTGATCGATTTCAAGTCAACGAGAACGCGGCCAAGCCGCGCTTCGATTTCGCAACTGCGAACAGTGTTTCGTTTCGCGAAACGAAGATGCAGAGGGAATGGCGAAGGCGTCGCGCGACCGCCGGGCATTCGGGCGGGACGCACAAGAACGTCGCCGGGAAATGTGGACGAGGGTGGAACTACGCATGGGTTTTGTTGCCAGGGCAGGGCGCGGGAGGGCGGCTTGCGCGCCCGACTCGCGCCGCGCGAAATCGGGAGGCCGTTCATGAGCGACGCGGGCGGAGCGCCATTGCTCGAGGTGCGCAACGTCGCGGTGCGGTTCGACGGCATCGTCGCGCTCGACGGCGTATCCTTCAAATTGCAGAAGGGTCAGGTGCTCGGGCTGATCGGCCCGAACGGCGCCGGCAAGACGACCATGTTCAATTGCCTGAGCCGGCTCTATACGCCGACCGAGGGCGACGTGCTGTTCGAAGGCGCCAGCATCCTGCCGCGTTCGGCGCACGACATGGCGGCGATCGGCATCGGCCGCACATTCCAGAACGTCGCGCTGTTCTCGCGCCTGACGGTGCGCGAGAACGTGCTGATCGGCGGCCATTCGCATACCAACAGCAATTTCTGGAACGATTCGCTGCGCCTGCCGGGCTCGCGCGGCGTCGAGCGCCAGCTCGAAAAGACCGCGCAGGAACTGATCGACTATCTGCAGCTCGGCGATGTCGCCGATCGTCCCGTCGCGGGCTTGCCGTTCGGCACGCAGAAGCGCGTCGAACTCGCGCGCGCGCTCGCGGCCTCACCGAAACTGCTGCTGCTCGACGAGCCGGCCGGCGGCCTCAACCACGACGAGGTCTTCGAACTCGGCCGTCTCGTGAAGCAGATCCGCGACGACCGCAACGTGACCGTGCTGCTGGTCGAGCACCACATGGGTCTGGTGATGTCGATCTCCGACAATGTCGTCGCGCTGAATTTCGGCAAGAAGATCGCGGAAGGCGCGCCCGACGCCGTGCGCAAGGATCCCGAACTGATCCGCGCCTATCTCGGCGGAGAAGCCGCATGAGCAAGCTCCTGGAAGTCAAGGGCCTGACCGCCGCCTACGGCCAGGTGCGCGTGCTGCACGGGCTGGATTTCAGCCTGGACGAAGGCGGCGTGACCACGCTGCTCGGCGCCAACGGCGCCGGCAAGACGACGACGCTGCGCGCCATCTGCAACATGGTGAAGTCGGGCGGCGAGATCCTGTTCGAAGGCAAGAACATCATCGGCCGGTCCACCGAGGACGTTGCGCGGCTCGGCGTCGCGCACATTCCCGAAGGGCGCGGCACGTTCACGCGGATGACGGTGGAGGAAAATCTGCAGCTCGGCGCCATCACGCGCAAGGACAGGCAGAACGTTCCGAAAGACATCGACAAGATGTACGACCACTTCCCGCGGCTGAAGCAGCGGCGCACGCAGCAGGCCGGGACGCTGTCGGGCGGCGAGCAGCAGATGCTGTCGATTGCCCGCGCGCTGATGCTGCGGCCGCGGCTGATGCTGCTGGACGAACCGTCCTTCGGTCTCGCCCCGATGCTGGTGCGGGAGATGTTCGACATTCTCGCCGCGCTCAACCGCGAGGAAAAGGCGTCGATGCTCATCGTCGAGCAGAACGCGGCACTCGCGCTCGGCATCGCCGACGAGGCCTATCTTCTGGAAACCGGCTCGATCGTCATGTCGGGCCCTGCGAAACAGATCGGGGCGGACGAGAACGTGCGTCGCTCCTACCTCGGCTACTGAGGAGTCCGCGGGATGGAGCTTCTTTTCCAACAGATCCTGGCCGGCATTTCGACCGGCGCGATCTACGCCTGTATGGCGCTCGCCGTCGTGATGATCTACCAGGCGATCGACCATCTGAACTTCGCCCAGGGCGAAATGGCGATGTTCTCGACCTTCATCGCCTGGCAGTTGATCGAGAAGGGCGTGCCCTACTGGCTCGCTTTCATCATCACCGTCATCGTCTCCTTCATCGGCGGCGTCGCGATCGAACGCATCGTGTTCAAGCCGATCGAACATGCGCCGGTGCTCAGCCACGTCGTCATCTTCATCGCGCTCTATTCGGTCATCAATTCGGCGGCCGGGTTCATCTGGGACTTCACGGTCAAGAGCTTCCCCTCGCCGTTCGGCTCCTCGCCGCTGTTCGGCTCGACGCTGATCTCGTCGCACCAGGGCGGCATGATCGCGGTCACGCTGGGGCTGCTGCTGCTGCTCTACCTTTTCTTCAGCTACACGAGCGTGGGCCTCGCGATGCGCGCGGCGGCGGCCAATCCGGCTTCCGCGCGGCTCGTCGGCATCCGCGTGTCGTGGATGACGGCGCTCGGCTGGGGCATGGCGGCCGCGATCGGCTCGATCGGCGGCATGCTGATCGCGCCGGTCGTGTTCCTCGAGCCGAACATGATGATCTCGATCCTGCTCTACGGTTTCGCGGGCGCCGTGCTCGGCGGCCTGACGAGCCCGGGCGGCGCCGTGCTCGGCGGCTTTGCGGTGGGCGTCATCGAAAACCTCGCGGGCACCTACATTCCCGTCATCGGCGCCGAACTCAAGCTGCCGATCGCGCTGGTCGTGATCGTCGGGGTGCTCGTCTTCAAACCCGCGGGCCTGTTCGGCCGCGTCGTCGTCTCGCGAGTCTGACATGTCCACACACGAAGAAACCGTCGTTCATCACGACATCGGGGAATCGCCGGAAGGCGAAAACCGTCCGATCGCGCGTCCCGCCGCTCCCGTGGCCAACGCGGGCGCCAATACGCGACGCATCATCTTTCTCGTTCTTCTCGCCGCCGCGCTGGTCCTGCCGGTCTTCGTCAAGAATTTCGTCGTGTTCCAGCTCACGCAGACGATGGTCTACGCCATCGCCATCCTGGGCCTGAACCTGCTGACGGGATTCAACGGCCAGTTCTCGCTCGGCCATTCCGCCTTCTATGCGGTCGGCGCCTATACGGCGGCGATCATGATGGAGCACATGGGCGTCAACTATGTGTGGACGCTGCCGGTCGCCGGCGTCATCTGCTTCATCCTCGGCTTCCTGTTCGGCCTGCCCGCGCTTCGTCTCGAAGGCGTCTATCTCGCGCTCGCGACCTTCGCGCTCGCGGCCGCGACGCCGCAGATCCTGAAGCTTTCGCCGCTCGAGCACTGGACGGGCGGCGTGCAGGGCATCGTCATCACCAAGCCGGACGCGCCATTCGGGCTGCCGTTGAACCAGGATCAATGGCTCTACTATTTCACCCTGATCGTCGGCGTCATTCTCTATCTCGCCGCCAAGAACCTGGTGACGAGCCGCACCGGCCGCGCGCTGATGGCGATCCGCGACAATCCGATCGCGGCGCGCTCGATGGGCGTCAACACCTCGCTCTACAAGGCGAGCGCCTTCGGCCTGTCGGCCTTCTACACCGGTATCGCCGGCGCGCTCGGCGCCATCATCGTGCAGTTCGTCGCGCCGGACTCGTTCACGCTGACGCTGTCGATCGGCTTCCTCGTCGGCCTCGTCGTCGGCGGCGTCGGCTGGCTGCCGGGCGCGCTGTTCGGCGGCGCCTTCCTGCTGTTCGTGCCGAATATCGCGGAAGGCGTGTCGAAGGGCCTGTCGGGCGCTGTCTACGGCCTGCTGCTGATCGCGATCATCTATGTGATGCCGTCCGGCCTCGCCGGCTTCCTGCAGATGATCGTCGGCAAGGTGAAGGGCAAGTAGACTGGACCGCGAGCCTTCGGGCTCGCATGGTCCCACGATCATGGACTGCGAGCCCAAGGGCTCGCGGTCCATTTGCATTCAGGAGCGCGAAGAATGTCCCGCACCTATCGCATCGCCGTCATTCCTGGCGACGGCATCGGCAAGGAAACGACGCCCGAAGGCGTGCGCGTGCTCGAACAGGCGGCGAAGAAGTTCGGGTTCAAGCTCGAGCAGGATTGGTTCGATTTCTCGAGCTACGATTATTACGCCAGGCACGGCCGCATGCTGCCGGAGGACTGGAAAGACAAGATCGGCAAGCATGACGCCATCTTCTTCGGCGCGGTGGGCTGGCCGGAGAAGATCGCCGATCACGTGTCGCTGTGGGGCTCGCTGTTGCTGTTCCGGCGCGAGTTCGACCAGTTCGTGAACCTGCGCCCGGTCAAACTCATGCCGGGCGTGCCGTGCCCGCTCGCCGGCCGCAAGCCCGGCGATATCGACTTCTACGTCGTGCGCGAGAATACCGAGGGCGAATATTCGTCGATCGGCGGGCGCATGTTCCCCGGCACGGAGCGCGAATTCGTCGTGCAGGAAACGGTGATGACGCGCACGGGCGTCGACCGCATCCTCAAATTCGCCTTCGACCTCGCGCAGAGTCGGCCGAAGAAGCATCTGACCTCGGCCACCAAGTCCAACGGCATTTCCATCACCATGCCCTATTGGGACGAGCGCGTGGAGGCGATGGCGAAGGCCTATCCCGACGTCAAGTGGGACAAGTATCACATCGATATTCTCACCGCGCATTTCGTGCTGAACCCGGACAGGTTCGACGTGGTGGTCGCCTCCAACCTGTTCGGCGACATTCTCTCCGATCTGGGGCCTGCCTGCGCGGGCACGATCGGCATCGCGCCGTCGGCCAATATCAGCGACGGCGCCTTTCCCTCGCTGTTCGAACCGGTGCACGGCTCCGCGCCCGACATAGCGGGGCAGGGCGTCGCCAATCCCATCGGCCAGATCTGGTCCGGCGCGATGATGCTGGAGCATCTCGGCGAGCGGGAAGCGGCGGCCGCGATCGTTTCGGCGATCGAGCGCACGCTGGCCGAGCGCACGCTGCGCACGCGCGACCTCGGCGGCAACGCCGACACGAGCGCCTGCGGCAAGGCGATCGCGGAAGCGTTAGGATAGGTCGACGGACCGATTCTGACCGGGGCGGGGATGAAGGCGCAGGCAAAACCGTTTCGTTCCCATTTCCCGCCGCTCGACAAGGCGGGCGTGGCGGCCGCGCATGCGGCGCGCGTGGTCGAGGCGGCTGCGGAACTCGGCGCCGATCGACATGCGCTGTGCGAGGAGAGCGGCCTCGACCTCGCGCGGATAGAAGGCGGCGATCCCGTCGGCGCGCGGCCCTACCTCGCCTTTCTCGCCGCCGCCGCCCGCCATCTGAACGATCCGCTGTTCGGGGTGCGCGCGGGGTTTCGATCGCGGCTCACCGACGTGCGCGCCTATTCCCTCGTCCTCATGGCCTGTCCGGACGTGCGCAATGTGATCGCGCAGGTTTTGCGGTTCGAATCGCTCGAGCACGACCTGCTGCGCACCGAACTGGTCGAGGCCGATGGCGTCGCGCATCTGCGCGCCCATTCGCCATGGCTCGGCGAGCCCGGCGGACGCCACATGATCTACTACGCCGCCGCCGGATTGCTGGCGCAATCGCGCTGGCTGATCGGCATGGACTTGCCATTGTTCACTTTCGCCAGCACCTTCGCCGCGCCCGACTTGCCGGAGGGAGAGTTCGAGCGTGCGCTGGGCGCGCCGACGCGGTGGAACAGCGCGTTCAACGAGGTGAGCTTTCCGGCCGCGATCCTGGACATCGCCATACCCAGCGCCAACCCGGCCGCCCTGCCGGCCCTGCGGGAGCTGGCGGAAGCGCAGTTCGACGCCCGCGCCAGGAACGGCGAGCCCGCCGTCGTGCGCACCGTCCGCGATGCGATCCTGCAGCGCATGAGCCGGGGCGCGATCGAACTGCCGACGATCGCCGCCGCGCTCGCCACGGCGCCGCGCACCCTGCAAAGGCGGCTGCGCGAGGCCGGCGTCAGCTTTTCGGATCTGCTGAACGATGCGCGCCGGGACCAGGCGCGGCGCTACCTGCTCGACAGGTCGCTGTCGATGACGGAGATCGCGCTGCTGCTCGGCTTCAGCGAGCAAAGCGCGTTCAACCATGCGTTTCGCGGATGGTTCGGCGTCACCCCCGGCCAATGGCGCGCGGGCGGCGGGAAGGCCGCGAACTGAGGCGATGCGCGCATGCCGCAGCCAGCCGCCGCACGCCCGAGGACGCGAGGCGCATTGGCGCCGCAGACCATCGATGTGGCGCGCTGCGACAATCCCGCGCCGCAGGCGTCCGGTAATATCGATTGCAATTGCAAGTCATTGATTATCAGGGCGAACCGTGTGGCTGATGGATTTACTCTTCGCTCCGAGCCGGGCGGAGGTCGAGACGGCGAGCGCGTATCTCCTCGAGAATTTCGGCGGCGAAGCGGCGCGCGAGGCGGACCGTCTCGCGCTGGTCTACCAGCGCCTGGGCGCGCGCCGCACCGCCCGGATCTACAAGACGATCGGCCACCGGCTCGCCGCGGCCGCGCCTGCTCCGGCAGCCGGCGGAGGCAAGGGATGAAGCGCGCTGCGCTGGCAGCGCGCCGCGCCGTGCGAAAACCGGAACGCGCCATGCCGCTAGCGTTCAAGGATCTCGCGGTCGACGAGGATCGCCGCGACCCCACATCGCGCCGTCACGTCGCGCGGCTGGCGTTCGCGGGAACGGTGAACGGCGTCGCGCTCGATCTGACGATCGTGCTGACCGTGCCGAGGCCGCCGGACGAGACCATCGCCGGCGCAGCAGGTGGCGAAACACGGCGCGCCGCGCCCGTCACTTCGCGCGCGGCGTCTCGAATTCTTCGTAATTGACGCTCAGCGCTCCCTTGCCCGTCGTGTCGACATAGACGACGACGCCGCGGCCGGAATCGACAAACGCATAGGAATGCCAGCCGTTCGCCTCGGCCATGCGGGCGTTGAGCTTGTTGTAGTAGGCGTCGTTGATCCCGACCAGGGGATCGCCGGGCAGGCCGACCGTGAAGACGGGATAGACGCCGCCGTTGCACAATTCCACCTTGCGGATTTCGACGCGGGACGCCTCCATCACCTTCCGGGTCGGATGCGACCAGTTGCGCAGATCGAGCGTGCGGCAGTTCGTCGCCTTCTCGCGATAGAGCGAGGTCGCTTCGAGCGGCGCGGCGTGGAGCGCGCCCGATGCGAGCGACAGGACGAGCACGACGGGGAGGTGGGGGAGAACACGGATCATCAATCGGGCTCCAGTCTGCGGCGAGCCCGTCACGGTCGCGCCCGCGCCGCGCGCCTCAGCGCGCGGCCTGCCTGTCCATGCGCTCCTGGTGCACCAGCGCCCAGACGTAGGCGGTGACGGCGTCGACGTCCGAGGGCGTGAGGTCGCCGTCCTGGCCGGGCGCGAGCTTCATGTTGTTGAGGATGGTGGCCTTGATTTCCCTGAAGCTCTCGCCCCAGTTGAGGCTGCCGTTGGTCAGGTCGTTGCCGGTCGCCGTGCCCTTGCCGTCCCAGCCGTGGCATTGAAAGCAGGTTCCGCGCGCGGCCTCGCCGTGGAAAATGCGATCGCCGAGCAGCAATTGCGCGCGCGTGGCGTTGGCGGAGACGGGCAGGGCGTCCACGTCGGGCCGGGGCGGCCTTTCGGCGGCCTGCGCGGCGGGGGCGAGGGCGAGCAGGCTCGCCATCACGGCGGCGTTTCGCAAGATCATCGTCAGGGCCTCCCATGCTCCGGCGGCTCGTCTTGTGTGCGCGCGGCGATATTGCGCCGCGCGACGGCGTCATGCAAACCCTGTCCCCAGAGATGGCGCGGTGGAGTTCGCACATGAACCTCTTTTCCCTGCTGCAGCGGCGCGCCGGGGACGGCAACTCGGTCTGCGGCAAGCTCTCGCACGCGAAGGCGGCCGCCGAATGAGCGAGAATCTCCATGTCGAAATCCACGACGGGATCGCCGAAGTCACGCTGAACCGGCCGCGCCAGCGCAACGCGCTGACGTTTTCCATGTATGAGCGGCTGCTCGGCTTCTGCGAGAAGGCGGCGCGCGACGAGACGCTGCGCGCCGTGCTCATCGCCGGCGCCGGCGACAAGGCCTTCGCGGCGGGCACGGATATCGCCGAATTCCACAGCGTGAAGACGGCCGAGGACGGGCTCGCCTATGAGGCGAAGATCGAGCGCGTGCTGTCGGCGCTCGAGACGCTTGCCGTGCCGACGATCGCGGCGATCTCCGGCGCCTGCACCGGCGGCGGCGCAGCGATCGCCGCCTGCTGCGACCTGCGCATCGCCACGCGCTCGATGAAGTTCGGCTTTCCGATCGCGCGCACCCTCGGCAATTGCCTGTCGGTGGCCAATTACGCGCGGCTCGCGCATCTCATCGGGCCTGCACGCGTGAAGGACCTGTTCTTCACCGCGCGGCTGATGGAGGCGGACGAGGCGCTGGCGGTCGGGATCGTCAACGAGCTCGTCGACGATCACGAGACGCTGATGCGGCGCGCGCGAGACCTGACCAAAACTGTCGCAGGCAACGCGCCCCTGACGCTGCGCGCGACGAAGGAGGCGCTGCGCCGCATCGCCGCCGCGCAGACGCTGCCGCCGGACGACGATCTCGTCGGCCTCTGCTACGGCTCGCAGGACTTTCGCGAGGGGATCGACTCGTTTCTCGCCAAGCGTCCGCCGCAGTGGAAGGGGAATTGATCTCTGCGGCTCAGTCCCCCTCCCTTTCCTTCCCCCGCTCCGCGGGAGAGGGGACGGCAGGCGCCCGCCATCACGAAACCGGATGAAGTCATGAATTTGCTCCCTCTCCCGCGAAGCGGGGGAGGGCCGGGGAGGGGGCTGCCGCGCCTCGCAAGCATCGAGAAAAATCGCCACGATGAACCACCTCTTTGACGGCCTGAAGATCATCGATTGCGCGAGCTTCATCGCCGCGCCCGCCGCCGCGACCGTGCTGTCCGACTTCGGCGCGGACGTCATCAAGGTCGAGCCGCCGACGGGCGACGCCTATCGCCAGACGGCGTCGGCGCCGGGGCAGCCCGCGACGGAACACAATTTCCCGTGGATCGTGGACTCGCGCAACAAGCGCAGCATCGCCGTCGATCTGGCGAGCGCGGACGGCAGGGATATTTTGCGTCGCCTCGTCGCCGGCGCGGATATTTTCATCACCAATTATCCCGCGCGCGTGCGCGAAAAACTCGGCTTTGATTTCGCGACGCTCGAAAAGCTCAATCCGCGGCTGATCTATGCGTCGTTCACCGGCTACGGCGACAAGGGGCCGGAGGCGGAGAAGCCCGGCTTCGACACGACGGCCTGGTGGGCGCGCTCGGGCATGATGGACGCCGTGCGCGCGGCGGGCGCGCCGCCGGCGCGCTCGACCGGCGGCATGGGCGACCATCCCTCGTCGCTCGCGATGCTGTCGGGCATTCTCATGGCGCTCTACCGCCGCGAGAAGACCGGGCAGGGCGCGGAGGTCGCGTCCTCGCTGATCGCGAGCGGCCTCTGGGCCAACGCCTTCCTCGTGCAGGCGGCGCTGTGCGGCGCGGTCTTTCCGCCGCGCAAGCCGCGCGAGATGGCGAGCAATGCGCTGGCGACTTTCTATCAGTGCCGCGACGGCGAATGGCTGATCCTGTCGATCCACAACGAGGAGCGGCTCTGGCCCGAACTCGTGGCCTGCGTCGAGCGGCCGGATCTCGCCGAAGACCCGCGCTTCCGCGCCAAGCCCGACCGGCTCGCCCATGCGCGCGCGCTGATCGACGAACTGGACGCCGCCTTCGCGATGCGCGACCGCGCCGACTGGCGCGCGCGGCTGAACGCGCGCGGCATATTGTTCGAGATCGTGGCGCCGGTGACGGACGTGCCGAACGATCCGCAGGCGCTGCTCAACGACGTTCTCGTGCCCTTCGCCGACAGCGAGCTGAAAACGGTGAATTCGCCGATCTGGATCGGCGGCGAGACGAAAGTCGTTCCGCGCATGGCGCCGGAACTCGGCCAGCACACCGACGAGGTGTTGCGCGAGATCGGTTTTGACGCAGACGCGATCGCGCGCATGCGCGGTGCGAAATCCGTCGTCTGACTATTTCGGCTCGATCTTCTTGCCGTCCTTTTCCGTGGGCGGCGGGATGACCGGCGTCCGCACGCTGCTGTCGTGCGGCGGATCGGTTTTCATACGGGGGTCGACGTTCGCCGGAGGCGTGACCACGCCATCCTTGTTCTTGTCCTGAACGTTCTCGCGCGCCTCGGGCGCGGCGTCTTTCGTCTCCGGCGGGTTGACGTTGGCGGCGAGCGCCGGCGTCGCCGCGACCAGGGCGAAGAGAACGAACGACGTGCGAAGCGCGCGCATGACAGGCTCCCGTGCTTTCCCGGAAACCTGCCCGCGCGCCGTTGGTTCCCGCCCTATTTGCCTGTCGTCACCATGATCTTGCCGAGATGCGCCGAACTCTCCATCAGCGCATGCGCCTCGCGCGTCTGTTCCATCGGGAAGGTCGCGTGGACGAGCGGCTTGACGGCGCCGCTGTCGAGCAGCGGCCAGACCTTCTCGCGCAAGGCCGCCGCGACCGCGGCCTTCTGCGCGAGTGTGCGCGGGCGCAGCGTCGAGCCGGTCAGCGTCAGGCGCTTGACCATGACGGGCAGGAAATTGAACTTCTCGACCATCGGCCCTTGCAAGAAGGCGATCTGGACGAGGCGGCCTTCGAGCGCGAGGATCGAGATGTTCTTGGGGATGTAGGGCCCGCCGACCATGTCGAGAATGACGTCGACGCCGCGCTTGTCGGTGATCTTCTGGACCTCGGCGACGAAATCCTGCGTGCGGTAGTCGATGGCGTGATCGGCGCCGATCTCGCGGCAGAAGTCGCATTTCTCAGCGGAGCCGGCGGTCGCGATCACGATCGCGCCGAGATGCTTGGCGAGCTGGATCGCGGTCGAGCCGATACCCGACGAGCCGCCGTGCACGAGCAGCGTCTCGCCCTTCGCCAGCCGCCCCCGCGTGAAAACGTTGTCGTAGACGGTGAAGTAATTTTCAGGCGCGCCGGCCGCCTCCAGCATGGACAGCGCCTTGGGGCGCGGCAGGCAGAGCGCGGCGTCGGCCAGCGCATATTCGGCGTAGCCGCCCGAGCCGACGAGCGCGCAGATTTCGTCGCCGACCTTCAGGCCGCTCACCTCCGGCCCGAGCGCGACGACGCGGCCGGCGATCTCAAGGCCGGGCACCTGCGTTTCCCCCGGCGGCGGCGGATATGCGCCGGCGCGCTGCGCGCAATCCGGCCGGTTGACGCCGAAGGCTGCGACCTCGACCAGAACCTTGCCGGGGCCAGGCGTGGGCGTGGCGGCTTCGGCGAGCTTGACCACCTCGGGGCCGCCCGCGCCGTCGAAGATCACCTGGCGCATTTTCGTGGGCAGTGCGGGCATGGGCGCGGTCCTCCTTGGCGCTTCACGAGACCTCATCGTCCGCGTCTGGCCGGAAATTCGTTTCGAAGCCCAAATCCCTCATGCTGAGGAGCGGCCGTAGGCTGCGTCTCGAAGCATGTTTCAGGATTCTGCGCCGCAGCCGCCCTTCGAGACGCCGCTTCGCGGCTCCTCAGGGCGAGGGTTCTGTATTTCGAGTCAGAGTCTCACAACGAAGTTTCCCGAAGGAATTAGGGGATCGCGGGCCCGAGGGCAATGTGGCCGGGCGGGGCGGGCCGGTATAGTGAGGGGCCGCGAATCAGCGCGCCCGAGAGCGCGCGGCATGCAGCAAGCGCTAGGCGCGGGACGTCCCGGGGGGGCGGCGTCGCCACGATCGAGGGACAGGCGAAGACGCAATGACCATTGCCGCGAGACAGGAACGAGGCGCGCCTATCGTCGCGCTGCTGGCCGGGCTGCTGCTGCTCGGCGCGAGCATCGCCATGGCCGGCATGGGCGGATGGGCATATGCGCTCGGCGCCGCGGCGCTCGGCCTCGCGCTCGTCAATCCCGAGGGGGATTTTTTCGCGACGCTCGCCCGCGTCGGCTGGTTCGACGCGCTGGTCGTCGGCGTCTACGCGCTGCTCTGCAATCCGCAAGGGTTCCTGTGGCGCGCGGCGGCGACGTGGAGCGACGTCTTCGCCTTCACCTCCGTCGGCGCCTCCTGCGCGGCGGGGCTCTACATCGGCTCGCTTCTCATCATCATGGCCTATTCGGGCCGCAGGCCGCAGGCGGCGGCCAACGGCGCGCTGGCGCTCATCCCCTTCGTCTTCTCGCTGTTCCTCGCCATCGGCTCGAACCTGCCGGCCGATCTCGGCCGCACGCTGACCTTCCACGCGCCGCTCGACTATTTCGTGGTGGCGGCGATCGGCCGCGCGCCGATCCTGATCCTGCTGAACGAGGCCGTCGTCGCCGGCGCCTCGATCGCGCTCGGGCGACGTCCGCAAGGCGGGCTCGGCCTGCACGCCATGCTGTTCGGCGCGGCGATCTTCGCCTCCTTCACGCCGAATATCGCGACCTACGGCTCGCTCGAATTCGCGCAATCGCTGCCGCCGGCGCTCGGCGTTCTCTTCACCGCGCTCATGGCGGCGATCTCGCAGGCTGGCCTGTGGGGCGAAACCTATCTCATCACGCAGACGGTGACGGACCTGCTGCACGGCAAGCCGCCGATCGAGCCGGCGGTGCGCAAGCCATGGGCCTCGGGCGCCGGCAAGGGCGCGGTCTACGGCTTCATCTTCATGCTGCTGGTCGGCGCCGTCGGCGCCTTCACGCAGAACGACGGGCTCTACGACGCCTTCGTCGCGACCGGCGTCGCCGGCGCGATGATCGTCGGCGGCGTTTTCTATCCGCTCGGCCGCGCGATCATGGAGAGCACGGATTCGACGCCGCCGTTCTACGGCCGTCTCGTGCGCGAATATCAGCGGCCCTCGAACTATCTGCGCGGCCTGATGGTCGGCGCGGCGATCTGGATCGCGGTCGCGCTCAACACGCCCGCGCTCGACGGCGGCGCGCGGTTCCTGTTCGGCGCGCTGACGGGCGCGGCCGCCTACGCCGGCGTCGATTTCCTGTCCGACCTCGCGCCGATCCTGCTGCGCCGGCGCAGGCGTCTGTCGAGCTGGCGCGTCTACCTGTTCGGCACGCTGCTCGGCGGCCTCGTCGGCGGCGCGCTCGGCTGGTATTTCGACACGCTGCAGCTCGATACGGTGCAGGCGAAATTCTACGTCTATACCGCGATCTTCTATCCGCACTGGGGCCGGCCGATCGCCGACTACGGCATCACGCCGCTGTTCCAGCGCTGGGGGCAGACGAGCCTCGGCCCCGCGCAGGGCGCGGTGAAGACGCTCTATCTCGAGTCGCTGTCGGGCGTGATCCAGTGGATTTTCGCCGCGCCGCTGTTTTCCATCAACCTGTTCTTCCTGACCGCGCTGGTGAAGCGCGACCTGAAGCCCCTGCGCAAATTGTTCAGCGAGGACGGCGTGCGCCAGCTCGTCGACAACGCCATTCTCGTGCTGCGCTGGGGCCTGTGGATGGCGCCGATCATCTACACGTTCCTGAAGTCGGTGCCCGATCCCTCCTGGTACAATCAGGATGGCCTGATCCGCACCGGCGTCGCGTCGCTGGTGCAGGCGACGCAATCGCATCAGGCCTTCGTCGACTGGAGTCTCGCGGTCTTCACCGGCCTGCTCGCCTACGACTGGCTGCGCGTGCTGATCTGGTTCGATCACATGGGTCTTCGCGTGGCGACGCTGGTGAACCTGTCGTTCGTCGGCGGCGACGCGCTGGACGAATCCTCGGCGCGCTTTCTCGGCAAGGCGCAGACCAGCCGCGCGATCCCCGAAGGATTGCGCCGCTTCGGCACCTGGATGCCGCTGCTGCTGCCCTTCTACATTCCCGCCGGCGCCGACTGGGACAAGGCGTGGACGGGCGCCGAGAAGCTGCGCGCGGTCGCGCAGCCGACGCTCAACCTTCTCCTCGGCTATGCGATCGTGGCGGCCGCGGCCGCGCTGTTCCTCGCCGCGCTGGTGCTGCGGCGTCTCGCCGTCACCGGTCGGCGCGTGGCGGCTTACGGCACGGGCGTCGGCGGCCTACCCGATTCCCGGCCCTTCGTGCTCACCAACGGCTATCTGACCAGCGAATGGTATGACGACGGGCAGGGGGTGAGCCGCGTGGAGCGCAATGCGCGCAACGGCGCGCCGATCGACATCACGCGCCAGCCCGACGATCCCGGCCAGCCGCGCGGCAAGTTCATCTATTTCCGCGAAGGCGACGGCGAGCTCTGGTCGCTCGGGGCCGCGCCCACCTACGGCGGCGCGGCGACGAAGCTGCAGCGCCTGTCGCCGACGCGGCTCTTCCTCGAGCGCACGATGCACGGCGTTCGCGTGGAGGCGACGATCGAAGTGGTCGAGAACGAGGCGGTGGAGGTCACGCGACTCAAGATCGTCAATATCGAGAAGCGCCCGCGCCGCATCACGATCGCGACGCTGCGCGAATGGGTGGTCAACGAATCCGGCGCCGAGCGTCGCGACGCGGCCTATAACGCGCTGCACGTCGGCACGTGGTTCATGAACGCACCGGCCGCGATCATCGTGCAGAACCGGCTCTTGAAGACGCCGCAGCTACGCCAGTCGCAGCGGCGCATGTCGCACGAGGTCGCCTTCCACGCGGCGGGCCCTGGCGAGACGGGCGACGTGCGCCTGATCGGCTACGAGGACATGAAGTCGCGCTTCTACGGGCTCGGCACGCCGGCGGCTCCCGACGCGCTGATCGGTCGCGCGCCGATGCGCGAGATCGCCGACGACGGCCTGCTCTATTCCTTCGAGCCTTGCGGCAGCCTCGCCTTCGAGGCGCGCATCGCGCCCGAGAGCGCGGCGGAAATCGTGATTGTCGACGGCTGGGCGAAAAATTTCGCGACAGCGGTGGATTGCATCGCGCACCATCTCAACGCCGACGCCCCGAGCGCGCAGGAGCTGGAGCGCGTGGAGACGCGCGTGCGCACGCTGCTGCCCGCGCCCGCGCTGCCGGGCGCATCCGCGACCTTCGGCGCGGACGGCAAGACGCTGATCGTGACGCCCGGCCTGCCGCGGCCCTATGCGCATGTCATCGCCAACAATCACGGCGCGGGCGCGGTGATGACGGCGGAGGGCGACATATTCACCTTCGCGGTCAACGCGCGGCAGAATTCGCTCACCCCGTTCCGCATGGGCGAAGGTCGCTTCGGGCCTTCGGGCCAGGCGATCTACGTGCACGATCTCGCCAGCGGCGACACGGATTGCGCGACATTCGCGCCGCTGCGCCGCATGGATGGCGCGTATGAAGCGGAGTTCGGCCTCGGCTACGTCGTCTATCGCCGCACGCGCGCGGATCTCGATCTCGAGCTGACAGTGTTCGCGCCGCCCGGCCGGACCTGCGAGACCAACATCCTGCGCATCGTCAACAAGACGGGAAGCGACCGTATCTTCAACGTCGCGCCGATCGCGGAAATCGCGCTCGACGAGACGATGGTGGAGAGCCAGGGCTCGATCGAGGTCAAGACCGACGACACGGGCCGCGCGCTCTATTTCCGCAATCCGAAGAACCATTTCGCCAAGGGCTGGGCCTTCGCCTCGACGTCGCTCGCCGCCGAATTCGCGGAGACGTCGCGCGAACGCGCTATCGGCCCGAACGGCGGCGGCGCGCCCTACATGGTCGAGCACAGCCATCCCGTGCTGGGCAACGCGCGCCGCCAGCGCACGGTGGCGGCCTTCTGCGGCCCGGTGGAGGTGAAGGCCGGCGGCGAGGCGAAAATCGTCTTCTCGATCGGCCAGACCGGCGGGCTGGACGAAGCCGCGCATTTCGCGAAAGTCTCGCGCGGTCTCGGCTGGGCCGAGCACATGCTCGACGAGACGAAGACATTCTGGACCGACACGCTCGGCGTGCTGCGCATCGAGACCAACAAGCCGGAATTCGACAGGCTCGTGAACGACTGGCTGCCGTATCAGCTTCTCGCCTCGCGCCTGTGGGGCCGCACGGGGCCGGCGCAACGCTCGGGCGCCACCGGCTATCGCGACCAGTTGCAGGACGTGCTGCCGCTTGTCTTCCTCGCGCCGGAGCTGACGCGCCGGCAGATCCTGCTGCATGCCGCGCGGCAGTTCATCGAGGGCGACGCGGTCAAGTGGTGGCACACGGCGCCCAGCGGCGGCACGGGCCTCGCCGACCGCACGATCGCCTCCGATCCGCATCTGTGGCTGCCTTTCGTGACGCTGCGCTACGTCCAGGCGACCGGCGACGACGCCGTGCTCGACGTCGAGACGGGCTTCATCGAGACGGCGCTGCTGCCCAAGGGCGTCGAGAGCAACGCCGACGTGCCGCTGCCCTCGCGCGAGAGCGCTAAACTGTTCGACCATTGCCGGCTGGCGATCGAATGGACGCTCGCGCGCTTCGGCCGCAACGGCCTGCCGCTGATGGGCGCCGGCGACTGGGACGACGGCATGAATCTCATTGGCCTCGAAGGGCGCGGCGAGAGCGTGTGGGTCGGCTTCTTCCTGCACGGCATTCTGATCGACTTCGCAAAGCTCTGCGAGCGGCGCGGCAAGCGCGATCTCGCCGCGCGCTATCGCGACACGGCGGAAAAGCTGCGCGCGGCGCTCGACAAGTGCTGGCGCGGCGACCGCTACCTGCGCGCCTTCGCCGACAGCGGCAAGG
>DAIRCS010000062.1:0-17706 GCA_036796555.1 Rhodoblastus sp. | reverse complement strand
ATACGGACGAGATCATGACCAAACGCATTCGCAAGGCCGTCTTCCCTGTCGCCGGTCTCGGCACGCGCTTCCTGCCCGCCACGAAATCCGTGCCGAAGGAAATGCTGACGATCGTCGACCGGCCGGTGCTGCAGCACGTCGTCGACGAGGCGAAAGAGGCCGGCATCGAGCATTTCATCTTCGTCACCGGCCGCGGCAAGCAGGTGATCGAGGATCATTTCGACATGTCCTACGAACTCGAGGACACGCTGCAGAAGCGCGGGAAGAAGAAGGAATACGACGCCCTGATGGCCGACCTGCCGGCGGCCGGCGCCACCTCCTTCACCCGCCAGCAGGCGCCGCTCGGCCTCGGCCATGCGGTGTGGTGCGCGCGCGACATCGTCGGCGACGAGCCTTTCGCCGTCATGCTGCCCGACATGGTGACGAAGGCGACCGGCAAGCTGAAGTCGCGCTGCCTTTCCCAATGCGTCGCGGCCTACGAGAAGCACGGCGGCAATATCATCGCGGTCGAGGAAGTCGCGCCGGAGGAGACGCATCAATACGGCGTCGTCTCGATCGGCAAGGACGAAGGCCATACGTTCGAGATCACCGGCATGGTCGAGAAGCCGCCGAAGGGCACGGCGCCCTCCACCTCGATCATCTCGGGCCGCTACATTCTGGGGCCGGAAATCTTCAAGATTCTCGAGACGCAGGAGCGCGGCGCCGGCGGCGAGATCCAGTTGACCGACGGCATGAAGACGCTGGCGAAAAGCCAGGGCTTCCACGGCGTGCGCTTCGACGGCGTGACCTATGACACGGGCGCGAAGATCGGCTTCCTGATGGCGAACGCGGCGTTCGCGCTCGACAATCCGGAGCTGGCGGAGGCCTACAAGGCGGGCCTGAAGAAGCTGATGGGCTGAGCGCGGCGCGCTCTCCGATACATGGTTCCGATCATTGGACGCCGGCGAGACATCGCCGGCGTTTTTTTGTGCGGGCCGCCCGAACGGGACGATTGCGCGTCCATCCGCGGTCTTTTAGGCTTGAAGCATCTCAGCCGGAGCCGCCCCGCATGCGCACCTCGCTTCCCGTCGCCGTCGCCCTGTCCCTTCTGACCGCCGCCGCGCCGGCCCGGGCGGAAATCGTCGTCGGTTTCATCACCGGCCTCAGCGGGCCGCTGTCGTCGATCGGCATTCCGAATTCCAAGGGCGTCGCCGCCGGCGTCGCCTATCAGGATACGGTCGGCGGCGAGAAAATCCGGCTGATCCAACTCGACGACGCCTCCGACCCGGCGACGACGACGCAGAACGTGCGCAAGCTCGTCGAGCGCGAGAAAGTCGATTTCCTGATCGGCACGTCGGGCGCGCCGCAGACTTTCGCCATGGCCAACGCCGCCGCCGAATTGCAGACGCCGATGGTCGCCGTCTCGCCGATCGCGCCGCCGCCGAAGGGCGAGGGCGGTCCGTGGGTGGTTCAGATTCCGCAGCCGCAGCCGCTGCTCGCCAAGGGCATCGTCGCCGACATGAAGAAGCGCGGGCTGAAGACGATCGGCTTCATCGGCTTTTCCGACGCGCTCGGCGACCTCATGCACAATTCGCTGCTCGCCAATACCAACGGCGGCGAGGTGAAGGTCGTCAACGATGAACGCTATGCGCGCACCGACAATTCGGTGATCGCGCAGGTGCTGAAAACCATGGCGCTCCGGCCGGATGCGATCATGATCGGCGGCACGGCGACGCCGGGCGCGCTGCCGATGCTGACGCTCGCCGAAAAGGGCTACAAGGGCGTCGTCTACGGCAACAACGGCGTGATGAGCCAGGATTTTCTGCGCGTCGCGGGGCCGGCGGCGGAAGGGCTCGTCGCGCCGACCGGCCCGGTGATCGTGGCCGAGCAATTGCCCGACACGAACCCGATCAAGAAGGTCGCGCTCGCCTATCGCGCGGCCTACGAGAAGGCGAACGGCGCGCAGCCGACGGACGGCTTTTCGCCCTACGCCTTCGACGGCTGGGTGGTGTTCCTCGACGCCGCCAAGCGCGCGCTGGCGACCGGCGCCAGGCCGCAGACGCCGGAATTCAAGCAGGCGTTGCGCAAGGCCCTGTTCGAGAGCAAGGAAGTCGTCGGCACGCACGCGATCTACAATTTCACGCCGGCCAGCAGCTTTGGCGTCGACGACCGCTCGCGCGTGATGGTGCGACTGCAGAAAGGCCATTGGGTTCTCGTTCCCAACGAATGAGCGTTCGCCGTCGGCGAGGTGAGACGTGAGCAGCAGCAGACCGGCCGGACTTGTCGCGCTCGTGTGCGGCGCGGCGATCATTATCGGCGGCGGCGCGCAAGGCGCCGAGCGCGTGGTCGAGATGAAGAAGCCCGCCGGATGGGCCAGGGACATCGACGCCTATCCGCGCATCGCGCGGCCGGCGGATGACGCGGAAAAGAAGATCAACGCGGCGGTCGCCCGTCTCGACGGGCGCGTGAAGAAGGCGGTCGCCGAATGCAAGAGCCTCGCCGGCGGCAACGCGGACTGGACGCGCACGATCGAGGTCACGATGCGCGGGCCGCGCTATCTCAGCTATGTGGTCACCGACAATTCCAATTGCGGCGGCGCGCATCCGAACGTGGCGTCGACGGCGATCGTCTACGATCTCGCGACAGGCGCGCCGGTGGACTGGGCGAAACTCCTGCCCGGAAAGCTGCTCGGCAAGGTCGCGCTCGGCGACGCGGGCGACGGGACGAAGATGATCACGCTCGCCTCGCAACGGCTCTACGACCTCTACATGGCGCAATATCGCGCCGGCGAGCGCAGGGGCGACAAGGAATGCACGGCGGCGATGGCGCAATTGGGGGGCGGCGGGAGCCCGCCGGCGATCGCGCCCTATCTCGACGCCGCCACCGGCGGGCTCGGCGTCGTCGTCGATGCGCCCCACGTCCTCCAGACCTGCGCGGACCAGATGGTCATACCGCCCGCGACGCTGCGCGCGGAAGGCGTGAGCGAGGCGACGCTGAAGGCGATCGAGGCGGCGAAGGCGGCGTGGAAATAGGCGCCGCTCAGCGCTGCAGCCGCAGGCCGAGCAGGAAGACGTTGGCCGTGTAGTCCGAGCCGGGCACGGTCGTCTTCAACCGCTCGTAGGCGTAGCTCGCCTTCACCACAACGGTGCGCGTCAGGCTGTATTCGGCCTTCACGCCGGCGTTGATCGTGCGCTCGTTGAGGCCCGTCGAACTGCCGGTGAAGGACGAGGAGATATTCTCGCCCTGATACGATGTCGCCTGATACGAGGCCTGGGCGGTGATCTTCACGTTGCGCAGCAGGTCGTGCGAAATCTCGATCTGCGCCCTGCGCGAGATCGCGCCCGAGGCGTTGGGCACGGTCGTCTCGTTCGTCGTCGTCGAGCCGCGCAGCGTCACGGTGGTGAGCGGCGTCGCCGTATAGATCAAGGCCGCGTCGAAGGTCGGGCCGCGCAGCCGCACGAGGCGCGGGTCCTTGTATTCGCGCTCGACATAGCCGCCGGACGCCTCGCCCTTCAGCTTGCCGTCGAATTCGAAGCTCGCGCCGGCGCGCAGCGCATAGCCGCGCGAATTGCGCTGATAGCCGTTGACGTCGGCCGCGCTGTCATAGGTGCGCTGGTCGATGGTCGCCTCGACGAAGGGCTTGAACAGCGGCGAGACCTCGTAGCTCACGCGCGGACGCACGCCCACGGTCGTGTAGTCGTTGAGGTGCAGCAGTTGCTTGGAGCCGTCCGAGAAGGTTGCGTCGCCCGTTTCGGCGCGCTCGATCGTGCCGCGCATCGACAGTTCGAGGCGATTGAACCGCTGCGCCGCGCCGACATAGCCCGCGACGTTCCAGTTGATCGGCTGGTTGGTGGACGAGATGTTGCTCGAGCCCGGCTGGATTTCCGGCGAGCCCGAGCGAATGGTGGTGACGTTGACGGTGCCGCCGTAGTCCAGCTCGGTATCGCGGGTGACGTCGATGCGGCCGTCGACCTTGCCGGCGGCGTCGGGCCGGTTGACGTTCTTGACCTGCAGATAGTCGGAATAGCCCGCGCGCAATTCGCCCTTCAGCGAATGCACCGACCACAGGGATTCGAACGTCGTTCCGACGTCGACGCGGCCGAGCGTCGAGCCCTTCGACGGGTTTTCGACGCGGCCGGGATTG
Organism: Rhodoblastus sp.; assembly: GCA_036796555.1. Lineage (GTDB taxonomy): Bacteria > Pseudomonadota > Alphaproteobacteria > Rhizobiales > Beijerinckiaceae > JAJXWB01. The sequence goes on along the minus strand of DAIRCS010000062.1, from coordinate 13,583 downwards.
GTGTCGTAGCCGAAGGCGCCTTCGACATAGGGCTTGAGCCGCAGCGAGCCGACGTCGATGCCGACCGGCTCGTAAGGGTTGGCTTCCGGCGGCTTCGCCCGCCTGACCGGGATGGTCGGCACGGCCGCGACGCCGGTCGGCGGCGGCTCCTGCGCCTGGGGATCGTCCGGCAGGCGCTGGCGGGCCTGCCGCCTGGCGATATAGGAGCTCTTGTAGGGTTCGAGCTGCGGCAGGGCCGGCTTGCCGGTCCGCAGCGGCGGATATGGTTTTGGCAGCCGCACGGGCTTGCGCGCCTTGCCGTAATTGATCGCGGCGTCGGGCGCGGCTTCGCCGGTTCCGGCGGAATAGGTCGCCGGCAGCGGCGGGGCGGTCTGGCCTCTGCGGGCGGCGGCCAGAGCCGAATCGCGCTCGGCGAGCGGGCGCATCTGCGGCGCGACGGCGCCGCGCAGGCCCGGGCCGGAGGTCGCGTCCTGATCCTGATCGCCGGCGGTCTGCGCCAGCGCGGGCGAAAGCGACAGGGCGAGCGCGGCCGCGCCCGAAGCGAGCGTCGCGATAATTCCAGTTCGCTTCGACCCTGACAGCGCCACGTCGTCCCCGGGCGGCGCCGAACAACGAGGCGCCTTTGTGCGCGACAATGCGGGGAACATGGTTAATGCCGCCTTAAATCAGCGGCTTGAAGCAGCAGGCCGTAACCGAAAGTTAACCCTGATGGGGCCTTAACTGAGGGCGAATATTCCCGTTGTGGGTCCGCCGTCCGCGGAGCCCCACAATTGACGGATTCGCCGGGCATGCACGCCGTTTCGAGCCCGCGCTGATGCGACGCCGGAGCGCTCCGGTGCCGAAAGGAACGACGCGAGGTCGGATATCCGTCCTCGGAACGAAGGAAAGACGATGAATCCTGCCGATCTGGCCGCCCCGATCGCCGAAGTCTCGATCTGGAGCATGTTCCTGCACGCCTCCATCGTCGTGCAGGCGGTGATGATCGGCCTGCTCGCCGCCTCCGTGTGGTGCTGGACGATCATCGTCGACAAGACGCTGCTGTTCCGCCGCACGCGCAAGGCGATGGACCAGTTCGAGGAAACCTTCTGGTCTGGCCGCTCGCTCGAGGAGCTCTACACGACGCTGAGCGAGCGCCCGACGTCCGGCATGGCCTCGCTGTTCGTCGCCGCCATGCGCGAGTGGAAGCGCTCGTTCCAGTCGGCCGGCGCCTCCTTCGTCGGCCTGCAGGCGCGCATCGAGAAAGTGCTCGACGTCTCCATCGCGCGCGAGGTCGAGAAGCTCGAATCCAATCTGCTGGTTCTCGCCACCGTCGCCTCCGCGGGTCCTTTCGTCGGCCTGTTCGGCACGGTCTGGGGCATCATGACCTCCTTCCGCTCGATCGCGGCGTCCAAGAACACCTCGCTCGCCGTCGTCGCGCCGGGCATCGCGGAAGCCTTGTTCGCCACGGCCATCGGCCTGTTCGCGGCGATCCCGGCGCTCATCGCCTACAACAAGATGCAGGGCGACGTCGCCAAGACGCAGGCGCGGCTCGAAAGCTTCGCCGACGAATTCTCCGCCATCCTGTCGCGCCAGATCGACCAGCACGCCGGCGACCGGGCGGCGTGAGGGGATGGCGATGGTTCAGAACGTCATGCCGACCCCGCTTGTCATCCCCGCGAAAGCGGGGATCCAGACGTCGGAACACCCAGGCTGCGGGGACTGGATTCCCGCTTTCGCGGGAATGACAACCGCTAGAGCCGTCACGTCTACGGAGACCGACTGACATGGGCATGTCGATGGCCGCAGGCCGCAAGGGCGGGCGCAGGCGCCGGGGCGTTCCGCGCTACGGCGCGATGGCCGACATCAACATGACGCCGTTCATCGACGTCATGCTCGTGTTGCTCATCATCTTCATGGTGGCGGCGCCGCTGCTCGCCACGGGCGTCGCGGTCGACTTGCCGCAGACCAAATCCGCGCCGCTCAACATCGAGCAGAAGCCGGTGTCGATCTCGATCGACGAAAAGGGCCAGATATTCCTGATGGACCAGCCGGTGGCGATGGAGCAACTCGTCGACAGGCTGAAGGAAGCGGCCAAGGCCGGCGCCGACGAGCGCGTCTACGTGCGCGGCTCGAAGGCGGTGAACTACGGCCGCGTCGCGGAAGTCATGTCGCTCGTGACGGGGGCCGGCTTCAAGAAGGTGGCGCTCGTCACCGAGCCGGAGCGGAAGTGAGGCGCTGTTGCGCATTTCGCGAAAAGAACCAGGTCTGATCGTCTCGGCGGCGGCGCATACGACGCTGCTCGCCGCGACGCTGATCGCGTTCAATTCGCCCGCGAAATACGACGACGCGAAGGAAGCGATCCCGGTCGAGATGATCACCGACCAGGCCTTCAGCCAGATTTCCAAGGGCGAGAAGACCGCGAAGGAGGCAAAGCCCGTCCAGAAGGCCGACAAGGTCGCCGATGTCGAGGAACTGAAGCCGACGCCGCCGATCGCGGAAGCGAAAAAGGACGTGCCGCTGCCGCCGCCGCCGCTGAAGCGCCAGCGCGATCCCGGCGAGGACGACGCGCAGAAGCCCGAGCCGCAGAAGACGGCCGCCCTGCCGCCGCCGCGCCCGCCGATGGAAGAAACGAAACCCGCGCCCGAGCCGCCCAAGCGGCCGGAGCCGCCGAAGGCGCAAGCCAAACCCGAGCCCAAGCCCGAGCCGAAACAGGAAGCCAGGGAAGAGCCGGACGAGGCCGAGACCGTCGCGCCGAAGCCGCCGGCGCGCCCGAAGACCGAGCCCAAGACCGAACCCAAGCAGGAAGCCAAGCCCGAACCCAAGCCCGAGCCCAAGGCCGAGGCGAAGCAGGAGCCGAAGCCGACGCCGCCCAAGCCGCCGGAAAAGCCGCGCCTGAAGACGGACGAGGTCGCGAAGCTGCTCGCGCGGTCCAAGACCGAAGACAAGCACGAGAAACCCGCAGTGAAGCCGAGATCGGGCGAGGAAAGCGACGAGAAGAATTCCAAATTCGACACCAACGCGATCTCGAAACTGCTCGATCACGACAAGCCGCAGGCGACGGGCTCGCGCGGCCGCGAGGTCGTGCGCACGGCCTCGCTCGGCGCGACGACCGGAACCGCGCAGCGCATGTCGCCCAATATGATGGACGCGCTCAACAGCCTGATGATGGAGCAGTGGATGCGCTGCTGGCATTATTTCGGCACGAGCGGCGGCTCGAAATATTATCCGATGATCAGCTTGCGCTTCCGCGCCGACGGCAGCCTCGCCGCCGAACCGATCCTGCGCAATCCGACGTCCGATCCCGCGCTGACCTCGCTCGCGACCGCCGCGATGAACGCGGTGCGCGAATGCAATCCGATGCGCATCCCCGCGCAATTCGCGCCCTATTACGAGCAATGGAAGACGCGGACCGTCGAATTCCGACCCGACGAAATGCGCTGACCGAAACATCCAGAACCTTCAGGACCCAGATATGCCTGCTTATCTCGACCGCCGCGCCTTTCTCGCCAGCGTCGCCGCGCTGACCAGCGCCCCGGCGATCACGCCGGTCTTCGCGCAGAGCGACGTCATCACCGTGCGGCCGGGCGGCGCCTTCCGCCCTGTGCGCGTCGCCGTCGCGCCCTTCGCAGGCGATCCCGAAGCGGCGCGGCTGTTCACCTCCGTCATCTCGAACAATTTCAAGCGCTCGGTCTTCCTGCAGCCGGTCGATCCCGCGAGCTTTCCGGAGCCCGCGATCGGGCCCGACCAACCGCCGAACATCGAGGCGTGGAAGACGGTGAATGCGCAATACGTGCTCGTCGGCCGCGCGCAAAGATCGGGCGGCGGGCGCCAGCAGGCGGAGTTCCGCCTGTGGGACATTGCGAGCGGCCAGCAGGCGGCGGGCCAGCAATACGCCACCGACGCGAACGTCTCGCGCCGCGTCGCGCACATCATCTCCGACCAGGTGTTCTCGCGCATCACCGGCGAGAAGGGCTTTTTCGACACGCGCGTGGTCTTCGTCGACGAGACGGGGCCTGCCGAGAAGCGCCGCAAGCGCCTCGCGATGATGGATCAGGACGGCGCCGGCGTGCAATATCTGACGCGCGGCGAAGACCTTGCGGTGACGCCGCGCTTCTCGCCCTCGTCGCAGGATGTCGCCTACATGGCGTTCGGGGGCGACGAGCCGCGCGTGATGATCATGAACCTGGACACGCGCCAGCGCGAGGCGGTCGGCAATTTCCCGGGCATGACGTTTGCGCCGCGGTTTTCGCCCGATGGCCAGAAGATCGTGATGAGCCTTTCGAACGGCGCCAATTCGACGCTTTACGCGATGGACCTGCGTTCGCGCTCGACGACGCGGTTGACGGATTCGGCCGCCATCGACACGTCGCCGTCCTATTCGCCGGACGGATCGCAGATCGTGTTCGAGTCGGATCGCGGCGGCACGCAGCAGATCTACGTGATGAGCGCGGGCGGCGGCGGCGCGAAGCGCATCTCCTTCGGCGACGGGCGCTATTCGACGCCGGTCTGGTCGCCCAAGGGCGATTACATCGCCTTCACGCGCCAGTCGAAGAACGGCTTCGGCATCGGCGTGATCAAGCCCGACGGTTCGGGCGAGCGCATCCTGACCGAGGGCTATCACAACGAAGGCCCGACTTGGGCGCCTAACGGCCTGTTCCTGATGTTCTTCCGCGACCCCGGCGGCGGCGCGCCGAAGATCCACATGACCGACGTCTACGGCCGCTCGGACTTCGTCGTGCCGACGCCGTCGTTCGCGAGCGATCCGGCGTGGAGTCCGTTGCTGAACTGAGCGCCTGGAGTCGAGCCTCGAACCGTCGCTTACCTCCCCGCTCGCGGGAGGTCGCAATGCGCGAGCATTGCGGGTGGGACCCGCCAGGCGGCTTTGACGAAATGCGGCACAACGCCGGCGATTCCCACCCGTCGCGCTGCGCGCGCCACCCTCCCCGCGAGCGGTGAGGGATTTTGGCGCGATTCTCCCGCCCCTCATCCTGAGCGATGCGGCGCGTCCGGTCAGCGCAGGCCGAAGCGGATGGTCACCACCGCCTCGAAAGCGCCCTCGGGCGGCGGAGGCGTGCGCACCGCCTGCATGATCCTGGCGACGGATTCGTCGAGAATGGCGTGGCCGGTCGAGGCCAGGATGGCGAAGCGCGCCACGTGGCCCGCCGCATCGATGGTGAAGCCGACCTTCGCCGCGCCGATTATGCCGCGCGCCCGCGCCGCGGCGGGATAGATGCGGCGGCGGTTGAGTTCGGCCGAGACCGCGCTCGCATAGGCTTTCGCCCTGGCGCGCCGGGCCGCGGCTTCCGCCTCGCTGTCCGTCGCCGCGGCGACCGCAGGCGCCGCGGCGGGCGCCGCCTGTTCGATCCTGTCGGGCGGGCGCGGCGCGACCGTTTCGGCGTCCGGCTCGTCGGGCTGCTTTTCGGCCACGGGCTGGGGCGGGACGGCTGGCGCCGGCGGCGCGGCGGGCGCTTCCGGCATGGCGGCCTCGGCCGCCGGCTCCTCGGGAATGTCGGCGGGCGCATCGGCCGACGGCGCGAGATCGTCGCTCGTCACGAGCTCGACCTCGATCGCCGGCGGCGCGGGCGAGGCGTCGATATGGGCGGGCAGGAAAAACGCGACGCCGGCGAGATGCAGCGCGCAGGAGATCGCGAGCGCGGCGGTGCGCGCCGTGCACGGCGACGCGTCCCGCGCCGCCGCAAACAGACGATCCTCCGCAAGCGCCGCGCGCATGTCAGAACTTCTGCGTGAGACCGGCGTAGATCGAGCGGCGCGGCCCGTATTGCGCGGCGAAGACGCCGATCCCGGAGCCGTCGCGGATCTGGTAGGCGTGGTCGAAGAGATTGACGACGTCGACGCGCAGCGTCAGCGGCTTGCCGTTCACGCCCTTGAACTCGTGTGCAAGGCCGGCGTTGACCTGCGCATAGGGCGAGACCTTTCCCGTATTGAAATCGCCCGCGCGCAGACCGCTCGCATAGATCATGTCGACGCTGAAGCGCGTGTCGTTCCACTTGTAGGAGGCGCCCGCGGAGGCCGTCAGCGTCTGCGCATGATCGGTGTAGATGTAATTGGCGGAGATATAGGAATATTCGTCCGCGCCGAAGAGATACTGGTTCGACGACGGCAGGCGGGCGCGCTGGCGGCCCCATGCGAGATTGCCGTAGGCGCGGAAATCGCCGTTCACGTATCTGGTCTTGAACTCGACGCCGCTGTTGTAGCCCCGATCGTAATTGAAGCCCGAGAGAACGAGCGCGGACCCGAACTGGCCGTCGTCGGCGAGATTTTTCGTGCGCTTGAAATAGGCGTCGACGCCGACGTCGAGGCCGGGCGCGACGCGCTGCTCGATCCCGACGTCGAAATAATCGGAGCGCTCGGGCCGCACGGGCGTCGCGAGCAGGACCTCCGGCTGCTGCGTCGTGTTGAGGTAGAGCGCGAGGTTCGCCGGCGCGGACAGCAATTGCGGCACGGGCGTGAAGTAGCGCGCATAGCCGGCGTGCAGCGTCGTGCCGTCGAACGGCTTGTAGACGAGGCTCGCGCGCGGGCTCGCCTGGCTCGCGCTCGAATAATTGGCGTAGTGATCGAGGCGCAGGCCCGCGTTCAGCGTCAGCCGGTCGGTCAGGCGCCATTCGTCCTGCAGATAGGCCGAGAGCGTCACGCCGGTCTTCGACGAGGCGTCGGTCAAACGGAAGGCCGCGTCGACGGGATCGCCGTTCGCGTCGAGCGGGAAGAGCGTGTTGGCGTTGACGATGCTCGTGCGCTCGACGCTGCCCATGAAGCCCGCGCGGATCGTGTGGTCCGGCGTGGCGCGCCAGGCGAAATCGCCCTGCACGCCGTTGAGGAAGCTCTTGCGGCGGACGTCGGAGGCGACGCCGTTGAAGATAAGATCGGCGAGCGTGTCCGGGGTGAAGTGCAGATCGGAATAGCGCGAGAAGAAGGCGATCTGCATGTCGACGTCGCCGACGGTCTTCTGGAGCGCCGCGACGTTGAAGAAATTGCGCTCGACCTGGTTCTCGTCGACGCGCGTCGAATCGAAGACATTGAGGCCGAAGGCGGTGAATTGCGGCTGTTGCAGCGGCGTGTTGGGGATCTGGTATTTGTTGACGCCGCCGCCGGACATGAAGGTCACGCGCGTATCGGCGTCCAGCGCTTTCGAGGCGTAGATGAAATAGGAGCCCTGCCGCGCGCGATCGTGCAGCGCCTCATGACCGGGCGTCGTGTTTTCGATTCCGAGCGAGGTCCCGCGCAGGCGGCCGGCGGCGAAATAATCCCATCCGTCCTTCGTGGAGCCGCCATAGTCGAAGGATGTCGTCGCCGTTCCATGGCTGCCGCCGTAGACGCTGACGCTGCCTTGCGGCGTCGCCGTTCCGGCCTTGGTCGCGATGTCGACGACGCCCGAGGCGCGCAGTCCGTATTGCGCGGGCAGCGCGCCGGTCACGAGCGACAGCGAACGCACGAAGCTCGTGTCGAGAAGCTGGCCGAAGCCGGAGGCGCCGTCCGGGATCATGATCCCGTTGATGCGATACTGGACGTTGGCGTGCTCGTTGCGGACGTGAAAGGCGCCGCCGGCCGCGCTGTCCTGCGTCACGCCGGGGGCCTGCAACAGGACCTTGTCGACCGATGCGTTGGCGCCCTGCGGCGCGGCCTCGATGTCGGAGGCGTCGCGCGTGTAGGTCGCGGCGCCGGCGTGCGGCAGGAGGCGCTGCCGCGCCGCATCGAGCGCGCGTGTGGTCGCGCCGACTGGCGCGCCCGCAGGGACTGCGTCCGCGACGGCCGCTTCGTCCGTCGCAGGCGGGGCCGATGTGGGGCGGGGGACAGTCGTCTGCGGCTGTCGGCGCGGCGCGCGCGCATGTGCGGCGCGCGTCGACGCTGCGCGTTCGGCCTGCCTGCGCGGCGCTTTGCGCGGCTTGGCCGCGGGCCGATCCTGCCGGACGATCACATTGACGTCCGGAAGCGCGGTCTGCGCCGGCGCCTGGCCCGACCATATGAGAATGCTCGCGCCTGCGAGCGCCTGAACCATCGCCCGCGAAATTCCTGAACCCATATCCGCCACGCCTCCGGCCTGTGATGCGACCGCCTTTGGTCGCCGTCTCGTTATGTTATATTATAACATTACAGTTCATGCCAAGGCCGATCGATGAAGGCGGTTTCGGCGGGTTTCCGGGGGCAGGGCGGCCCGACGGCCGCAAGGCGGGCTACATCGGCATCGGCATGATGAAGCGCGCCGGCGCGGGCGAGCGCGTTCTCGCGGAAGGCGTCCCCGATGAAGGTCCGGCCGGGTCGCCGATGCTGAATCGAGCGCGCGCTTCCGGCGCTACGCAGCGGCGAGCGCCGCGAAGGCCATCGGTCCGAAAATCAGGCAAGCGATGAGAATCGCGCGCGCGCCGCGCCCCTCGAGGCCCCACAACGCCGACAATCCGCCCAGCGGAACGATCGCCGCCAGAGGAAAATAGTACCGGGGATAGGCGTCCGGTATGTAGGCGTAGGCGAGATGATTGCGGTAGCTGAACAGAATGTGCGTGGCCAGCGTGAAGGCGATCGCCACGAAGCCGGCGACCAGCAGATCGTCGGCGGGGTCGTCGTCGCCACGGGCCAGGCGAAGCGCCGATCTCGCGAGCCCTGCGAACGCCAGCGCGACGGTTGCGACGGGAATTGCGAGGGCCGCGTCGTTGAGCGCCGAGCGCGACGCGGTCGTCGGCATCCACTGCCGGATGAACTCCACGGCGAAAGCGCCGACATAGTCCGGGAAGGAAAGGCGCGGCGCCGAGCGCCAGTCGGCGGAAGTGCTCTTGAGCAGGTCGATCATGCCGGGCGTCGTCGGTGCCGGGCTGCCGAACTGGACGTAGAATACGATGTATGGGGTGGCCGCGATCAGGCCTCCCACCGCCGCGAGGATCAGCCAGGAGACACGGAATTCCCTGCGCCAGGCCAGCAGAGCGAGAACCACGGCCAGCATCGCGCCGACGAGCACCAAGCCGGTCAGTTTCGCAAAGCTCGCGGCGACGAGCCCGGCGAGGGCGGCGGCCAACCACCGCGTTTGGCGCGTGACGAGCAGCCGGCAAGCCGACAACGTCGCCAGCGAGCCTCCGGCGAAGGCGAGATTGTCGTTGTTGACGGAGCCGGCGATGGCCGCCAGCGCCGGGATGAAGACAATGGGGACGCCGAAGGCGTAGGCCTCATATCTGGAAAGCCGCAGGGTCGATCCCAGAGCAAGCAAGGCCGCGACGCCTGAAGCGGCGAGAAGCGCATTGCAAAAACGAAGCCACAGGAGAACCCCGGCGGGGTTTTCGGCGAAGCGCGGCGCGATGTGCGCCATCAGCCAATAATAGATCGGCGGGTGATTGAGATAGTTCGGCGTCTGCGTGAAATGGAACGTCCGGGAATTCAGCAGGCGAAGCTCGTCGAGCCTCGGCCAGAAGCGGCCGGTTTCCTGGATTTGCGCTACGTAGGAAAAGTGGGCGACTTCGTCGAAGCCGGTGGCGATGTCCCTCGTGATCGCGGCCCTGAACGCCATCGCGAGAAAGAGAAGCATCATCGCGACACAGGCGAAGCGGCCGATCGGCGCATGCGAGCCTGTCGCAGGCGCCCCGGGCTGCGCCGCGGCGCCTTTCTCGTCAACCATCTCTCGTGTCCCGATCGTCCGGCGCGCCGACTCGCAGGCGCGCATTCTAGACGCCGCGCGCGGCGCGCGTCGATCTGGGGCGCGGGCCCTCGCCCCATTCTGGCCATTAACGCCCGCTTAACCACGCAGGCGATTTGCTCGAATGCAACGCTTCGCGCAAACCCCCGATCAAGGTTGACAGAACCTTCGCTTAACCATCGGCCGCTAGGACTGGGCTCGATTTCTCCGGAAACGAGTTCGAGGAGTACCGGAATGCTTTCGATCCAAGGCGCGCGCGCCCTGAAATTCGCAACCGCCGTCGTTCTCGCGCTGGGCGCCACCGCCTGCGCCAAGAACGCCGCGGACGACGCCAGCCTCGCCGGCGGCGCGGGCGGCGGCTATGGGCGCGGCGGGGCGGCGACGCCCGGCAGCCAGCAGGATTTCGTGGTCAATGTCGGCGACCGCGTGTTCTTCGAATCGGATTCGTCCGAACTGTCCTCGACCGCGCAGGCCACCCTCGACAAGCAGGCGCGCTGGCTCCAGCAATACAACCGCTACAATTTCACGGTCGAAGGCCATGCCGACGAGCGCGGCACGCGCGAATACAATTTCGCGCTCGGCGCCCGCCGCGCCGAGGTGACCAAGGAATATCTGGTCGCCCGCGGCATTCCCGCCGGACGCATCAAGACGATCAGCTACGGCAAGGAGCGGCCGGTCGCGGTCTGCAACGACATTTCCTGCTGGTCGCAGAACCGCCGCGCCGTCACGGTGCTGGGCGGCGGGCAGTCCTGATCCGCCTTCACGCATGGCGAAGGTCACGCCCGGGGCGTGACTTTCGGGTCTGATTTTTCCCGCGCGGCTGCGGCATGTTCGATCCATGGAAATTTCCGTGGAGAACAGGCCATGAGCGCTCATTTCCTGTCCGTGCCGCCGCAGCAAGCGATCTACGGCTTCAGCAGCGCGGAGCTGCGGCGTTCCGCGCGCCGTCAGCTCGGCGTGTCCTCCTTCATTCTCGCCTGTTTCGGGATCGGCTGCGCGCTCGCCTTCGCCATCTGATCGCTGCGTTCGCGCGTCGGGTGCGGACGCCTGACTTTCCCTTGCCACGCTTCGGACGGATTTTGGCGCCAAACGCACTGTGGTATGCGATGCGCAGAGCCCGCCGGATTCTCCACGACATGAATTTGCCGAAACTCGCTGTCAGCGCCGCGCTCGCCGGCCTTCTCGTCGCGGCCTCCGCGCCGGCGCGCGCCGGCGAGGGCCTGCTGCCGGACATTCGCCTCGGCCAGCTCTTCAACCGGCCGTCGCCCCCGCCGGCAGATATCGACGAGGGCGGGCCGGCGCGCGGCGGTCCGAGCAATGCGGACCTCGTCGTGCGCATCGACCGGCTCGAACGGCTGAACCGCGAACTCACCGGCCAGATCGAGGAATTGCAGTTCAAGCTGCGCAAGCTCGAGGAACAGGCGCGCACCCAGCCGCTCCCGCCCGCCGGCCCCGCGCCGCACGCACAGACGGCGCCGGTCCAGCCGCTGCCGCAGACGTCCTCCGTGCGTCCGGTCGCGCCGGGGCCCGTCGCGACCACGACCAATACGACGCCGGGCGTCACGACGCCGGCGGACGCCGCTCATCTGCGGCGCGGCGACGCCTTCGATCCCGCACAGAATCCGACCGCGCCCGGCGCGCCGCGCCAGCTCGGCACGACGCAGCCGAGCGCGCCGCTGCAGCAGGCCGGCGTCACCGGCCCGCTCGGCGGCCGCGACCCCGGCGAGGCGCCCAACCCGATGAAGCCGCTCGACCTCGGCGGCCCCCGCCCCGCGCCGCTTTCGCCGCCGCCCGGCGCCGGCGACGCGCAGGTCGCCGCCGTGCAGCCGGCCCTGGGCCCGAAGGAAGAATACGAACAGGCCGCCGGCTTCCTGAAGCAGGGCCAGTACGACAGCGCGCAGAAGGGCTTCGAGAGCTTCATCGCCAAGCATGCGAAGAGCCGCTACATGGCGGACGCCGTGTTCGGGCTGGGCGAGAGCTATTTCCAGCGCGGCCGCCATCGGGAGGCGGCCGAGCAATATCTGAAGATCTCGACGAATTACGCCAATTCCGCGCGCGGGCCGGAGGCCATGCTGCGCCTCGGCCAGGCGCTCAACGCGCTCGGCGCCAAGGAGCAGGCCTGCGCCTCCTTCGCCGAGGTCGGCCGCAAATATCCGGGCGCGTCGAACACGATCCGGGCGGCCGATCGCGAGTCCAAGAAAATCTCGTGCTAAGCCGCGCCGGCGCGCCGCTTCCGGACCTCGCGGAGATTTTCGCGGGTCTGGAGCGGTCGGCCGGCCTGCTGCTCGCCGTCTCGGGCGGACCCGATTCCATCGCCCTGCTCGCGCTGGCCGACCGATGGCGGACGGGGTCCGGCGTTCCGGTCTTCGTCGCGACCGTGGATCACGGCCTGCGGCCGCAATCGCGGGCCGAGGCCGAGACGGTCGCGGCGCTTTGCGCCGCGCGCGGCCTGCCGCACGCCATCCTGACATGGGCGGGCGACAAGCCCGCGACCGGCCTGCCGGCGGCGGCGCGGGAGGCGCGCTACCGGCTCCTCGGCGTCCATGCGCGCAACATCGGCGCCGACACGATCGTCACCGCCCATCATGCCGACGATCAGGCCGAAACGGTGCTGATGCGGCTCACGCGCGGCAGCGGGCCGGCGGGACTCGCCGGCATGGCGCGGTTTTCGCCCGCGCCGTCGCTCGGCGGCGAAGGGCTGAGGCTCGCCCGGCCGCTGCTAGGTGTGTCCAAGGCCGATCTGGTCGCCTTCTGCCGCGCCGAAGGCCTGGGCTTTTTCGAGGATCCGACGAATGCGGACGAAGCCTATCGCCGCCCGCAGCTCCGGCGGCTTGCGGCCATGCTGGCGGCCGAGGGGCTTGGCCGGGCGGAGCTGACCCGGCTGGCGCTGCGCGCCGCGCGCGCGGAACAGGCGCTGGCGCCGGCGATCGCGGCGCTGCTCGCAGCCTTGCCGGCGCTCAGAACGGCGAGCCTGTTCGAGGCGGCGGCGTCGGCCGTTCTCGCCCTGCCGGACGAGGCGCTGGTGCGCCTGCTCCAGCAGGAAATCACGCGAATCGGCGGCGCCGCGCCGCGGCTGGAACAAGTCGAAAAAGTCGCCGCGGGCCTGCGGCAAAAGGGCTCGTGCGCCGCCACGCTCGGCGGCGTAGCGGTCACATGCGACGCCAAACGGCTGATTTTGAAGCCACAAAAACCGCGCAAGAGTCCAGCCGCGACATAGCGAAAATCGCGTCAATCACGTTTGTGCGCTCTCCTTGGCAAGGGGGGATGGCGCGCCTAAATTAACGGACAGCACGGTCCGCGGCCCGGAATTCATGTAGCCGCGCGCAACATAGGCGCCTGATGAACCCCAATTTCCGGAACTTCGCCCTCTGGGTGATCATCTTCTTTCTGGTCGTCGCGCTGGTCATGCTGTTCCAGAACCCGGCGCAGCGCCAGCAGACCTCGGCCATCTCGTTCAGCGAACTGCTGACGCAGGTCGATCAGGGCCGCGTGCGCGACGTGACCATCGCCGGCAACGACATTTCCGGTCATTACACCGACGGCCGCGACTTCTCGACCTATACGCCGAACGATCCGACGCTGGTCCAGACGCTCTACAAGAAGAACGTCGCCATCACCGCCCGTCCGCCATCCGAGGGCAACAACTGGCTCGTCACGCTGCTGGTCAACGGCCTGCCGCTGATCGCCTTTCTGGGCGTGTGGATATTCCTGTCGCGCCAGATGCAGGGAGGCGCCGGCAAGGCGATGGGCTTCGGCAAGTCCAAGGCGAAACTGCTAACGGAGACGCGCGGACGCGTGACCTTCGAGGATGTCGCCGGCGTCGACGAGGCCAAGGAAGATTTGCAGGAGATCGTGGAGTTTCTCCGCGATCCGCAGAAATTCCAGCGGCTCGGCGGGGGGATTTCCCGCGGGGGGCGGCCCGGCCGCCCCCCCCCCCCCCGCCAGAACCCCCCCCCCCCCCCCCCCCCCC
>DAIRCS010000061.1:0-17782 GCA_036796555.1 Rhodoblastus sp. | reverse complement strand
ACAATCTCGGCGGCTTTCCGCACCAGAACGTCTGCTCGATCTCGATCGTCGGCCGTTACGAGGGCTGACGGCGCCCGTGCGCCCGCAAGGCGAGGCGCGTGGTCACGAGCGCCTCTCCCTCCCCCTTGCGGGGAGGGCGGGGTGGGGGTAGCCGCATGGGAAATCCCGTGAGATTGGACCAGGTCGACCCCCACCCCTAACCCCTCCCCGCAAGGGCGAGGGGAATCGCCAGCGAGCTTCCCAAATTCGCGCTCAAGCGTCATAGAGAGCGCTTGAGCAACGCCGACGATTCCAGCCTCGCCGCAACCGAAATCGCGCCCGTGCGGCGCAAGCCGGTTCCTGTCTTCACGCAGGGCTCGACGCTGCGTCACGTTCTGGCGATGACGGCGTCCGGCTCCATCGGCCTCGTCGCCGTTTTCATCGTCGATTTCCTGTCGCTGCTCTACGTCTCCCGCCTCGGCGATCCCGTGCTCACCGCCTCGGTCGGCTTCGCCTCGCAGGTGATGTTCTTCGCGATGTCGGTCAATATCGCGATGGTCATCGCGATCTCGGCCACCGTCTCGCGCGCGCTCGGCGCGGGCAAGCGGCCGCGCGCGCAACGCTTCGCGGCGTCCGGCCTCGTGCATACGGCCAGCATCAGCATTCTCGTGTCGGCGCTGATGTTCGCCTTCCGGCATCAGCTTCTCGATCTCATCGGCGCGCGCGGCGCAGCGCACGAGACCGCCACGCGCTATCTCGCGATCACCCTGCCGTCGACCTTTCTGATGGCGCTCGGCATGTCTCTTCAGGGACTGGTGCGCGCGGTCGGCGATCCGCGCCGCGCCATGTATGTCACTCTCACCGGCGCGATCGTCACCTCCGTCCTCGATCCGCTGCTGATCTTCGGCTTCGGCCTCGGCGTCTATGGCGCGGCGATCGCCACGGTCGTCTCGCGCATCGTCTTCACGCTCGTCGGCTCGTGGGGCGCGGTGCGCGTGCACGGCATCGTCGGCAGGCCCGAGCGCAAATGGGTGCTGCGCGATCTCGGCCCCATGATGGCCGTCGCCGCGCCCGCCATTCTCACCAATCTCGCGACTCCGGTCGGCAATACCTACGCCATGCGCGTCTTCGCGAGCTTCGGCGACGAGACCGTCGCCGCCTTCGCCATCATCGACCGCATCGCGCCCGTCGCCTTCGGCGTGCTGTTCGCGCTCACAGGCTCCATCGGCCCGATCATCGGCCAGAACTACGGCGCGGGCCTCTACGGCCGCATCCGCCGCGCCATGTTCGACTGTTTCGCCGTCTCGGGCGTCTACGTGCTCGTCGTCTGGTTCCTGCTCTGGCTCGCCGGCCCGTTCATCGCCTCGATTTTCGGAGCCGAAGGCGCGACGCGCGATCTCGTGCTGTTCTTCTGCGCCGTCGGCTCGGCGGCATGGCTCGCGCTCGCCGGCCTGTTCGTCGCCAACACCGCCTTCAACAATCTCGGCTTCCCGCTTCTGGCGACGATCTTCAACTGGGGCCGCGCGACGCTCGGCACCATCCCCTTCGTCACCTATGGCGCGCACCGCTGGGGGCCGGAGGGCGGCTATGCCGGCGTCATCGCCGGCGCGGCGCTGTTCGGGACGGCCGCCGTGCTGACATGTTTCTACGTCACCGCGCAACTTGCCAAACGCGGCCCGCCGAAAGTCTGATTGTCAGTGGATCACGCGCGCGCGCGTGAACAGCAGGCGATCGGCCGATTTGACCCGGATTTCGAGCACGCGGTCCTGCCGCTCGACCAGCAGCGGGATCTCGACGCCCGCCGGGCCCTGCGCCCAGACGCGCCGCCAGACCTCGCCGAGCGAAGCGGGCTTTTCGCCGGCAACCGCCACCAGCATGTCGCCCATTTCGACGCCCGCCTGTTCGGCGGGTCCGTCGTCGGCGACGCCTGCGATCACGATGCGCTCGCCGATCTCGGTCGCGTAGATGCCGAGCCAGGGCCGCGGCGGCTTGTTCGGCCGGCCGTATTTCACGAGATCGTCGAGCGTCGGCGGCAGCAGGTTGATCGGGATCGCCATGTTGAGGCTCTGGGTCGCCTTGCCGTCGCCGGCTTCGACCTGCAGCGAAGCGACGCCGGCCAGGCGCCCCAGTTCGTCGATGACTGCAGCCCCACCCCAGAAGGGATGCGCCGGCGCGGTCATGATGGCGTCGGATATCCAGTATTCCCAATAGCCGGCGAATTGCTGACGGCCGACGCAATAGGCCGACAGCGTCGCCTCGCGCCCGCCCGAGCCGGCGATGATCAGGGAATCGCCGGGCGCCACCTCGCCGCTCGCGCCGATCGGCAGAACCGGAAGATCGAGCGACGACATGGCCTGCACGAGGCCGAAGCCCGTCTCCTGGTCGTAGGCGAGCGCATGGCCCGCGATCACGCGCCCGTCGATCGTGCGCAGCCAGATTTCCTGCGCCTCGATGATGAGATAGCCGACGGTAAGCACCAGCCCCGATTGCCGGATGACGACGCCGTGTCCCATCCGTTCCGTGCCGAGCGACCTGGCGGTATAGGCGTCCTCCGGCGCGAGCGCCTTCACGCTGACGACGCCCGCCAGCGCGCGATCCAGATCGAAGGAGAGATTCTTCTGCTTCGGCTGCAATTCCCGCGGGATCGTCGGAAGCCGTTCGGCCATGCGCGCCTCGCCCTCAGCCGACGGGCGCGGCGAGCTGCGCCGCCATCATCTGGTGCAGCATGTTCACCGCCTTTAGCGGCCGCACCATCACCTTGAAATGCGTGATGCGGTTCTGCGCGTTCCACGCGATGATGTCGACGCCGTTGACCTTGATCCCGTTGACGATCGTCGCGAACTCCAGGACGCCGGACGACGGGCCGAACCATTCGCCGACATAGTGGAAATGTTCGTTGTTGAGCACGACGAGCGCGGAGGCGAGATATTTGGTCGTGATCGCCTTGCCGACCTGCGGCGTGTGCACGACGGGGGATTCGAAGACGACGGACTCGTCCAGCAGCGCATCGAGCCCGTGCGGATCGCGCGCCTCGACGAGCGCGTGCCATGCCTCGATCGCCTGCGGCCTCATGCCCTGCTCCCTCATTCCGTCGCGCTTTCGAGCGGCGCGAGCGCGTAGATATCCGCCATCAGTTCATACGAGCGCTTGCGCGCCGCATGGTCGTATATGGGCGATGTTATCATGATTTCATCGGCCTGCGTCGCCGCCTGGAGTTCATCGAGCCGCGCTTTCACCGCGTCCGGCGTTCCGACGAACAATTGCCGGCGGTGCTTGCGGACGTATTCGCGCTCGCGCTCGGACATCGGCGCGGCGGCCGCCTCCTCCGGGCTCGGCAGGGGATGATATTCGCCGCGCATGCGCCGCAGCCAGTTGAGATCGGCGCTGGACGCCAGCCGCTCGGCCTCGGCTTCGGTTTCCGCCGTCACGACGGCGACCGCGAGAATTGCGTAAGGCGTCGCCCGCCAGGCCGACGGCTGGAAGCGCGCGCGATAGGCGCCCATGGCGGCGGCGGCGTCATAGCTCGCGAAATGGTGCGCGAAAGCGAAGCCCATGCCGACCTGCGCCGACAATTCGGCGCTGTAGTCGCTGGAGCCCAGCAGAAAGATCGGCGGCAGGCGCACGTCGTTCGGCATGACGGCGATGCGCTTGAACGGGTGGGTCGGCGGAAAGTCGCCGGTGTCCCACAGGATCAGCTCTTGCAGGCGCTCGAGGAAGTCCTGCTCGGGATCCTGCCCTTGCGTCTGATGCCGGCGCAAGGCGTAGGAGGTGGTCTGGTCCGTGCCCGGCGCGCGCCCGAGACCGAGATCGATACGGCCCGGAAAGAAGGCCTCCAGCGTGCGGAAACGTTCCGCCACCATCAGCGGCGCGTGGTTCGGCAGCATCACGCCGCCCGCCCCGACGCGGATGCGCCGTGTGGCCGAAGCGATGCGCGCGATGATGACTTCCGGCGCGCTGGAAGCGACGGAAGCGAGGCTGTGATGTTCGGCGACCCAGTAGCGCCGGTAGCCGAGCCGGTCCGCCAGAATCGCGAGATCGACGGAATTGGCGAGCGAGGCCGAAGGCGGCGTCGCTTCGGTCACAAAGGACAGGTCGAGGACGGACAGAACGGTCATGATAGGGCGCTCCCGGCGCAATTTCGCTCGAATTTACTGGTCAGGGAGCATCCTGCAATGTAAGGCGCGGGTCCGCAGGGCCGACATGCGGCAAGAGCAAGACGGTTTGAGAAGGTGAATTTTTCCGAACAGCAGGAGGCCTCGGCCCGCTCGCGCCGCTTTGCGGAGACCACGACCGCGCTCGTCGTGATCGTCGCGGGCGTGGCGCTTCTGTTCGGCTCGGCCGCCTATTACCGCTATCCCGCCTTCGCCGCGCGCTATCTCGCGCGCATGACCGGCAAGCCCGGCTTCCTGCCGCCGCCCACGAATGCGGTCGAGCGCGTCGACCGCTCCAACTGGGCGCAGAGCGCGTCCAGAATGCCCGTCGCCCTCCAGGCGCCCTTGACGACCCGCGGCGAGATCATGCGCATCGACGAGTTGCGCCAGCGGCCGGAACTGGTCGTCGACGGCGCCATGCTCGTTTTCGACGCCGACAAGCCGGCCCGCATTGCGACGTCGAAGCTCACGCTCCGCGATTCCGCCCTGCTCACGCACGGCGCCGATCTGGATATCGAGGTCGAGACGCTGGTCGTCGAGAACGGCCAGATCCGCGCCTTTGCGCCCGACGAAAAAGCGCCGGCGCAGGGCGCGGGCCGCGACGCCGGCAAGGTGCGCCTGCGCGTCCACGGCAAGATTTCCGGCGTGCTGCGCGTCGATCTCGGCGGCCAGCCGGGCGCGTCCGGCGCGCCCGGCCGCGCTGGCGCCGCGGGCCAGACAGGCGCCAAGGGCGCGGACGCGGTCTCCACGCCCGAGCGCTGCGCGACGCCCGCCGCCGCGGGCGCGCCGGGCGGCCCCGGCGGCAAGGGCGGCGATGGCGGCGACGGCGCGAGCGGCGGCGCAGGCGGCGAATTCACGCTCTTCGCCAAGGACGCTTCCGAAGCGCGGGCGCATGTCGAATTCGCGGCCGAAGGCGGCAAGGGCGGCGCGGCGGGGCCCGGCGGCCCTGGCGGCGAGGGAGGACCGGGCGGCCCCGGCGGCGCGCCCGCGGGCCTGTGCATGGGCGACGGCCAGACCGGCGCCCGCGGCCCCGCGGGACCCGCCGGCCAGGCTGGCAAGGCCGGCGCCAATGGCGCGGCCGGCGCGCTGCGCACGCTCGGCCTCGACGACAAGAGCTGAACAGGCCTCAGAACGTCTCCATCCACGGCCGCAGGTCGAACTCGTGCGTCCAGGCGCTGCGCGGCTGCCTGTGGATCGTCCAGTAGGCGTCGGCGATGGCGTCCGGATCGAGAATGCCGTCCTGGTCCTTCAGCTTGTAGCGCTCGGGAAAATTGTCGCGGATGAAAGCGGTGTCGATCGCCCCGTCGATGATGGAATGGACGACATGCACGCCCTTGGGGCCGAGTTCCCGCGCCATGCTCTGCGCCAGCGCGCGCAGCGCGAATTTGGCGCCGGCGAAGGCCGCAAAGCCTGAGCCCCCGCGCAAGCTGGCGGTCGCGCCTGTGAAAATGATGGTTCCGCGCCCTCGGGAAACCATGGGTATCGAGACGTCGCGCCCCATCAGGAAACCCGAGAAGGCGGCCATTTCCCACACCTTGCGATAGACGCGCGACGTCGTCTCGCCGATCGGAAACCGCACGTTCGCGCCGATATTGAAGACAGCGACTTCGATCGGTCCGATGTCGCGCTCGATCGTCGCGACGAGGCCAGCCATCTGCTCTTCATCGCGCGCGTCGACGCCGAAGGGCCGGGCCTCGAAACCGTCGGCGCGAATCGCCGCCACCAGCGGTTCGAGCTTGTCCGCATGCCGGCGCACGGGGCAGGCGACCAGCCCCTCGCGCGCAAATCGCCTTGCAATGGCGCCGCCCGTGGCGTCGCCCGCGCCGATCACCAGAACCGCGCCCTCGCCCATGCCCGTCTCCCACTTTCTTTGTCCGATGGATTCAGCGTAGCATGAGATGGATGCAATTACAGGTATCGGGAGAGAAACAGTGAAACGCGCGGAATTCTTCTACGATTTCGGATCGCCCGCCTCCTATCTCGCCTACACGCAGATGGATGGCCTGGCGCAGCGCACGGGCGCGGAAATCGTGTGGCGGCCGATGCTGCTCGGCGGCGTGTTCAAGGCGACCGGGAACGCCTCCCCGGTCATGGTGCCCGCCAAGGGCAAGTGGATGAACGCCGACCTGCCGCGCTTCGCGCAGCGCTACGGCGTGCCTTACAACCGCAACCCGTTCTTTCCCGTGAACACGCTGCTGATGATGCGCGGCGCAGCCGCCTTCGAAGGAACTCCGGACTTTCGCCGCTATGTCGACGCCATGTTCAAGGCGATGTGGGTCGATCAGAAGAACATGAACGACATGCCGACGGCGGCCGGCGTTCTGCAGGCGGCCGGCTTCGACCCCGCAGGATTCATGGCGAAGGCCGAATCGCAGGAAGCGAAAGACCGGCTGAAGGCGACGACGGAGGAAGCCGTCACGCGCGGCGTGTTCGGCGCGCCGACGACCTTTGTTGGCGACGCCATGTTCTTCGGGCAGGATCGGCTCGATTTCGTCGAGGAAGCGTTGCGCGCCGCCTGAGCGCCCGGAGCGATCCATGGAACACCCTGCCCTGCCCTTTCTGAAACGCGACGAGAAGGGCAAGGTCGTCTCCGCCGCGGATGCGGTGAAGCTCATCCGCGACGGCGACACGGTGGCGACGGGCGGTTTCGTCGGCATCGGCTTCGCCGAGGAAATCGCCATCGTGCTCGAACGGCGCTTCGTCGGCTCCGCCGACGATGAAGCCGCGCAGGCCGGCCATCCGCGCGACCTCACGCTCGTCTATGCGGCCGGCCAGGGCGACGGCAAGGAGCACGGCCTCAACCATCTCGCCCATGCCGGCCTTCTCAGGAAGATCATCGGCGGGCACTGGGGCCTCGTGCCGAAACTGCAGCGCCTCGCGGTCGAGAATCAGGTCGAGGCCTACAATCTGCCGCAGGGCGTCATCACACATCTCTTCCGCGACATCGCCGCGCACCGGCCGGGCCACATCACCCGCGTCGGCCTCGGCACATTCGTCGATCCGCGCAACGGCGGCGGCAAGCTGAACACGCGCACGACAGACGACATCGTGCGCCTCATGCAGATCGACGGCGAAGACTGTCTTTTCTACAAATGCTTTCCCATTCACGTCGGCATCATCCGCGCGACCACGGGCGATCCCGACGGCAATCTCACGATGGAAAAGGAAGCGCTGACGCTGGAAGCGCTCTCCATCGCGATGGCCGCGCGAAACTCCGGCGGCATCGTCATCGCGCAGGTCGAGCGCGTCGCCGAAAGCGGCTCGCTCAATCCGCGTCAGGTGAAGGTGCCGGGCATCCTCGTCGATTGCGTCGTCGTGGCGAATCCCGAAAACCACTGGCAGACCTTCGCCACCCCCTACAATCCCGCCTATTCCTCCGAAATCCGCGCCCGCGCCGGCTCGATGCCGCCGATGGCCGAGGGCGCGCGAAAAATCATCGCGCGCCGCGCGGCGCTCGAACTCGAACCCAACAGCGTCGTCAATCTCGGCATCGGCATGCCCGAGGGCGTCGCGGCCATCGCCAATGAGGAGAAGGTCGCCGATCTCATCACGCTCACCGCCGAACCCGGCCTGATCGGCGGCATTCCCGCCAGCGGCATGGATTTCGGCGCCGGCGTCAACGCCCAGGCCGTGATCGACCAGCCCTACCAGTTCGATTTCTACGATGGTGGCGGTCTCGACGTCGCCTTCCTCGGCCTCGCGCAGGCGGACCGTCACGGCTCGCTCAACGTCTCGAAATTCGGCCCGCGCCTCGCCGGCGCCGGCGGCTTCATCAACATCAGCCAGAACGCGAAAAAGGTCGTCTTCGTTGGCACATTCGTCGCCGGCGATCTTGCCGTCGAATGCCGCGACGGCAAGCTCGCGATCACGAAGGACGGCGACATCCGCAAGTTCGTCGATCATGTCGAACACGTCACCTTTTCGGGCGACGTCGCGCGCAAGCAGGGCAAGACGGTGCTCTATGTGACGGAACGCTGCGTCCTGCGCCTGACGCCCGACGGCATGGAACTGACCGAGATCGCGCCGGGCGTCGATCTCGAACGCGACATTCTCGCCAGGATGGATTTCAAACCGCTCATGCCTCGGCCGCCCGCCCTGATGGACCCGCGCGTGTTCGCGCCGGAGCCGATGAACTTGCGCGAAAAGATGCTGACGATCCCGCTCGAGCAGCGCTTCCTCTACGATCCCGCGACCAACCGCTTCTTCGTCAATCTCGAACGCTACGCCGTGCGCGGCGAGGACGACGTCGCCCGCATTCACGCGATCGTCGTCGACAAGCTGAAGGACGTCGGCAAGCGCGTCTACGCCATCGTGAACTACGACAATTTCACGATCGAACCGGACCTTCTCGATTCCTATTCGA
This sequence comes from Rhodoblastus sp., assembly GCA_036796555.1. GTDB lineage: Bacteria > Pseudomonadota > Alphaproteobacteria > Rhizobiales > Beijerinckiaceae > JAJXWB01. Next base: position 9,289 of record DAIRCS010000061.1, on the reverse strand, counting down.
CCATGGTGCGCGGCCTGATGGACACCTACTATGCCGATGTCGCCCGCTACACGACCTCGGGCTTCCTGCGCATGAAGCTCGGCGGCGCGCTGGAGGGACGCGGCGTCGCGCCGCACATCTACGAAAGCGCGACGGAAGCGGAGAAGGGATTGACGGAGATCGAGAGCGGACGCGGGTAAGTGGACCGCGAGCCTTCAGGCTCGCAACTCGTGAGATGAACGCGAGCCTGAAGGCTCGCGGTCCAGCTTCACTCCCCCGCGATCTTCGCCGCCGCCTGCTTCTCCGACCAGTGCACATAGAGCTGCGCGAGCGCGGCCGACGCGATCCGCGCGGCCGGCGTGTCGGCGCGGCTGGTCAGCATCACCGGGCAGCGGGCGCCGAGCACAAGCCCGCCGTCCTCGGCGCCCGCGAGGAACACGAGCTGCTTGGCCAGAATGTTCCCTGCCTCGAGATCGGGGACGATCAGCACGTCGGCGACGCCCGCGACCTCGGACACGATGCCCTTGGTCGCCGCCGCATCGCGCGAGATGGCGTTGTCGAAGGCAAGCGGCCCGTCGAGCACGCCGCCGACGATCTGTCCGCGGTCGGCCATCTTGCAGAGCGCGGCGGCCTCGACCGTGGACGGGATTTTCGGCGTCACCGTCTCCACCGCCGACAGGATGGCGACCTTCGGTTTCTCGACGCCGATCGCGTGGGCGAGATCGATCGCGTTCTGCACGATATCGCGCTTGGCCAGAAGATCGGGCGCGATGTTGACCGCAGCGTCGCTGACCAGAATGAGCTTGGGATAGAGCGGCGCGTCGATGACGAAAATGTGCGAGATGCGCCGCTCGGTCTTGAGCCCCAGCGTATCGCGCACGATCGCGGCCATCACCTCGTCCGTGTGCAGCGATCCCTTCATGATCGCCTGGGCCGCGCCCGCGCGCACGAGATCGACGGCGCGTTCCGCCGCGCCGTGCGAATGCGGCGCGGCTTCGATGGCCAGCCCCTCCAGCGAGACGCCGGCGGCCTCCGCCGCCGCCTGGATCTTGCGCGGCGGCCCGACCAGGATCGGCTCGATCAGGCCGAGGTCGCGCGCCTCCAGCGCGCCGGTCAGCGAGGCGGCGTCGCAAGGGTGCACGACGGCCGCGCGGATCGCCGGCAGGTCGCGCGCGCGCTCCGCCAGCGCCGCGAGGCGCGGATATTTGGCTAACGCCAGCCAGCCGGCGTTCGGCGACATGTCCATGTGAGCTCCGGGTTTGTGGCCCCGGAATACACGTTGCGCGCGTCAGCGCAATGACGCAGGCGAATGCGCCGCCCTACATGCGCGCCGACGCCTGCGGCCCGCCGGCATGGAAACTGGCGATATTCGCCGGGGCGACATGGTTGAGGAAACGTTCGACCTCGTCGCGGGACCCGAAGATCAGCGGCGTGTGGACATGCAGGCTGTCGGGCGTGATATCGAGGATCGGCCGGTCGCCGGTCGTCGCCTCGCCGCCCGCCTGTTCGACGAGAAAGGCGATCGGATTGGCTTCGTAGAGCAGCCGCAGCCGGCCGCGCACCTGCCCGCGCCGCGTGCCGCCGGGATAGAGATAGAGGCCGCCGCGCAGGATGATGCGATAGGCCTCGCCGCAGAGCGCGCCGACCCAGCGGGTGTTGAAATCGAGCGCGCGCGGCCCGTCGGCCCCGGCGATCAGCTCCTCGACATAGCTGCGCACGCTGTCGCTCCAGAAGCGCGCATTGGAGCCGTTGACGGCATATTCGCGCGAGGCTTTCGGCGTCGTCACGGACGCGCGCGCCAGGGTGAAGCGCTGGGTCGTGCGATCGAGCGTGAAGATCGCGACGCCTTCGCCCAGCGTCAGCATCAGGCTGGTGTGCGGGCCGAAGATGAAGAAGCCCGCCGCAAGCTGCGCCCGGCCGGACTGGCGGAAGGTGGCCGCCGCCGAATCGAGCGCCGGCAGGATCGAGAAGATCAACCCGACCGGCGCATTGGCGTCAATATTGGTGGAGCCGTCGAGCGGGTCGACCGCCACCGCGACCGGCGATCCGGGCACGATGTCGAGCGCCGATTCGCTTTCCTCCGAGGCGAGATAGCGCACGGGGGCGTGGCGCATGCGGTCGATGACCGTCTCTTCGGCGAGAATGTCGAGACGGCGCTGGGCGTCGCCGTCGGCGTGATGGGCGACGAGTTCGTGCATGTCGTCGGCGAGCGGCCCGCGCCCGATGGCCTCGCCCAGCGTGAAGGCGGCTTCCGCCAGGCGTCCGATGGTCGTCGCCACGGCGGTCTCGACCGGTCGGCCGCCGGCCCAGGCGTTGAGATAAGCGTGCAGGTTCATGAGATCTGCTCCAGATGTCTCGACGGGACGCGGAAAAACGAACTTGGGTCCAACGAGTGTCGCCGACCTTGCGCGGATAGAATATTTGAAATATCTGCAATCACTATTCAGATTTTCTGAAACAGGCGGCTCATGCGGGGCGTCACCCTCAAGCAATTGCGCGCCCTGCGCGCAGTCGCCGACACCGGCTCGGTGACGGCCGCGGCGCGCGACCTGTTCGTGACGGCGCCGGCGATCTCCATGCAGATCAGGCAGTTCGAGCAGATCGCGGGCCTGCCGCTGCTCGAGCGCGCCGGCGAGAAATTCGTGCTGACGGCGGCCGGGCGCGAAGCGTTGCGCGCGGCCCGAACCGTCGACGCCGCCATCGACGAATTCGAAACGGCGCTGGAGACGCTGCGCGGAGGTGTCGCAGGCCATGTCAGCGTCGGGCTCGTCTCCACCGCCAAATATTTCGCCCCGCGCATCGTCGGCGCCTTCGCCAAGACGCATCCTGGCGTGAAGGTCTCGATGACCGTCGGCAATCGCGAGCAGATGCTGCAGGCCCTGCGCGACTTCTCGATAGACATCGCCATCATGGGCCGCCCGCCGGAGGACCAGAGCTGCGCGGCCGACCCGATCGGCGACCATCCCCATCTCATCGTCGCCGAGCCCGGCCACCGCCTCGCGCGCCGGCGCAAATTCGATCCCGCCCTTCTGGCCGAGGAGATCTTCGTGGTGCGCGAGCCGGGCTCGGGCACGCGCAGCCTGATGGAGCGTTTTCTCGATCAGGCCGGCGTCGCGCCGCGCTACGGGCTCGAGATCGATTCCAACGAAACCATCAAGCAGGCGGTCATGGCGGGCTTGGGCGTCGCCTTCATTTCCGCCCATACGGTCGCCGCCGAACTCGCCGACGGGCGCCTCGTGAAGCTGGACGTGCGCGGCCTGCCCGTCGTGCGCACCTGGTATGTCATGCGCCGGCTCGACCGCCGTCCCCTGCCCGCCGTGCGCGAAATGCAGGAATTCATCGTCGCCAACCGCGCCGACTTCCTCCCGACCGACGCCTGATGCTAGAACCGCAGGCGACATACATTCTTGTAGGACAGGAAAAGATGGGCGAGCAGGCGGCCGCGGCCGAAGCGACATTCGATCCGGCCGCGCACGGCTGGAAGACGATGAAGGGGCCGGGCTTTTCCTCCCTCGTCGGGCCGATCTGGACGAAACGCGACGGCGAAGGCTGGCGCTACGCCTTTCTGGCCGAGGACAAGCACGAGAACCGCCAGGGCGCGGTCCACGGCGGCATGTTGATGACCTTCGCCGACCACGCCATCGGCTTCGTCGCCTGGGAGGCGGCCGGCCGGCGCAAATGCGTGACCATGCAACTCGAGAACCAGTTTCTCGCCGCCGTGAAGAACGGAGATTTCGTCGAATGCGACACGGAAATCGTGCGCGCGGCGAAGACGGTGATTTTCTTGCGCGGCGTGCTGAAAGTGAAGGGCCGGCCAGTGATGGCGGCGAACGGCATCTGGAAGGTGATCGAGTAATGCATCAACCCGAAAAGTTGCAGACTTTTCGGACAAGTTGATGCAAAAAAATTCCCGTGAGCCTTCAGACTCGCTGAAATCAAGGCGAGCCTGAAGGCTCGCGATCCAGTCTATTTTCTTGCGCGCCACCACGCCTCGAGCGCGCGCCATTTCTTCGTCAGCCAGTCGAGCGCCTTCTCGGCCCAGAGAAAATCGACCGCCAGCACGGCGAGGCCGAGCGGGATCATCCAGAACCCGAGCACCGGCAAGAATCCGAATATCCCCATGACCACGAGCGCGACGCCGATCGGCGGTCGCAGCCATTTCCATTTCGGGTGCTTGATCCATTCGGGTATCGGCATCCGATGGATATAGGCGCGTTGCGGCGGAGCGCTACGCCGCGACCGCCGCCGGCGCGCGCCGCGCCGCCATCGGCCGGAACAGAAGCGCGATCGCGACCGCGCCCCAGCCGATGCCGAACGAGCCGACATAGAGCCACGCATAGCTGCCGTATTGGTCGAAGATCCAGCCGCCGGCGAGCGGGCCGGCCGCCATGCCGAGCGCCGAAATCATGGTCGCGGCGCCCATCACGCCGCCCATGATGCGGAGCGGGAAATTCTCGCGGATCAGCACGGCGTAGAGCGGCATGACGCCGCCATAGGCCATGCCGAAGATCGCCGCGATCGCATAGAAATCGCCAAGCCGCGCCGCGAAGAAATAGGCCCCGGCCGCACAGGCCTGGATCATCAGGCCCACGACGAGCGTGGGCTTTGCGCCGAACCGGTCGCCGGCGAGCCCGAAGACCAGACGGCCGCCGAGCCCGGCAAGCCCTTCGAGGCTGTAGATCGACACGGCCGCCATCGGCGCGATGCCGCAGGCGATGGCGTAGCTCACCGTATGGAAGATCGGGCCCGCATGGGTGGCGCAGCAGCAGAAATAGGTGAGCGCCAGCACGATGAATTGCGGCGTGCGCAGCGCCTCGCGCATCGTCATGCCCGCGTCCGGCGCATCGGGCGCCGCGGCGAAGGCCTGCGGCGGCGGCCGGCGGAACAGCAGGGCGGCGGGGATCATCAGCGCCCAGGCGACCAGCCCGACGACCAGCAACGACAGCCGCCAGTCGTAATTGGAGACGAGCCAGCGCGAAAACGGCGACAGCGTCATCGGCGCCATGCCCATGCCGGCCGAGACGAGCGAGACGGCGAGACTGCGCTGCGTGTCGAACCAGCCGGTGACCGTCGCCATGATCGGCGCGAAGATCGCGCCGACGCCGGCGCCGACGAGCGCGCCGTAAACGATCTGGAAGACGAGCAGGCTCTCCGCCCGGCTGGCCAGCGCCGCGCCGAGGCCGACCAGGAACGAGCCGGCAAGCAGCACCGGCCGGGGCCCGAGCCGGTCCGACAGCGCGCCCCAGAAGAACCCCGCCGGACCCATGACGAGGAAATTGACGGTCATCGCGCTCGAAATGCCCGCCCGCGACCAGCCCGTGGCGACCGCCATCGGCTGCAGGAACACGGCGAGCGCGAACATCGTGCCCGCCGCGACGCAGCCGAGCAGGCCGCCCGCGGCGACGATCGTCCAGCGATAGCTTGCCGTCATGCGCACTCCTGCGGCCGCGCCCTAAAGAAAGCGTCGGCCACATACGCATGATGCATAATGTTGATATCAACGCAAGTAGCGATTACCACCTGCGCGGCTACCCGCAGGCCGGCAGGCCCGTCATATCCCCATCTGCCGCGCCGCCAGATCCTTCATGATCTCTTCCGCGCCGCCGCCGATGGCGTTGACCTTCACCTCGCGGTAGATGCGCTCGACCTTCGTGCCGCGCATGAAGCCCATGCCGCCGTGAATCTGCACGCCTTCGGACGCGCAGAAGGCCATGGTCTGCGTCGCCTGGTTCTTGAGCATGGCGATTTCGGCCGCCGGCTTCTCGCCCTGCTGCACGCGCCAGGCGAGCTGTTCGAGCCAGGCCTGCGTCGCATTCACGCGCATCGCCATGTCCACGATCTTGTGGCGCACCACCTGCTGGTCGGCCAGTCGCCCGCCGAACACTTTTCGCTCGCGCGCCCAGGCGATCGATTCTTCCAGGCAGACGCGCGCGAAAGCGGTGCAGGACGCGGCCATGCCGAGCCGCTCGGAATTGAAGTTGAGCATCACGTATTTGAAGCCCTTGTTCTCCTCGCCGATCAGGTTCTCGACCGGAACCTTCACGTCGTCGAAGAACAATTGCGCCGTGTCGCTCGCCCACCAGCCCATCTTGCGCAGCGGTTGCTGGGTGAACCCCTCCATGCCGCGCTCGATCAGCAGCAGCGACACGCCCGACGCGCCCGGCCCGCCGGTGCGCACGGCGACCGTGTAGAAGTCGGCGCGCACGCCCGAGGTGATGAACATTTTCGAGCCGTTGACGACATAATGGTCGCCGACGCGCTTCGCCGTCGTCTTCAGTTGCGCCACGTCAGAACCGCCCGAGGGCTCGGTGATCGCCAGCGCGGAAATCTTCTCGCCCGCCAGCACCTGCGGCAGCACGCGGTCCTTCATCGCCTGCTGCCCCACCGCGAGGATCGGCGGCGAGCCGATCGTGTGGCTCATCAAGCTCGCCGACACGCCGCCGGCGCCCGAGCGCGCAAGCTCCTGCGACAGCACGATGCGATGGAACTGGTCGCACGGCGAGCCGCCATATTCCTCCGGATAGCCGAGGCCGAGAATGCCGACGTCGGCCGCCTTCTTGTAAAGCTCGCGGGGAAAGCCGCCGGCCTCGTCCCATTCGTCGACGAAGGGCGCGATCTCCTTCTCGACGAAGCGGCGCACGGTGGCGCGAAAGGCTTCGTGGCTCTCGTCGTAATAGAGGCTTTTGGGCGCCGTCATCTCGTTTCTCCCGCCGTCATTGCGAGGAGCGAAGCGACGAAGCAATCCATCCACGCCAGGTTCCAGTGGATGGATTGCTTCGCTTCGCTCGCAATGACAGCTGCCATTGGCGTGCTACGCGCTTTCCGCCGCCAGCGCCGCCAGCGCCGCCAGCGGCTGGCGCGTGGCGACCTGGTCGCCTTCCTTCACCGACACCGTCTCCACGATCCCGTCGCGGCCGGCGACGATCTCGTGCTGCATCTTCATCGCTTCGAGAATGACGATGCGCTGACCCTTCTTCACCCTTTCGCCGGGCTGCGCCAGCACGGCGACGATCCGGCCGTTCATTGGCGCGACGAGCTTCGCGCCGCCGTCGCGCTCGGCCGCGCCCTTGATCTCGTGCGAGGTCTCGCGCGTCGCCAGCGTCTCGCCGCCGGCCTCGAGATAGAGCTCGGCGCCCTCGAAGGCGTAGCGCGCCTTGCCGTCGAGCCCGCCGGCGCGATAGCGCAGCGCGTCCGGCCCGCGCTCGACGATCGCGATCTCGACCGTCTCGCCGCCGATGGCGGCCGAATAGGCGCCGCCGCCGCGCGCGGTCAGCACGACGGGCGTCTCCTTCTCGCCGACGGCGAGCTTGAGCGGCTTGGCGAAGGCGCCCGACGAATCCCACCCCTGCATCAGCGGCGCGAGCCTGCCGGCGCTGCGCTCGTAGAGCAGCGCGGCGGCGAGCGCGAGCAGGCGCGCCGACGGCGTCTTTTCGGCGATCGCCTCGGAGCCCGCCGCATAATGCGCGCCGATGAAGGCCGTCGTCGCCCTGCCCGCGACGAATTCAGGATGCTTCAGCATCGAGATCAGGAAGGCCTTGTTGTTCGGCGGTCCGAACAGCACCGTGTCCTCCAGCGCGCGCACGAGCCGGCGGCGCGCTTCCTCGCGCGTGTCGCCCCAGGCGATCACCTTCGCGATCATCGGATCGTAGAACGGCGAAATCTCCTGGCCGGAGCGGATGCCGTGATCGACGCGCACGCCCGCGCCCTCCGCCGGCGCCCAGACCTGGATGCGCCCGCTCTGCGGCAGAAAATTCTTCGACGGGTCTTCGGCGTAGAGCCGCACCTCGATCGCCGCGCCGTCGAGTTCGATCTCGTCCTGCGTCATCGGCAGCGGCTCGCCGGCGGCGACGCGCAATTGCCATTCGACGAGATCGAGCATCGTGATCTCTTCGGTGACGGGATGTTCGACCTGCAGGCGCGTGTTCATTTCAAGGAAATAGAATTCGCCGGACCCGTCGAGCAAGAACTCGACCGTGCCCGCGCCGCGATAGGCGATCGCCTTGGCGGCGGCAACCGCAGCCGCGCCCATCTTCGCGCGTAACTCGGGCGACACCGCGGGCGACGGCGCCTCCTCGATCACCTTCTGGTGGCGGCGCTGCACGGAGCAGTCGCGCTCGCCGAGATGGATGACATTGCCGTGCGCGTCGCCGAACACCTGCACCTCGACATGCCGCGCGTCGACGACCGCTTTTTCGAGAATGAGTTCGCCCGAGCCGAAGGCGTTGATCGCCTCCGAGCGCGCGGTCGAAACGGCATCGGCGAAATCTTCCGCGCGCAAGATGAGCCGCATGCCGCGGCCGCCGCCGCCGGCCGCCGCCTTGGCCATGATCGGGAAGCCGATGCGCTTTGCTTCCTCGGCGAGTTTGGCGTCGCTCTGGTCCTCGCCCTGATAGCCCGGCACGCAGGGCACGCCGGCCTCGATCATCAGGCGCTTGGCCGCCGCCTTGTTGCCCATCGCGCGGATCGCGTCCGACGTCGGCCCGATGAAGACGAGCCCGGCCTGCTCGCAGGCCGCCGCGAACGCGTCGTTCTCGGACAGAAAACCGTAGCCCGGATGCACGGCGTCCGCGCCCGAGAGCTTCGCCGCCGCCAGAATGGCGTCGGCCTTGAGATAGGATTCGCCGACCGGCGCCGGGCCAATCCGCACGGCCTCGTCGGCCTCGCGCACATGCAGCGCGTCCGCGTCGGCGTCCGAATAGACGGCCACGGTGCGATAGCCCATGTCGCGCGCCGTGCGCATGACCCGGCAGGCGATCTCGCCGCGGTTGGCGATGAGGATTTTGGAAAAAGTCGTCACGCTTGCAGTTCCCCTTGCCCCCTCCCCGGCCCTCCCCCGCTGCGCGGGAGAGGGAGAAGTTGCGGGGCTTCATCCAGATTGATCGTCACGGGCGCCTGCCGTCCCCTCTCCCGCGCGAGCGGGGGGGAGGGAAAGGGAGGGGGCGACATCAAGCCTTCGCCTTTTCCTTCTTCCGTTCGTCTTCCGGCGCGATGCCCAGCATTTTCGACAGGATCATCAGCATCACCTCGTCGGCGCCGCCGCCGATCGAAGCGAGCCGCGAGTCGCGGTAGGAGCGACTGACCGGCGTCTCGTTCATGAAGCCCATGCCGCCCCAATATTGCAGACAGGAATCGGTCAGCTCGCGGCCGAGACGGCCGGCTTTCAGCTTCGCCATCGAGGCGAGCTTGGTGACGTCCTGTCCTTCGAGCATCAATTCGCAGGCGCGATAGCAGAGCGAGCGCAGCAGCTCGACCTCCGTCTGCAATTCGGCGAGGCGGAAATGCACGACCTGGTTGTGCAGCACCGGCTTGC
>DAIRCS010000060.1:12877-18341 GCA_036796555.1 Rhodoblastus sp. | reverse complement strand
AGGGCCAGACCGGCGTCTTCGTGAATTCGGCGGAAGTCTATCCCGGCGAGATCACGCGCATCGCCGACTTCTCCCTGCCCGGCGAGCGCGTCAAGGCCGCGATCCGCGACGCCGCCGGTGAGAACTACGGTTTTGTCGACGCATCCGCTGCGGCGACCGCGCTGCTCGGCAATTCCATCGGCGCCAACATGTTCATGCTGGGCTTCGCCTGGCAGCGCGGCTTCGTGCCGTTGGGCGAAGCCTCGATCCTCGAAGCCATCCGCCTCAACGGCGAGGCGATTGCGATGAACACGGAGGCCTTCCACTGGGGCCGCCGCGCGGCGAGCGACCCGAAGGCGTTCGAGGCCTTCGTCGCGCCACTGCTCAAGCCGACGGAATCGCGCGAACTTTCCACGTCGCTCGACGAGATCATCGCGCGGCGCGTCAAATTCCTCACCGCCTACCAGAACGCCGCCTACGCGCAACGCTACAAGCTGCGCGTGGAAAAGGCGCTCGCCGCCGAACACGCGAGGACGCCCGGCAAGACGGATTATGCGACGGCGGTCGCGCGCTATCTGTTCAAGCTGATGGCGATCAAGGACGAATACGAGGTCGCGCGTCTCTATTCCGACGGCTCGTTCCGTCGCCAGCTCGACGCGGCCTTCGAGAATGTCGGCAAGCTCGAATTCCACCTCGCGCCGCCGATCCTCGGGCGTAAGGACGCCAACGGCGTCGCGACCAAGACGACCTTCGGGCCGTGGATGATGAGCGCCTATCGCGTGCTGGCGGGACTGAAATTCCTGCGCGGCGGCGCGCTCGACATTTTCGGCAAGACGGCGGAGCGCAGGCAGGAGCGGCAATTGCTCGCCGATTACGAGAAGCTGCTGGACGAGCTGGAAGCCAGCATGACCGAGGGCTCGCATGCGCTCGCCGTGCAACTCGCCTCGATCCCCGAAAAAATCCGCGGCTACGGCCACGTGAAGGACAGCCACATCGCGAAAGCGAAGGCGGAAGAGGCGAAGCTGCTCGCCAGGTTCCGCACGCCGCAGACCCCGCTGCCGGTGGCGGCGGAGTAGCCGTCACTGTCATTCCCGCGAAAGCGGGAATCCACAGCAGCGACACAACAGGGCCCTCATTGGCTCCTGGATTCCCGATCGCGCTTCGCGCGTCGGGAATGACATTTCACGAACCCTCAGGCCGAGAGTCTGGCCCATAACGCGGCTCCTCAGGGTGAAGAGTTGAGTTATGGGCGGACTCTCAGGAATGAAGATGCAGAGCGGCCCCCTCTAAATCCCCTCCGCGCCGCCGTCGCTGCGCGGATCGTGCGCCGCCTCGATGCGCCCGTCCCTGTGGCGCACCAGCATGCCGGCATGGCCGAACTGGTCGCCATAGGCCTCGCCGGTCATCTCGATCTCGTGGCCTGCCGCTTCAAGCCGCGCGACGATCGAGGGATCGAAACGCGTCTCCAGTTTCAGCGTCGCGCGCGGCGCGCCCCAGCGCTTGTCGAAGCGGAAGCGGGGCGCGTCGATCGCGCCCGCGACGCCCGGGCCGAACATGTAGCGCGAGAAAATCTGCGCCTGGAATTGCGGCTGCCCGTCGCCGCCCATCGAGCCATAGCTCATCACGCAGCCATCGTTGAAAACGCAAAGCGGCGCATTGAGCGTGTGCATCGGCTTCTTGCCGGGCGCGAGCGCATTGGGATGCGCCGGGTCCAGCGAGAACGACACGCCGCGATTCTGCAGGAGAACGCCGGTCGCGGGCAGCACGCAGCCGGAGCCGTATTCCCAGAACAGCGACTGGATATAGGAGACGGCGAGCCCCTTTTCGTCGATCGCGCCCATCCAGATCGTGTCGCCTTCTTCCGGCGGCAGCGGCCACGGCGCGGCGCGTTTCATGTCGATCTTCGCCGCCTCGCGTTCGAGAAATCGCAATGACAGGAAAGATGCGGGATCCGGCCGCGGACAATCGAAATCAACGCAGGCGTTTTCGCGCAAGGCGAGCGCGCGCTTGGAGGCTTCGACCAGTCCGTGGATATGCTCGAACGTTTCGGCGCGCCGAACGCCGAGCCGCTCGAACAGGCCGAGCGTGACCAGGGAGATCAGCCCGACCGTCGGCGGCGGCGTGTTGATCTGCGTGCGCCCCGGCAAGTCGAGCCGCAGCGGGTCGCGCAGCACGGCGTTGCAGCGCGCGAGATCGTCGCGCACGACGGGCGCGTCGATGCGATCGAGATCGGCCGCGATCTCGCGCGCCACGTCGCCGCGATAGAAATCGGCGAAGCCTGCATCAGCCAGGTGCGCGAGCGTATCGGCGAGCCGCGCGTTGCGCCGCGTTTCGCCCGCGACGGGTATCTTGCCGTCGACGAAGAAGGTTTGCGCGAAGTTCGGCGCGGCGTAAAGCTGCTCGGCCTCGCGATGCTTGTAGCGCGCCTCGGATTTCGATTGCGCATAGCCGCGCGCCTTCTCGATCGCATCATGCAGCAACGCGCGCGGCGTCAGCTTGCCGCCGAGCGATCGTGCGAAGTCATGGGCGACGATCCATCCGCCGATCGCGCCGGGCGCGGTCAGCGCCGCCAGCGGCCCGCGCCGCGGAATGATCTCGTGACCGGCGTCGCGATAGCTGGCGATCGTCGCTTTGGCGCCCGCGAAGCCGCAGGCCTCGATGACGCGCACGCGGCCGCCCGGCTCGCGGATCGTCCAGAACCCGTCGCCGCCGATCCCGTTCATGTGTGGATAGACCACGGCGATTGTCGCGGCCATCGCGAGCATGGCCTCGATCGCATTGCCGCCTTCGGCGAGGACGGCCCTGCCGGCGCGCGCGGCGTCGATATGCGGCGCGACGGCCGCGGCTTTCGAAAAGGTCGGCGTTTCCATCGCGCCACGATGCGAGGCGCGCGCGCGAAAATCAATCGGGGTTCAGGCGTGTGTGCGCTTCGCGCCCTAGGATTGCCGCTGCGCCTGTCCCTGCACGATCGAAGCGCGCGCATCCACGCTGCGCGTCGCGCTCAGCAGCGGCGAGACGCGCAGCGGCGCGGCGCCGAGATAATCGAGCGCGACCGCCAGGCGCACATGGCCGTCATGCATGCACAGGCAGATAGACGGATCGAAGCCGATCCAGCCGAGGCCGTCCACGAAGGCCTCCGCCCAGCCGCGCAGGTCGCTGGCGTCGGCCGCGCGCTCGGCGCCGTCCGATTCGCTGGCGAGATAGCCGCTGACGAAGCGCGCGGGAACGCCGACGCACCGCGCCGCGGCGATGAAGACATGCGCGAGCTCGCAGCTCGCGCCTTTCTTCGCCTTGAAGGCTTCCACGGCCGACGCCGGCTCCTTCAGCGACGGCTCGAACGCGATCGCTTCGTTGACCGCGCGCATCAGGAAATGCGGCCGGTCGAGTTCCGTCTTGGCGCCCTTCGCCGCCTCGCGCGCGAACTTGCGCAGCGCCGGGTCGGCCTCGGTCAGATCGGTGTCGCGCAGATAGACGTCGGGCGAAAACCGCTCGCGTTCGCCGCGCAGCACGCCCGACGTGTCGAACGTGTCGATATCGCCGCGGGCCGTCACGGTCAGTTTCTGCAAGGGGCCGCCGGCGTCCAGCATCTGCACGGAATTGCCGAACGCGTCCTGCTGCTCGCGCACCTGGCAATCGACGTCGCAATCGATCGACCAGAACGAGACCTGCTGGCTCTCGCAGGCGCGCGGCCTGAGGCGCATCTGCTGAATCACGGAGCGCGCGGGCGGCGCAAACTCCTGCACGATGGTGTGGCGGACTGAAATTCTCATGACTCAGTGAACCAGATATTGCTCCGCCATGACAATGTCGAGCCGGTCGTTGTCGGCGATGAAACCCTCGATGAACTCATGCAGGCCGCTCTGGAAGATCGACTTGAGATCGGCCGCCTGCAGCTTGGCCAGTATGGCGTGCGCATGGCGTTGCGCCTTGCCCTGCCGGCCGTAGTCGCGCGCGAGAAGATCGAGCCAGCGCACGATGTTTTCGTAGCACGCGGTCAGCGAGCGCGGCATGTCGGATTTCAGGATGAGAAGGTCCGCGACGAGCCAGGGTTTTACACTCTGCCGGTAGACCCAGTGATAAGCGGTATTCGCCGACACCGCGCGCAGAATCGCCGACCACTGGAAATAGTCGAGCGAACCGCCGACCGTTTCGCTATCGGGCAGCAGCACGTGATATTTCACGTCGAGCAGCCGCGCCGTATTGTCGGCGCGTTCGACAAAATGGCCGAGGCGCATGAAATAGAAGCCGTCATTGCGCAGCATCATGCGATAGGCCGAGCCGTCGACGTCGAGCGCCATCTTCTTCACGAGCGCGAGAAACCGGCCGAGATCGTCGCGGTCGAGCGCCTTGCCCTTGGCCCGCTCGCGCTCGTAGCGCAGAAGCTCGAGCCATGCGGCGTTCACCGCCTCCCAGGTTTCGACCGTCAGGGCGGTGCGCACGGCGCGCGCGTTGCGGCGCGCGGCTTCCATGCAGCGATGGATCGAGGACGGATTGTCGGTGTCGACGACGAGAAAGGCGATAGCGTTGGCTTCGTTGATCTCGCGGCCGGTCTCGTTGAAACGCTCGATGACGCCGGACGAGATGAGCGCGCTCTCCCATTCCGACGTCGCCCCGCCATAGGCGCGCGGCAGCGCGGCCAGACGCGACGTCGCCTCGATGATGCGCGCGACATGGTCGGCGCGCTCCACGTAGCGCGCGAACCAGTAGAGATTGTCTGCGGTGCGCGCGAGCATCAGCAAAGGCCTTGCAGGAATGTGCGGCAAGAGGCGATTTCCCTTCCCGCTTGCGGGGAGGGTGGCCGCCGAAGGCGGTCGGGTGGGGTTCTGGCCGAAAAGGCGCAAATTGGCGGCGCTCGAAGGACCCCACCCGCAATGCTTCCGGCATTGCGCTTCGCGCAAGGCCGAAGCATTGCGACCTCCCCGCGAGCGGGGAGGTAGGCGCGCGCCATCGTTGCAGATCGTTCTGCAAACTTGCGGGAGCGAGACACGGACATCTCACGCATCGTCGATCACCCACGTGTCCTTGGTTCCGCCGCCCTGGCTGGAATTCACCACCAGCGATCCTTCCTTCATCGCCACGCGCGTGAGCCCGCCGGGCGTCAGGCTCACCATGCCGTTGGCGCCCGACAGCACGAAGGGGCGTAGGTCCACGTGGCGCGGAGCGACGCCCGATTCGACCGCGACCGGACAGGTCGACAGCGACAGCGTCGGCTGCGCGATGAAGTTGGAGGGATCGTGCTTCAGCTTGCTGCGGAATTCCGCGATCGCGTTCTTGCTGGCGTGCGGACCGACCAGCATGCCGTAGCCCCCGGAGCCGTTCACTTCCTTCACCACCAGCTCCGGCAGATGGTCGAGCACGTAGGCGAGCGCCTCGTCCTCGCGGCAGCGCCAGGTCGGCACGTTCTTCAGGATCGGCTCCTCGCCCGTGTAGAAGCGGATGATCTCGGGCATGTAGGTGTAGATCGCCTTGTCGTCCGACACGCCCG
>DAIRCS010000060.1:0-12777 GCA_036796555.1 Rhodoblastus sp. | reverse complement strand
AAGCGGATGATCTCGGGCATGTAGGTGTAGATCGCCTTGTCGTCCGACACGCCCGTGCCGATGGCGTTGGCGAGCGTGACGTTGCCGGCCTGATACGCCGACACGAGACCGGGGACGCCGAGCACCGAGTCGGGACGGAACGCGAGCGGATCGAGGAACTCGTCGTCGATGCGGCGGTAGATCACGTCCACGCGCTGCGGCCCCGTCGTCGTGCGCATGAAGACGACATTGTCGCGCACGAAGAGGTCGGAGCCCTCGACCAGCTCCACGCCCAGCTTGTCGGCGAGAAACGAATGCTCGTAATAGGCCGAATTGTACTGGCCGGGCGTCAGCACCGCGACCGTCGGCTCGGCCGGCGCCGAATGCGGCGCGACCGATCGCAGCGTCGACAGCAGGCGATCGGGATAATCGTCGACCGGCGCGACGCGATGGTCGACGAACAGGTCCGGGAACAGCCGCAGCATCGCCTCGCGATTCTCCAGCATGTAGGAGACGCCCGACGGCGTGCGCGCATTGTCTTCCAGCACGTAGAAATCGTGATCGTCGACGCGGATCACGTCGATGCCCGCGATATGCGCCCACACGTCGTGCGGCGCGCGCCAGCCCGCCATTTCGGGCCGGTATCCGGGATTGCGCAGCACCAGGTCGCGCGGGACGATTCCCGCCGCCAGAATCTCCTGCTTCCCGTAGACGTCGGTGAGAAACATGTTCAGCGCCTTCACGCGCTGGAACAGGCCCTGCTCGAGCCGGTTCCATTCGCTGCGCGCGAACAGGCGGGGGATGATGTCGAAGGGAATGAGTCGCTCGGCCGCGTCCTTGTCGCCGTAAACCGCGAAGGTGATGCCGATGCGCCGGAACAGAAGCTCGGCCTGGGCGCGGCGCGACGCCAGAATCTCCGGCGGGGTTTCCTGCAGCCAGCGCGCGAGCCGCGCATAGACGTCCCGCGGCGCCTCGCCCGCGCCCATTTCGTCGAAGAAACCCTTGTCGTTCAAACTCATCTGCCCCGCAGCGTCCGCTCTCGAAACTTCACCACGTCCAAATCGCAAAGACCATACCACGCGTCCCGGGCGACGGTCTCACGCGGGCCGCGCAATCCGGAGGCGCCATTGCCCAAAAACTGGACTGGCGAAGCCCGAGGGACGTGCAGAATCGCCCGTGGCCTGCCGCGGATCGCGCAATCCTCTTTCCCGCCGCCCATTTTTCCGCTATGGCACGACCGCAATGGACCCCGGCCCTTGCGCCGGGGTTTTATTTTGCGCGCCTGTTTGATTGCGAGGAAAGCGCGGACCGATGGCGAACGTTGTGGTGGTCGGCGCCCAGTGGGGCGACGAGGGCAAGGGCAAGATCGTCGACTGGCTGTCGGTCGAGGCCGACGTGGTGGTGCGCTTCCAGGGCGGGCACAACGCCGGCCATACGCTGGTCATCGACGGCGTCACCTACAAGCTGGCGCTGCTGCCCTCGGGCATCGTGCGGCCGAACAAGCTGTCGATCATCGGCAACGGCGTGGTCGTCGATCCGCATCATCTCGTCGAGGAAATCCGCAAGCTGCGCGCGCAGGGCGTGCATGTCGGCCCCGACAATCTCAGGATCGCCGACAACGTCCCGCTGATCCTGTCGATCCACCGCGAGCTCGACGGCCACCGCGAGGACGCCTCGTCCGAAGGCGTCAAGATCGGCACCACCAAGCGCGGCATCGGCCCCGCCTACGAGGACAAGGTCGGCCGCCGCGCCATCCGCCTCACCGACCTCGCCGAGCCCGATACGCTCGACGAGAAGATCGCGCGCCTGCTCGCCCACCACAATCCGCTGCGCCGCGGCCTCGGCCTGCCCGAGATTTCAGGCGCCGCGATCCGCGAGGAATTGCTGAGCGTCGCCGGCGAGATCCTGCCCTATGAGGACGCGGCCTGGGACACGCTGGCGACCGCGCGCCGCGCGGGCAAGCGCATCCTGTTCGAGGGCGCGCAGGGCGCTCTCCTCGACGTCGACCACGGCACCTACCCCTTCGTCACCTCGTCGAACACGGTCGCCGCCAACGCCGCGGCGGGCTCCGGCATGGGCCCGGGCGCGATCGGCTATGTGCTCGGCATCGCCAAGGCCTACACCACCCGCGTCGGCGGCGGCCCCTTCCCGACCGAGCTGCACGACGAGACCGGCCGCCGCATCGGCGAGCGCGGCCGCGAATTCGGCACCAATACGGGCCGCCCGCGCCGCTGCGGCTGGTTCGACGCCGTCCTGACCCGCCAGGTCGTCAAGACCTCCGGCATCGACGGCATCGCGCTGACCAAGCTCGATATTCTCGACGGCTTCGAGACCATCCGGGTCTGCACGCACTATATGCTCGACGGCAAGCCGATCGACCGTCTGCCGGCGTCGCAATCGGCGCAGGCGCGCATCCAGCCCGTCTACGAGGAGATCGAGGGCTGGAGCGGAACGACGGGCGGCGCGCGGTCCTGGGCGGACCTGCCGGCGCAGGCGATCAAATACGTCCGGCGCATCGAGGAACTGATCGAGGCGCCCGTCGCGCTGCTTTCGACAAGTCCCGAGCGCGACGACACCATACTGGTTCACAATCCGTTTCAGGATTGACGCAATAGAGCGGGAATGGTCTTAAGCGCGAATGGCCGACTACTATCCACTTCTGTCGCGCGCTGTCGGGGGCCTCTCCGACTCCGGCGCGGACGCGCGCCGCTCGATCTACGAGCGCGCCCGCAAGGCGCTCGTCGGCCAGTTGCAGGCGATCCAGCCGCCGATCGCGGAAGCCGACATCGCCCGCGAGACGGATGCGCTGGACGAGGCCATCGCCCGGATCGAGGCGGAAATAGCGGGCAAGGCCGCCGCCGAGGTCGCGAAGGCGCCCGAGGCCAGGCCGCCGGAAGCCGGGACGCCCAAAGCCGAGGCGCCCGCTCCCGGAAAGGCGGAGCCGCCGAAGCCTGCCGCGCCGCCAGCGTCGGGCTCAGGAGACGCCAAACCGGCTGCGCCCAGCTCCGCCGCGGCCAAGCCGGCCGCGCCCAAACCCGCTCCGCCCAAGCCGGCCACGCCCAAGCCGGCGGCGCCGGCTCCCGCCCCCGTTCCGCCCGCGCCGCCAAAGCCGTTCTCCTTCCGCCCGCCGGAGGCCGTCGAGGGCGAAAAGGCCGCCCGCCAGGCGGAGGAGGCGCTCGACAAGGCCGAGGAGACGGCGAACGCCGAGGCGGCCGTCGGCGATGAGCTCGAGACGCCGCCGTCGCTGAAGCCGCCGCGCCTGCGCGAGGCGCCCCGCCCGGCGGCGCCCGGCCCGGCGACGCAGAACGCGCGCGGCAACCGGATGTGGATCGTCGGCGGCGTGGTCGTCGGCGTCGTGCTGCTGATCGCCCTGCTCGCGATCAAGCTGAAAGGCCGCCCGGAGGACCTCGCCAAGCTCAGGCCCGCCCCGACCGCGCCCGTCGAGCAGCAGCCGCAATCCGGCAAGATCGCCGGCCGCGTCGGCGGCGAGGCGCCGGCGACGGCGCCCGAGAAGCCCGGGACTGGGACCGGAACCGCGCCGGCGACGCCCGCGCCGGCCAGCCAGGCGCCGCTGCCGGTCGCCCATCGCGCCGCGCTGCTGCTCGAAGCGCCCGAGACGCCCGAGAAGGTGAAGACCTATATCGGCTCGGTCGTCTGGCGGCTCGACAATGTCCCCGGCGGTCCCGGCCAGCCGCTCGGCACCGCGGTCCACGCCGAGGTCGAGATCCCCGAGGCGAAAGTCCGGATGACGCTCGACCTGCAGAAGAACACGGACGCCTCGCTCAACGCCTCGCACACGATCGAAATCCGCTTCTCCCTGCAGCCGGGCAGCGTGATCCCCGGCGTCAAGCAGATCGGCGCCGTGCAGATGCGGCGCGAGGACATGGCCAACGGCGATCCACTCGCCGGCGTGCCCGTGCCGATCACCGAGACCTATTATCTCGTCGGCCTGCAGCGCGGCGACATGGAGGCGCGCAACATGGACCTCCTGAAGAGCCGCGGCTGGCTCGACGTGCCGTTCGCGCTCACCAACGGCCGCATCGCCAAGTTCAGCCTCGAGAAGGGCGCGTCCGGCGATCGCGTCATCAACGACGCCCTGAGCGTCTGGGCGCAGCAGAAGTAATCGTCCTTCCCGCGTCGCGGAACCAAGGCCTCGCGCGCACGTTGCGCGACGGGAGCCTGCTGTTCGCGGGAAAGAGACGGAATGAGATTCTTCAGGTTGGCGTCGGGTTTCTGGCGCGGCGCGACCGCTGGCAAGGCGTGGTTCCTTTCCCTGGCCTTTCTCGCCTGCCTCTTCGCCAGCATGGGACTGCAGGTCGCCGTCACGCGCTGGAACAAGTATTTTTTCGACGCCCTGCAAGCCAGGGACATCGCGACGCTGAAGTGGAGCGTCGCCGCCGCGGCGGTTCTGGCGCTCGCCACGGCGGTCGTCGCGGTCCTGCTGAAGCAATCGCACATGCGCCTGCAATTGCGCTGGCGGACGTGGCTGACCGATGCGCTCGTGGCGCGCTGGCTCGGCGAGCGGCGCTTCTACCAGCTCACCATCCTGCGCAAGATCGACAATCCCGAGGCGCGCATCGCCGAGGACGGCCGGATTTCCATCGAGCTCTTCGTCGATATCGCCGGCGGCGTGCTCAACGCCGTCATTCTTTCGGCCTCCTTCATGATCGTGCTGTGGAGCGTCGGCGGCTCGCTGGCGATCGGCGGAGTCGCGATCCCCGGCTATCTCGTCGTCGCGGTCGTGCTCTACACCGGCCTGACCTCGTTCGGCATGCTGCTTCTCGGCCGTCCTCTCGTCGCGGCCGTGGCGCACAAGGCCGCCGGCGAAGGCGACTTCCGCTACACGCTGACGCGCGCCCGCGAGAATGCCGAGACGATCGCGCTGATCGGCGGCGACGACGACGAGCGCAAGACGATCGCGACGTCCTTCGCGGAGCTGGCGCATCGCTGGCTTTCGGTCATCGCGCACCAGACGCGCATGATGTTCCTGTCGAGCGGCAACAACGTGATCGCGCCGGTTGTGCCGCTCGTGCTCTGCGCCCCGAAATTCCTGGCGGGCGAAATGTCGCTCGGCGACCTCATGCAGGCCGCGGCCGCGTTCGGGCAGGTGCAGACCGCCCTCAACTGGCTGGCCGACAACGCCTACAATCTCGCCAACTGGTCGGCTTCCGCGCGTCGCGTCGCCGAACTCGACGACGCCTTCGACGAGCTCGACGCAGCCGCGCGGGCGCGCGGCCGCGAGACCATCGTGATCGAGGACAGTCCTGACGGCGCCTTCCACCTTCGCGACCTTACGATCTCGCAGGTCAGCGGAATCGGCACGCTGGCGGAATCGGACGCGTATTTCGCGCCAGGCGACAGGGTTCTGGTGAAAGGCTCCTCGGGCAGCGGCAAGAGCACGCTGATCCGCGCCATCGCCGGCCTGTGGCCCTGGGGCAGCGGCAGGATCCAGCGGCCCGACGACGCCACGATCGCCTTCATGCCGCAACGCCCCTACATGCCGCTTGGCGCGCTGCGCGCCGCGATCGACTACCCCGCGACCGGCCACGAGCCGGAGGCGGGCGAGATCGAGGATATTCTGGCCGAATGCGGCCTCAGCCATCTCACGCCGCGGCTCGACGAGGAGGACGCGTGGTCGTCCGTTCTGTCCGGCGGCGAATTGCAGCGCGTGGCTTTCGCCCGCATCTTCCTCAAGAAGCCCGACATCATCATCATGGACGAGGCGACCTCCGCACTCGACGAGATCACGCAGGCGCGCATGATGGAGCTCGTCGTCGAACGCCTCGCCGGCTCGACGCTGCTCCACGTCGCCCACCGGCCGGGGCTGGAGAAATACCACAACCGCGAGATCGCGCTGGAGCGCGCGGACGAGGGCCCCGCGGTCATCGCCGACCGCGGGCGCGGCGACGGCCTCGGCCGATGGATCGCCCGGTGGTTCGACCGTGGCGGGCCGGGAGGCCGGACGGCGGCGTAGGAGGCCGAGGCCCGGAGCCTCGCGTCGCCCGGAAACGAAAAAGGCGGCGCTCCCGCGCCGCCTCGTTTCGTTCGCCCGATCCGCGTCAGCGCACGTGCGCTTCGACCCGCGGCTTGGGCGCGGCGATCTGCGCCGCGACCGGCGCAAGCTCGCGCCTGGCCACGCCCTCGCGCACCGCCTGCTGCACCTTCTCGAAGGCGCGCACCTCGATCTGGCGGACGCGTTCGCGCGAGACGCCGAACTCTTCCGACAGCTGCTCCAGCGTCAGCGGTTCGTCGCGCAGGCGGCGCGCCTCGAAGATGCGGCGCTCGCGCTCGTTGAGCACGTCCAGCGCGCCGCGCAGCGCGGCGAGCCGGTTGTCGCTCTCCTCATGCTCGGCGAGCGTGGTTTCCTGGCTCGCGGAATCGTCGACCAGCCAGTCCTGCCACTCGGCCTCGCCATCGCCGCGCAGCGGGGAATTGAGCGAGGAATCGCCGCCCAGGCGACGATTCATCTCGATCACTTCCTGCTCGCTGACGCCCAGCTTGTGGGCGATCGTCTTCACGTTCTCGGGGCGCAGGTCGCCTTCCTCGAGCGCGGAAATCTGGCTCTTGGCCTTGCGCAGGTTGAAGAACAGCTTCTTCTGGTTCGCGGTCGTGCCCATCTTCACCAGCGACCACGAACGCAGGATATACTCTTGAATCGCGGCGCGGATCCACCACATGGCGTAGGTCGCCAGGCGGAAGCCCTTGTCGGGCTCGAAGCGCTTCACCGCCTGCATCAGGCCGACGTTGCCTTCGGACACGACCTCGCCGATCGGCAGGCCGTAGCCGCGATAGCCCATCGCGATCTTGGCGACGAGACGCAGGTGCGAGGTGACGAGCTTGTGGGCGGCGGCGGAATCCTCATGCTCGCGCCAGCGCTTGGCGAGCATGTATTCCTCCTCCGGCTCCAACAGGGGAAACTTGCGTATTTCAGTCAGGTAACGCGACAGCCCGCTTTCGCTGGCGATCATAGGAAGGGCAGCAGCCATCTTCTCCTCCGGGGCCCCCGTTTCGGCAGGCCGTTGGCGGCCGCGAGAACGCCGACCGCAACTGCCCAATATAGGGAGGTCGGACCGTGGCCGAAAGAGGGCGAACGCCGCCCCGATCGCGTTAAAGATCGGTAACCTTCGGGCGCGCCAGCGGTTCCGGGCCGCCCGGCGTTTCCGCCAGCGCGGCCGCCACTCTGGCGAAATCGGCTGGCGCGGGGCTTTCGAAAGCAAGCTCCTCCCGTGTGACGGGATGCGGAAATTCGAGCCGCGCGGCGTGGAGCGCCTGCCGCCCGAGCGCTGATATGGCGGCCCGCGCCTCGTCCGGCAAGAGCTTCTCCTTGGTGCGGAAGCCCGTGGCGTAGACGGGGTCGCCGATCAGCGGATGGCCGATATGGGCCATGTGAACCCGGATCTGGTGCGTGCGCCCGGTCTCGAGCTGACAGGCGACGAGCGCCGCCACAGGCCGGCCCGCCTTGTCGGCGCCGAAAGTCTCCAGCGCCCGCCAGTGCGTCACCGCCGCCTTGCCGCGGTCGCCGCGCAGCACGGCCATCTTCTCGCGCTGCGTCGGATGGCGGCCGATCGGCGCGTCGACGAAGCCGCTCTTGCGGTTCGGCGCGCCCCAGACGATCGCCAGATATTCGCGCAGGAACGGCATGGAGCGGCCGTGATCGGCGAACAGGTCGGCGAGCCGGCGATGCGCCCGGTCGGTCTTGGCGACGACCAGCAGGCCCGACGTGTCCTTGTCCAGCCGATGCACGATGCCCGGCCGCCTGACCCCGCCGATCCCGGACAGGCTCGCACCGCAATGGGCGATCAGCGCATTGACCAGCGTGCCCGCCTCGTGGCCGGCGGCCGGATGGACGACGAGCCCGGCCGGCTTGTCGATGACGATGATCTGGTCGTCCTCGTGGACGACGGCGAGCGGGATGTCCTCCGCCTGCGGCGTCGCGGGCGTGGCGTCGGGAATGTCGATCTCGATCCGGGCGCCGGCCGCGACCTTCGCCGAGGCGTTCTGCACGACGGCCCCGTCGACCCGCGTCTGGCCCGCCTCGATCAGCGCCTTGACCCGCGTCCGCGAGATCGCCGCCGCGGCGAGTTCCGGCCGCTCCGCCAGAAAGCGGTCGAGCCGTCCGCCCTCCTCCGGGCCGACGACGAAGGCGTGGCGGGTCGCTTGATCGTTCATCGCCTGCAGATAGCTGCGCAGGGCCGCCGCCGCAATCGCTTGCGGGAAAGAGCGCCCGCATGGTCCAAGGGCGCATGGCGTGCGAAAAACCCCGAATCGCCGTGATCGGCGCTGGTCCGGCCGGCCTGATGGCCGCCGAAACCGCCGCGCGCGAAAACTGCGCGGTGACGATCTGCGAGGCGATGCCGACGCCCGCGCGAAAATTCCTGATGGCCGGACGCAGCGGCCTCAACATCACTCATTCGGAAGACTTCGAACGCTTCGCCGCGCGCTATGGCGCGGCCGCAGGCTGGCTGCGGCCCATGCTGGAGACGTTTTCGCCCACCGACATGCGCGCCTTCTGCGCCGGTCTCGGCGTCGAGACCTTCGTGGGCTCGAGCGGCCGCGTGTTCCCGAAGGCGATGAAAGCCTCGCCGCTGCTACGCACCTGGCTGGCGCGGCTCGCGGAATTGGGAGTCGAACTGCGGACCGGCGCGAGATTCGTCGATCTCGACGGCGCGGCGCCGGTCGTGGAAAGCGACGGCCGCCGCGAGACGCTGGCCGCCGACGCCACGATCCTGGCGCTCGGCGGCGCGAGCTGGCCGCGCCTCGGTTCGGACGGCGGCTGGAAGAATGTTCTCGCGCAGCGCGGCGTGGCCCTCGCGCCGTTCCGGCCATCGAACTGCGGGCTCGAAATCGCATGGTCGGAGACGTTCCGCAGGAGATTCGAGGGGCAGGCGATCAAGACGGCGCGCTTCTCCCATGACGGCCGGCGCGTCGCGGGCGAGGCCGTCGTCACGCGGCGCGGCCTCGAGGGCGGGCCGGTCTACGCGCTTTCGGCCGCCATCGGCGAGACGTTGCGCGCCGGCCGCCCCGCCGCCCTCGTCGTCGACCTCAAGCCCGATCTGGACGAGCGCGCGCTCGCCGGACGCTTCGAAAAGCGGCGAACCAGGGACAGTTTCGCCAACGCCCTGCGCAAGGCCGCCGGGCTGACGCCGATCGCGGCCGGCCTGATCCGCGAGAGCGACCCGGACGCCGCGTCGCGCGATGCGGCGGGGCTCGCGCGCCTCGTCAAGGCCTGTTCGCTGCCGGTCGCCGGCGTCGCGGGCCTCGACCGCGCCATTTCGTCGTCCGGCGGCGTCGCGCTCGCCGAAATCGACGATCGTCTGATGCTGAAGAAACTACCGGGTCTCTTCGTGGCGGGCGAAATGCTGGACTGGGACGCCCCGACCGGCGGCTATCTGCTGCAGGCCTGCTTCGCGACGGGGCGGCGCGCCGGCGCGAACGCCGCGGCATGGGCGAAAGGCTGCGGCTGAACCACGGTCAGCCGGCGCTTTCCTCGACATCGCCGACGAGCGGAACGGCGCCTTCGCCGGCCGGCGGCGCGAAATCGGCCAGCTCCTCCGTCGCCACATGGCCGGTGACTTCAAGCGCCGCAGCCGTGCGCGACAGGCCGAGCGCTGCGGCCTGCTTCTGCAAATCCTGGATGAGGCCCAGCAACAACAGGCGATTGGGGGCGGAATTCATCGAACAGCCGACAGAAAATCAGTTGGGTTGGTATCGAATGTATACACTAGCAGAACAAGCCAACAAACAATCCGGTCAATTCGTAAAATTTTCAGAAATCGAGCGCCCGCCGGATCGAGCTAGAGCCTTACTTCGGAATAGTTTTAGAGATTGAACGCAAGTCACTGACGGCAATACAAAAAAATTCCACTATACAAATTCGCCCTTGCGCATCACGGGGGTGCGGCTTCCGGTCGCATCCAGTCCATCGACGTCGATTTCGGCCGAGCCGATCATCCAGTCGATATGGATCAGGCTGCGATTGGCGCCGCGGGCGCGCAATTCATCCTCACTCATCTTACCACCGTTCACAAAACACTTGCTGTAGGCCTGGCCGAGCGCGATATGGCTCGCCGCATTCTCGTCGAACAACGTATTGTAGAAGAGGAGCCCGCTCTTCGAGATCGGCGAGGAGAACGGCACCAGCGCCACCTCGCCGAGCCGCGCGGCGCCTTCGTCGGTCTCGAGCACGCGCCGCAGAACGTCCTGCCCGGTGCGGGCGCGCGCATCGACGATCCGGCTCCCCTCGAAGCGCACCTCGATATCCTCGATCAGGGCGCCGTTGTAGGACAGCGGCTTGGTCGCGCGCACGAAGCCGGACACGCGGTCGCGATGCGGCGTGGTGAAGACTTCCTCCGTCGGGATGTTGGCGTTGCAGACGATTCCGTTCTTGGCTTCCGACGCGCCGCCGACCCATTCGTGTCCGTCGGCGAGGCCGACCGTGAGGTCCGTCCCCGGCCCGGCGAAATGCAGCGCGTGGAAGCGGCGCGCGTTGAGAGCGCCGGTGCGCTCGGCAAGGCGCGCATTATGCGCGGCCCATTCGCCCGCGGGATCGGCGCCGTCGACGCGCGAGGCGGAAAAGATCGCGTCCCACAATTTCGCCAGCGCGCGCTCCGGCGCATCGTTCGGGAAAACACGCTCCGCCCAGGCCGGCGTCGCCGCGCCTAGAATCGTCCAGTTGATGTCGAAGCCCGCGATCAGTTCCAGCGCGGGACTATAGGCCTTGGACCGCGCGCGATTGGCGCGCGAGACTTTTTCCGGGTCCTGTCCGGCGAGCAGCATCGGGTCCTCGCCGTAGATGGCGAGCCGCGCCGCGCCCGCCTTGAAAGCGTCCGCCATGCCCGCATAGAGCCAGCCCGGCGCCGTGTCGAACGTATCGGCGGCGGCGTATGTGTAGCGCGCCAGCGTCTGCTGCTCGTCGCCGAGAATGACCGTCACCAGCGACGCCCCGGCGCGATAGGCGTGTTCGGTCACAAGACGCGCCAGATCGAGCGCCTCGACCGGCGCCGTCATCACCACTTCCTGACCCTTGCGCAGGTTGAGTCCCACGCGCACGGCGGTTTCGGCGAGCCGGTCGAGCCTGGCGGCGTGGCTGTCGGTGAAGGGCGCGTTCATGCGGGCTCCGGCGTCGGTTCAGGAATTTGGTTCAGGCATAGCGCGGGCGGTGGCCGCCGTCACGTCGAGTTCGTCCCGCCGCCGCGCGATCGCCGCGCGCGCGAGATCGTGCGCCAGACGGAAGGTCTCGAATCCCTCGGACGACACCGCGCCGTCGGACACGCGTTGCATCAATTGCGCGACGAGGTCGTCGAGTTCGGTCTCGACCCGGTCCAGCGCCGCTGCATCCGGCGCGGCGCGCGCCGCCTTCGCCAGCGCCAGCAAGGTCTCGCCGACCTGCCCCGCGCGCACGGGCGCGGCGCGCGTCACCGTCGAATAGAGGCCGAGGAAGATCGAGCCCACGACGCTCGCCACCGACATGCCGATGTAGATCAGGTCCGAATAGCGGTCGAGAAAGGTCTTGGTGTCGTCGTCGACATATTCGGCCGCGCCGGGATGGGCGAGAATTTCCGCATCCTTGTCGGTGTCCGGCGGCTCGATCGCGGCGGCGTAGCGGCCGGGCAGCGCGAGCTGGTCCTTGTTCTCCAGCGTCATCTGCGTCAGTTGCGCGGCGACCGCGTTGGACATCCGCGCATGGGCGACCAGCATGTCGTCGACGGCGAGCGTCTCGACGTCGTCGTCGGGAATTTGCGGATAGGGCAGGATCGCGCCGGCCTCCAGCGTCTCGGACTTGACGCCGAAAATGCGGTCGGCGAGCCCTTTCACGCCGTCCGGCTCGATCAGCTCGAAATTGACCTTGCGATCCTTGCCGAGCCAGAAGCGGTCGCTGGCCAGCCCCGACTTGCGCGCGATGAAGAACACGGCCGCCGGACCGCCGGGCTCGAACAGGCTCGGCCATTCGTCGGTCTTGCGGTTCTCGATCTGCGTCGTCGACGGCAGGTCGTAATAGGCGAGAATCTGGCGCACCAGCGCGAGGTCGCGCGCGTCGTCGGCGATGACCGCGATCTTCTTGCCCTTGGCCGCGGCGATCGTCTTGACCCGGGCGTTCTTCGGCACGGCGACCAGCAGGACGGAATGCTCGAGCTGCGCCAGCGCGACGGTGCGCGGCGGCCGCTTGACGTCCGTGCGCAGGATGACGAGATCGGCCTTGCGCTGCGCGAAGGCCTGCACGGCGGCAGCGCCCGTCTCGTGCGGCTGCACCTCGATGCGCAGGCGCGAGGCGCTGAACAGGTCGTCCGCCGCCGCGCCCGGCCGCGTCAGCACGGCGGTCTTCAGCTTCTGCGCGAACAGATAGCTCGACGCGCCCTCCGGGCCGGTCGCGAAAATCAGCTTGGTGGGCGCGGCGAAATAGCGGGCGAGCAGAGCGGCCAGCGCGGCGATGACGATGGTCAGCGCGACGAAGACGATCTTCTGGCGCCGATTGCTGGCGCTCGCGCGCGCGGCCTCGCCGAACAGGTTCTGCGCCGCCAGCACCGCCGCGCGGCCCGCCTCTGTATTTTCCTTGGGGGCCGGGCTCACGCCGCCTCGCTTCCTCGCCTCGCCCGATCTAGACGGCGCCGCGGGCCGCCGCGTCAAGCCGCGCCCGCGCGCGCTTGACCCGGCGGCGGGCAAAGGCCGCCGAACTTGACCCATGCGGCGCAGGCGGGCATCTAGCGCGCTTTCCGACGAGACCTCCCATGATCCGATCCGCCCTCATGAACGTGATGACCGCCGCCGCCATCAAGGCCGGGCGCGGTCTGAAGCGCGACT
>DAIRCS010000059.1:0-18460 GCA_036796555.1 Rhodoblastus sp. | reverse complement strand
CCGACCGCGCCTATGTGCTGCAGACCGGCCGCGTGACCATGAGCGGCACGGCGGCGGAGATTGCGGGGAATGCCGAGGTGCGCAAGGCGTATCTGGGGTTGTAACATCGAATGGACCGCGAGCCTTCAGGCTCGCAATGACAAGGCAAGCCTGAAGGCTCGCGGTCCAGAGGACCAAGCACATGCCCACAGTCGATCTCAATTCCGACATAGCCGAAGGTTTTGGCGCCTATACCTGCGGCGACGACGAGGCGATGCTCTCCATCGTCTCGTCCTGCAACGTCGCGTGCGGCTTTCATGCGGGCGATCCCGAGATCATGGCCCGCACCTTCGCGAGCGCGAAGGAGAAGGGCGTCGCCTGCGGCGCGCATCCGGGCTTTCCCGATCTCTGGGGCTTCGGGCGCCGGCGCATTCCGTTCTCGACCGGAGAGATCGAGCGGCTCGTCGCCTATCAGGTCGGCGCCGCGCAGGCGCTGGCGGCCTATGCGGGCACGCGGATCACCTACGTCAAATGTCACGGGGCGCTCGGCAATCTCTGCGAGGTCGACCGGCCGGCGGCCGAAGCCGTGGGCCGCGCGATCAAGGCGGTCGATCCGAAACTCGTGTGGCTGACGATCGCGGCGGGCGAGCAGGTGCGCGCGGCCGAGACGGTCGGGCTCGCCGGCGTCGCGGAAATCTTCGCCGATCGCGGCTACACGGAAGACGGCCATCTCATCCCGCGCGGACAGCCCGGGGCGATGATCCTCGATCCCGACGAGGCCGCCGCGCGCATGATCCAGATGGTGCAGGAGGGCGCTATCGTCACGGCGAGCGGCAGGCGCATCCCGACGGACATCGGCTCGATCTGCGTGCATGGCGATTCAGCGCATGCGGTGGAAAGCGCACGAAGGGTTCGCGCGGGGCTGGAGGCCGCGGGCGTGAGCGTGCGGGCGTTCGCGGCGGCGTGAGGATGGCGACAGCATTTCTCGGGCGCCCTTACCTCCCCTTTATGGGGAGGTCGCGATGCGAAGCATCGCGGGTGGGGTTCGAACGACAGGGGCAAATGCTTGGAGTGTTGGCGTGGCGGCTCGGGCCCCACCCGTCGCGCTTCGCGCGACACCCTCCCCATGAAGGGGAGGGAGGGCGCCCGTGACTGTCGCTCCCGCCTACCGCCTTCTCGACGCCGGCGAGCGCGCGCTGGTCGTGGAATTCGGAACCGCGGTCGATCCCGCGATCAACGGGCAGGTGCTGGCGCTCGACGCGGCCTTTGTCGCGGCGGCCATCGCGGGCGTGCGCGAGACGGTGCCGACCTATCGCTCGCTGATGATCCACTACGACCCGCTCGTGATTTCGCGAGAAGACCTCGTCGCGCGCGTGGAAAAATTCGAGGCGGCGCATCCGGCGGCGCCGACGGCGAAAGCGGTCTGGACGTTTCCCTGCTGCTATGATCCGGCGATCGCCGAAGATATTTTTGAACTCGCCGCGCTCGTGAATCTCGACGCCGCGGACGTCGCGCGCATCCACGCCAGCGGCGTCTATCGCGCCTACATGTATGGTTTCGCGCCGGGCTATTGCTATCTCGGCGGCCTACCGCAAGCGCTCGTGGTGTCGCGCCGCGCCACCGTGCGGCTGCCGACGCCGGAGAATTCCGTTCTCGTCGGCGGCGGCCTGTCGCTCGTCGCCACCTTTTCCATGCCGACGGGCTGGTATGTGACGGGCCGGACGCCGGAGCGCATGTTCGCGCCCCATCGCGACCGGCCGTTCCTCGTCGATGTCGGCGACGAATTGCGGTTCGAAGCGATCGACGCGCAGACCTTCGCCGCTCTCGATGCGCGCGCGGCGGCGGGCGAGACCGTCGCCATGCGCGAGGCGCTCGCATGAGCGCGGTCCTGCGTATCGCGCAGGCGGGCCCCGGCGTCACGCTGCAGGATTCCGGCCGCTGGGGCTATCTGCGCTACGGCGTCACGCAGGCCGGGCCGATGGATGCGCTCGCGCATGAATTCGCCAATCGCATGGCCGGCAATGCGGCGGGCGCGGCGGCGATCGAGATTTCCGTCGGCGGGCTCGACGCCGTGGTCGAGGCCGGCGCGCTGGAAATCGCCGTCGTCGCGCCGGGATTTCGCGTCGCGCGGGACGGCGTGGCGCTGCCCGCGAGCTGCCTCGTCACGCTCGCGCCGGGCGAGAGGCTTTCGGTGCGCGCCGGCGGAAGCGGCGCCTGGGCCTATCTCGCGCCCGCCGGCGGCATCGCGGGTGAGCCCGAACTCGGCTCGTTCTCCATGCACGTGCGCACCGGCGTCGGCGGGGCGGGGTTGAAGGCGGGCGACAGTCTGCACATCGCGGAGGCGCGCGCGGGACAGGCGCAGCCGCGCGCGCTCGGCGACTTCCGACAGGCGGCCGACGCGCCGATCCGCATCGTGGCGGGCCCGCAGGACGATTATTTCGACGCCGCGAATTTCGCGCGCTTTCTCGAAGGGCCATGGCGCGTCGCGGCGCGCAGCGACCGCATGGCCTATGCGCTGGAGGGGCCGCGGCTCGAACATTCGAAAGGCTTCAACATCGTCTCGGACGGAATCGTGTTCGGCGCGATCCAGGTTCCCGGCGACGGCTGGCCCTTCGTGCAGATGGCCGACCGCGCGCCGACTGGCGGCTATCCCAAGATCGCGACCGTCATCGCCGCCGATCTCGGCCGGCTCGCGCAGATGCGGCCGGGCGCGACGTTGCGCTTTTCCGCCGTCACGACGGCGCAGGCGGTCGACGCGTGGCGCGACGCCCGCGCCACAATGGAGGCGGCGGGTCTTGCGCCGCAGGCTGCCAGCGAACTGACGAGCGAGGCGCTGCTGGCGCGCAATCTCGTCGGCGGCGTCGTTTCCGCGCAGGCTTGGTCGGAATGAACATGGCTATTTTAACAGGCCGTTAACCATGGAAGCGCGAGAGTGGGCCGCTGGGATCAACGCGAGCGCGGCGTCGCCATGGCCGAACCTCAAACCGCAAAATCGAACGACGCCGATCAGACGACCGACAGCGCCGATGGCGCGGCGGGCGACGCGGCGCTGAAGGCGATCGCGCATCTACAGCGCGTCGCGGAGACGCTTTCCTCCGACGCGGCGAAGCTGAATGCGGATGCGTCGACGGACAAGCCGATCGACAAGGCGCAGACCGCGGACAAGGTGCCCGAAAGCGCAAAATCGACCGAACGCGTGAAGCTGCCGGCGCTCGCCGCGCCGAAAGCGGGCGCCCGCCCAGGGCCGCGCGCCGCTGTTTCGGCCGGCTGGCAGGCGGGCCTGCGCGCGCGGCTCGAAAGCGTCGTCTGGTCGCATGTGGCGGCCGCCGCCGTCCTGATGTTCGCCGTCGCCGGCGGCGCCTATCTCGGCCTGATGGATTATCTCGACCGCAAGGACGCGCAGCGCGTGGCGGCGGAGGAGGCGCTGCGCCATCCGCCGGAGACGGCGGCCGAACGCGAATTGCGCGGCAAGATCGCCGAGCTTCATCTCGATCTGCAGAGCCTGCGCGGACAGATGAACAAGCTCGCCGCCGAAGCGCGCGCCGCGCAGACGCAGGCCGCCGGCGCCGCCGCGGCGACGCAGTCGGCCGCGCGCGTCGAAAAGCTCGGCAAGGAACTCTCGACCAAGCTGGACGGCCAGGTCGCGCGCATCGAGCGGCTCGAGCGGATCGCCGCCGATCCCATCGTCACCAGTTCGATCGCCAAGGACCAGAAGGACCAGAAGGGCCAGCCGACCTCGGCCGCCGGGGCCCCGGCGCCGGTGCGGCAGGGCCTGCGCACGCCCGATCCCACGATGAAGCCGAATACGTTCGTGCTGCGCAGCGTGCGCAACGGCGTCGCCATGGTGCAGACGCGCAACGGCATGCTGGAGGTCGGGCCCGGCGACCGCATCCCCGGCGTCGGCCGCGTGCGCTCGATCGAGAAGCTGGACGGGCGCTGGGTGCTGGTGATGCACGACGGCTATATCGATCAGGACGATTATTGAGGCGCGGCGGCGCTGCGCGCTTTTGCCGCCGCGCCCTATTTGCTATTGCGGCGCAACAGGGATTGCGGAGCATAGCCGATGATCGTCGTGGAAGAACTCAATCTGGATGAAGTGAAGCAGGGCCTGGCGGACGGGTCGATCGCGCTCGTCGACGTGCGCGAGGACGAGGAATGGGTGGATGGCCATATCCCCGGCGCGACCCACAATCCGCTCTCGCGTCTCGATCTCGACGCGCTGCCGCGTGACAAGCGCGTCGTCTTCTACTGCCGTTCCGGCCGCCGCACGCTGCAGGCGCTGGAACGGGCGCAGACGCAGGGCCGCCCCGACGTGAAGGCGCATTTCGGCGGCTCCTGGCTTGCCTGGACGGCGGCCGGCGAGCCGGTGAAGACGCCCTGAGAACCTAGCTCGAAATTGCCGGCGACGGCGCCCGCGCGCCTCCGGCTGGATCCCGGATCGGCCTGCGGCCGTCCGGGATGACAACGGCGGATTGTCGGGGCCGCCGGTCAATCCTTCCGTTCCGTCAGCCCGACCCAGAAACGGCGCCGGTCCGAACGACGGAGCACGTCGATCGGGATCGTGCGGCCGATCTTGTCGGCGCCGAGCAGGCGCACGATGTCGTCCGCGCCCGCCACCGGCGCGCCGTCGATCGACAGGATGATGTCGCCGGTCAGCATGCCGGTCTCGCTGGCGGGACCGCCCGGCGCGATGACCGTGACGACGGCGCCCGTCGCCTGTTCGAGCCCGAGCCTCAGCGCGACGCGTCGGGGCAGGAGCGCCGTACCCGCGCCAATGCCGACATAGGCGCGGCGCACGCGCCCATGGCGCACGATCTCGCCCAGCACGAATTGTGCGGTATTGGCCGCGACCGCGAAGCAGATGCCCTGCGCGCCCATGATGACGGCGGTGTTGATCCCGATCACCTCGCCGGCGCTCGACACGAGCGGGCCGCCGGAATTGCCGGGATTGAGCGCGGCGTCGGTCTGGATGACGTCGTCGATCAGCCGCCCGTTTTTCGCACGCAGCGATCTACCCAGGGCGGAGACCACGCCGGCCGTCACGGTCGCGTCGAAGCCGAGCGGATTGCCGATGGCGATGGCGATCTGGCCCGGTTTCAGCGCGCGAGAATCGCCGAGCTTCGCCGCCGGCAGCGTCTCGTCGGCGTCGATGCGCAGCAGCGCGAGGTCGGTATCGGGATCGTCGCCGAGCACGCGCGCCGAGAACACGCGGCCGTCGAGCGTCGTGACCGACGCGCGCCTGCCGGCGGAAACGACGTGGCTGTTGGTGAGCACGAGCCCGTCCGGCGAGACGATGACGCCGGAGCCCGAGCCGGCGGCCTTGCCGTCGCCGCGGGCGAGATCGATGCGCACGACGCTCGGGCCGACCTGGTCGACCACGTCCGAAACCGTGCGCGAATAGGCGTCGAGGAGCGGGGCGTCGCGTTCGGGAGCGGCGGCGGACGAGCGGCCGCGCTCCTGCGGGTCGTCATCGAGAATGAAGCCTGGCTGTGTGTCGAACATGCGTCCTCCGTGGGACATTCGGTGCGGCGCGGCCCCCTCCCTTTCCCTCCCCCGCTCCGCGGGAGAGGGGACGGCTGTGGCGCCCGTTGGCGGCCCAGCTTCAGGAAGCCTCGGGATCGCTCCCTCTCCCGCGAAGCGGGGGAGGGCGGGGAGGGGCCGTTCAGCCGCACGACTTCGGGATCGTCAGGCGAGGCGATATGGGAATGCCGGGCGCGCTTTTCAAATCCGCTTCGGCCCGGTTGATCGTCGCTCTATTTCGTCGGACAATTCTTCCATGCGGGCGTCAGACCCGTCGGAGGAAATCCCATGGCAGCAATCAGGACAGGCCTCGGCCTCGCGCTCGCGCTCACGCTCACGCTGGGCGCAACGACGGCGCTCGCGCAGAAGGCCTACGGGCCGGGCGTGACCGACACGGAAATCACGTTCGGCAACACCATGCCCTACAGCGGGCCGGCGTCTTCGCTCGGCACGGTCGGCAAGATCATGTCGGCCTATTTCGCCATGATCAACGAGAAGGGCGGCGTCAACGGACGCAAGCTCAACATGATCTCGCTCGACGACGGCTTCGCGCCGCCCAAGACCGTGGAAGCCGCCAAGCGCCTCGTGGAAAACGATCAGGTCGCCTTCGTCTACGGCACGATGGGCACGGCGCCCTCGTCGGCGATCGCCAAATATCTCAACGTCAACAAGGTGCCGCAGATTTTCGCGATCTCGTCGGCCTCCAAGTGGAACGATCCGAAGGGCATGCCGTATTCGATCGCGCTGCCGTGGGCGCCCAACTACATGAACGAGGCGAATTTCGACGTCGCCTATGCGCTGCAGAAGAACCCGAAGGCGACGTTCGCCGTGCTCTACCAGAACGACGATTCCGGCAAGGATTACGTGAAGGGCCTGAACGAGGCCTTCGCGAAAATGCCCGACAAGCTTCTGAAGATGACGCCATTCGAGGTGACGGACCCGACCGTCGACTCGCAGGTCGTGTCGCTCGCCGCGACCAAGGCCGACGTGTTCCTCATCTATTCCGTGACGCCGCGCGCCTGCGCGCAGGCGATCCGCAAGGCCTACGAGATCGGCTGGCGGCCGATGCGCTTCCTGTCGTCGGGCTGCGCGAACATCGAGACGATCCTGAAGCCCGCGGGCCTCGATGCGGCGAAGGACATCATCACGCTCGCCTCGATCAAGCCGCTCGATCCTTCGGCGAAAGATCCCGAACTCGACGCCTACGTCGACTTCATCAAGACGCGCGTGCCGGGCGTCGATCCGAACTATGGCTCGGGCGAATACGCCTATTTCAGCGCCGCCGCGCTCGTCGAACTGCTCAAGCAGTGCGGCGACAATCTCACGCGCGAGAACATCCTGAAGCAGGCGTCGAACCTGAAGGGCGTGAAGGCGCCGCTGCTGCTGCCGGGCATCACGCTGAACACGACGCCCGACGACTACACGCCGCTGCGCGACGGCTATCTCATGCAGTTCAACGGCGAGAAATTCGTCGTCATCAGCGACCTGATGAAGGGGAAGTGAAGGACGCCCGCTACGGGAATGTCATGCCCGCGAAAATCCGTCCGAAGTCGGCGGCAGCCGATTTCGTGGCGCGGGGATGACACTTTCGCAAACCGCATTAGATTCGCACGCAGCGATCCTGCGCCTGGAGCAAGTGATCTGGAGCAAGCGATGAAGCCTAAAAAATTCGGCATCGGCCAGGCGGTGCGCCGCGTCGAGGACCAGAAATTCATCACGGGCGCGGGGCGCTACAACGCCGACGCGCTGCCGGCCGACAGGCTGACGGCGGTATTTCTGCGCTCGCCGCATGCGCATGCGCGCATCGGCGGCGTCGATACGACGGCGGCCGCCGCCATGCCGGGCGTCGCGCTGATCCTGACCGCCGACGATATCGGCCATCTCAAGCAATTGCCATGTCTGGCGCCTCTGCCGAATGCCGACGGCAGCACGATGGCGCAGCCCGATTATCCGCTGCTGGCGCGCGGGCGCGTGCGGCATGTGGGAGACGCGGTCGCGATGATCGTCGCAGACAGCGAGGTCGCCGCGCGCGACGCGGCCGAGGCGATCGCGGTCGATTATCATCCCGAGGCCGCCATCATCGGCTCGAAGGCGGCGCTGGAGACAGGCGCGCCGCTGGTGTGGCCGGACCACAAGACCAACGTCGCCTTCGAAAATGCGATCGGCGATGCGAAGGAGGTCGATGCGATTTTCGCGCGGGCGGCGCGCATATGCGCGGTCGAGATCGTCAACCAGCGCCTCGTCGCCAATTTCATGGAGCCGCGTTCCGCCTGCGGCGAATATGATCCCAAAACGAAGCGCTACACGCTCACGACGTCGAGCCAGGGCGTGAACGGGTTGCAGGCGTCGGTGTCCGCCGTGCTCGGCGTGGAGCCCGCGGACCTGCGCGTCGTCACGCACGACGTCGGCGGCGGCTTCGGCACGAAGAGTTTCATCTACCGCGAATATCCGCTGGTGCTGGAAGCCGCCAAACGCTGCGGCCGCGCGGTCGCATGGGTCGCCGACCGCACGGAGCATTTTCTCGGCGACGCGCAGGGCCGCGACAATGTCACGCGCGCCGAGATGGCGCTCGATAGGGACGGGAAGTTTCTCGCGCTGCGCATCAAGATCCTCGCCGATCTCGGCGCCTATCTCTCGCAATACGGGCCCTACATTCCCTGGCTCGGCGTGACGATGGCGACGGGCCCCTACGACATTCCCAAGGTTCATGCGTTGTGCACGGCGGTCTATACGCATTCGGTTCCCGTCGACGCCTATCGCGGCGCGGGGCGGCCGGAAGCGGCCTATGTGCTCGAACGCCTCGTCGACGTCTGCGCGCGCGAGACGGGAATTTCACGCGAAGAGATTCGCGCGAAAAATTTCATCAAGCCGGCGCAGATGCCCTACGCGACGCCGACCGACCGCAAATTCGACGTCGGCGAATTCGAGGCGGCGATGCGCAAGGCGCTGGAAAACGCCGAATGGTCGCGTTTCGCCGCGCGGCGCGAGGAGGCGAAGAAGCGTGGGCGCCTGCGCGGCATCGGCATGGCGAGCTATATCGAATGCACCGCCTGGGGTGAGGGCGAGACCGGCACGGTGACGCTCGACAAGGACGGCGGCTTCACCATCGTCATCGGCACGCAGTCGAACGGGCAGGGCCATGCGACCGCCTATGCGCAGATCGTGGCGCAGCATCTCGACGTCGATCCGGCCAGGGTGCGGATGGTGCAGGGCGATACCGACATTGTGAAGACCGGCGCGGGCACGGGAGGCTCGCGCTCGATCCCGGTCGGCGCGGTGATGGTGACGCGCGCGTCGGAACAACTGGCCGAGCAATTGCGCAAGCTCGCCGGCGAGGCGCTGGAAGTCGCGTCCGGCGATATCGAATTTTCCGACGGCGCCATGCGCGTGATCGGCACCGACCGCTCGATCAGTTTCGCCGACATCGCGAAATTGCCGCAGGCCAGGCCCGACATGCTGACCGGCGGCGGCGAATTCGTTCCGCCCGACGCCACCTATCCCAACGGCACGCATGTCTGCGAGGTCGAGATCGATCCCGAGACCGGCGAAACGCAGATCGTGCGCTATACGGTCGTCGACGATTTCGGCATGACGCTCAATCCGCTGCTGCTGCAGGGCCAGGTGCACGGCGGCATCGCGCAGGGCGTCGGTCAGGCGCTGATGGAGCAGACGGTCTATGATTCCGGCGGCCAGCTTCTGACCGCGAGCCTGATGGACTACCAGCTCCCGCGGGCGGAAAATCTCGTGAAGTTCGATTTCGAAACCCGCAACGTGCCTTCGACCACCAACCCGATGGGCCTCAAGGGCGCGGGCGAGGCGGGCTCGATCGGCTCGACGCCGGCGGTGGTCAACGCCGTCATCGACGCGCTGTCGCCGCTCGGCGTGACGGCGATCGACATGCCGGCGACGCCGTCGAAAATCTACGGAAAAATCGCGGCGGCGCAGGGAGCGCCATGAACAGGTCAAACTTGCCTGATTGCAAGGCGGCGTGGGTTGATTGCGGGGCGATCGCCGATTCTACTGCGGTGCGCAGCCCGGTTTGCCCAGAAGGAAGGATTGAAGAATGAAATTTGTCGTGAAGACTTTGCTTGTTTCCGCCGTGGCTGCGGTCGCCATTTCGGGCGCCTATGCGCAGAGCGCGGCGATCGCCAAGCGCAAGGACATTCTGAAAGGGTTCGGCGACGCCACCAAGCCTGTCGCCGCGATGCTGAAGGGCGAGGCGGCCTACGACGGCGCCGCCGTGCAGAAGGCGCTGGCGGCCTATACGGCCGGCGCCAAGGACCTGAAGGGCCTGTTCCCCGACGATTCCAAGACGGGGGGCGACACGGCGGCCCTGCCGAAGATCTGGGAAGACAAGGCGAAGTTCGAAGGCATCTACGACAAGCTCGCGGCCGATGCGACCGCCGCGTCCGGCGCGATCAAGGACGAGGCCAGCCTGAAGGCGAATTTCGGCAAGGTGCTCGGCAATTGCAAAGCCTGCCACGACGATTATCGCGCCAAGAAGAGCTGAGTTCGCGGGAATGAGCATGTCCGCACAATCGCCGTCCGCCACGGCGGGCGGCGCGCGCGCCCTCGCTTGGGACGGGCCGACGCGGCTGTTCAAATGGTCGCTCGTCCTCGTCGTCTTCGACGGTTGGCTCAGCAACGCCGTCGGCGGCTCGTATCCGGCCTGGCACAAGTGGAACGGCTATGCGGCGCTCACGCTGATCCTGTTCCGCGCGATGTGGGGCGTCGTCGGCGGCTCGACCGCGCGCTTCGCCAATTTCGTCGCGCTGCCCGGCCGCGCTTTCGCCTATGTGACGGCGGCGGCGAGCGGGCGGCCGCAGAAATATCTCGGGCACAATCCGATCGGCGGCTGGATGGTTCTGGCGCTGCTCGCGCTCGTCGGCCTGCAGGCCGTCTCGGGCCTGTTTGCGGCCGACGAAGACCGGCTGGTGATCGAGGGGCCGCTGGTGAAGTTCGTCAGCGACGCGGCCGTGTCCTTCGCGGCGCGCTGGCATCATCGCATTTTCGAGGCGATCGAGATTCTCGTGGCTCTGCATGTCGCCGCGAATCTGTTCGCCACGTTCGTGAAGCGCGAGCCGCTGATCCAGGGCATGGTCACAGGCTCGAAGCCGGCCGAGCCCTACGTGGATGAAACGAGCGCGCGGCCGGGCTCCTGGCTTGCCGCGACAGCCTGCCTGGCGATCGCGGCGGCGGTGGTGTTCGGCGGGATTACGGCGGTCGGCGGGAGGCTGTAGGCGCACTACCGTCACTGCTGCGCGAGTTCACGATTTCGCTGATCGGGCGGCGTTCCTTCTCCCGCGTGCGGGAGAGGGAAACAGCGCCTCAAAGCCGTGGTCAGACCAGCGAATTAATGAACGCGCACGGCAATGACGGGCGACCCGCGTTGCGGGTCACCGTCAATTCACCCCGAGCTTCTTCTGCAGGCTCGTGGACGAGGTCGTGTACTGGAAGGTCAGCTTCTTGTCGGGATAGACGTAGCGGTGGACCTTCTGCGCGGCCAGCGCGCCTTCGTGGAAGCCCGAGAGAATGAGCTTCAGCTTGCCGGGATAGGTGTTGATGTCGCCGATAGCGAAGATGCCCGGCGTCGAGGTCTCGAACTTTTCCGTGTCCGCCGGCACGAGGTTCTCGTGCAGGTTGAGGCCCCAGTCGGCGATCGGCCCGAGCTTCATGGTCAGGCCGAAGAAGGGCATCATGCGCTCGCAGGCGACGTCGCGCGTCGTTCCGTCGTTCAGCTTCACGGTCGCGGTCTTCAGTTCGCCATTCTCGCCCGCGATCGAGCCGACCTGGCCGATCACGAGATCCATCTTGTCCTCGCGCACCAGTTCGCGCATCGCGTTGACCGAATGCGGCGCGCCGCGAAAATCGTCGCGGCGATGGACGAGCGTGATGCGCTTCGCCACGGGATGCAGGTTCAGCGTCCAGTCGAGCGCGCTGTCGCCGCCGCCGACGATCATCACGTTCCTGTCGCGGAAATCCTCCATGCGCCGCACGGCGTAGTGGACGGACTTGCCTTCATAGGCCTCGATGCCGGCGATCGGCGGCTTCTTCGGCTGGAACGAGCCGCCGCCCGCCGCCACGATCACGCAGGTGCATTCGAAGGTCTTGTCGGCGTCGGTCTTGACGCGAAATGCGGGGCGTTCGGCCGTGCCCGTGGATTCCAGCTCCGTCACCATCTCGCCGAAATGGTAGGTCGGGTGGAAGGGCTCGATCTGCTGCGCCAGATTGTCGACGAGGCCTTGGCCCGTGACGATGGGGAAGCCCGGAATGTCGTAGATCGGCTTTTCCGGATAGAGCTCGGAACACTGGCCGCCGGCGCGCGGCAGGATGTCGACGAGATGGGCGCGGATGTCGAGCAGCCCGAGCTCGAACACCGCGAACAGGCCGGCTGGCCCCGCGCCCACGATGACGACGTCGGTCTTGATGACTTCGCTCATGCCGATCCTCTCCTCAAACCAGGACCGCCGGCCGGAGGCCGGGGGTCCCGGCGTCAGCCCTGCTTGCCGGGCGTGGCGACCACCAGGCCGTCGAGATCGGCCGTGACCTTGATCTGGCAGCTCAGCCGCGAGGTCGGCTTCACCTCGAAGGCGAAGTCGAGCATGTCCTCCTCCATGGCCGAGGCCTTGCCGGTCTTCTCGAGCCAGCCTTCGTCGACATAGACGTGGCAGGTCGCGCAGGCGCAGGCGCCGCCGCATTCGGCCAGGATTTCGGGGATCGAATTGCGGATGGCGGTTTCCATCACGGTCGAGCCGATTTCCGCGTCCACGGTGCGGGATTTGCCCTCGGAATCGACGAAGGTGATCTTGGCCATAGGCGGGAGACTTTCCTTGAGCTCAGGCGAAACGGATCGCGCCCGGAAAGGGCGCGGCGCGACTCCTTTATATGCAAGGAAACAATTTGGCGAGGCCCACGGCGGCGCCTGCGGCAATCCGTTGCGCGCCGTCGCGCGGGCCGTCCGCCCCGCCGGTCAGCCCGCCAGCAGCTCGGCGATGGCGCCGTGGGCGGACTCGACGGCGCCCGCAAGGGTCGACAGCGCCCGGGCGGGGTCCGCGCCGGCGCGGGCGTCGAGTTCGTAGGCCTCGGCCGCGGCGGCGACCCCGAAGGCGCCGACGGCGCGGGCCGAGCCCTTGAGCGTATGGGCGAGATCGGCGCGCCAGCGGCCTTCCGAAACCGGCCCGTCGGTCAGCCGCTCGACGATCTGGCGGGACTGGCGATCGAACAGGCGCAGCAGCTCGGATTCCAGGTCGCGCTCGCCGAAGGTCTGCCTGGCGAGGTGGACGAGATCGATGGGCCGGTCGCCTGCGACCGTCGGAAGCTCGGCTTCGACGCTGTGCGTCGCCATGCGCGCGGGATTGGCCACTTCACCCTCCATGTGTCTTTCCGTCCGCAACGGGCCAGCCGGCCCCTCACGCGATTTTCGGACAAAAGGACTGAATCGCGGTTGATTTCACGGGTTTGCCGATACACTTCCCCAACATGGTGAAGGCCGCGTTAACGACGTTTGCATGTCGCGGGCGCACGCTGTTTCATTCAGAGTCTCTAAGCGATATGGTTACAATTGGTTAACGGTTCCGCAGGCGGGCGGAATCCGTCCGGCGGCGGCCAGCCGCGCGTAAGAGAGGCGTTTCATGGCGACCCAACCCAAGCCCACCGATGCGGCCGACGCGGCTCTGTCGGCCATCGAAGAGGCGTTGAATCTCGCCCCGGTCGACCGCGACGCGGAGGCGGCCGCCAAGCCGGCGGATGCGGACAAGCCCCTGAAACTGCCAGCGGTCTCGCCCGCGGAATTGAACGCCTTCCGGACCAAGCCGCAGGATCGCAAGGACGTCGAGCCGCCCCCGCTCAAGATGCCGGAGCTGAAGAGCCCGGAAGCCAGGGCCGCCGACGCCAGGGCCGCCGAAACGAAGACCGCCGAAGCCAGGGCGGAAGCGAAACCGGCCGAAGCCAAGCCCGCCGTCGCCCCCGCGACGCCGCCGGCCAATGACGACCGCCGCTCGGTCGGCCAGATCCTGCAAGCCATGCAGGTGCGCCCGTCCAAGGGCCCCTATGTCGCGGCCACCGTCGTCTCGCTGGTATGGGCGGGCCTGTGGTTCGCCTGGGCCATGGCCAATCGCGCCACGCTGCTGTCGGGCGACATCGCGCGACTCGAGCCCGCGCTCGCCGCGCTCGCGCTCGTCGGCCCGATCGCCTTCTTCTTCATGCTCGCGGTCATCGCGCGGCGCGCGCAGGAAATGCGCCTCACCGCCCGCTCGATGAGCGAGGTCGCCGTCCGCCTCGCCGAACCCGAGACGATCGCCACCGAACAGGTCATCACACTGTCGCAGGCGATTCGCCGCGAGGTCGCCTCGATGGGCGACGGCATCGAGCGCGCGTTGGCGCGGGCGAGCGAGCTCGAGACGCTGGTGCGCTCGGAGGTCGCGACGCTCGAACGCTCCTATTCCGACAACGAGCGGCGCATCCGCACGCTGATCGACGAATTGTCGAGCGAGCGCGAGGCGATCGTTCTCAACGCGGAGAAGGTGCGCGGCGCCATGACCGGCGCGCACGAGAACCTGTCCGACACGCTGGCGACGACGTCGCTGAAGCTCGCGGAAGCCGTGAGCGACGCCGGCGTGCGCGTGACGCAATCGCTCGGCGCCAAGGGCGAGGAAATCTCCACCTCGCTCGGCCAGACCGGCGAGCGGATCCTGCTCGGCCTCTCCTCGCAGGGCGACCAGATCGTCGGCCGCCTGTCGGAAACCGGCATGCACGTCACCGGCCAGCTCACCGGCGCGAGCGAGGCGGTGGTCGGCCTGCTGACCTCGAAGGTCGAAGAGACGAGCGGCCGGCTGCGCGAGACCAGCGAGACGCTGGCGCTCGACCTGCAGGGCCGCAGCGAGGATATCGTCAAGCGCCTCGGCGCGCTGACCGACACGATCGCGGGGACGATCGACGGCCATGGCCGCAACCTCGTCGACCGGCTGGCGGAAACCGGCGACCGCATCCACGAAACGGTGACCGTGCACGGCGGCGCGCTCGAGACGCGCATGCGCGAAAACGCGCAGCGGCTGGAGACGACCCTCGCCGAGCAGAGCCACGCGCTGGAAGGCGCGCTGACGACCAACACGCAGGCGCTCGCCGATACGCTGCAGGCGCAGAGCGGCGCGCTCGAAACGACGCTGCGCTCGCAGGCCGATCGCCTCGCCGACACGCTGCAGTCGCATGGCGGCGCCATGGAGAGGACGCTGTCGACGAACATGGCGCAGCTCGTCGACAGGCTCGACACGCACGGCTCGACGCTGGAAACGACGCTGCGCTCGAACGCCGACTACATCGCCGAGAAGCTCGATACGCACGGCGCGGCGCTGGAGACGACGCTGCGCTCCAACGCCGGCTATATCGGCGACAAGCTCGATATGCACGGCGTGGCGCTGGAAGGCACGCTGCGCTCGAACGCCGACTATATCGCCGGCAAGCTCGATACGCACGGCTCCACGCTGGAGACGACGCTGCGTTCGAACGCCGATCGCATCGCGGAGAAGCTCGACACGCACGGCTCGGCGCTCGAGGCGACGCTGCTTTCGAACCTCGACCAGATCGCCGGCAAGCTCGACACGCACGGTTCCGCGCTGGAAACGACGCTGCGCTCCAACGCCGACCATATCGTCGAGAAGCTCGATACGCACGGCGCTGCGCTGGAGACGACGCTGCGCGACAATACGCTGCAATTCACCGATACGCTGGCGGGGCAGGTTGCGGAAGCCGCGCGGACGTTCGCGGACAACCGCGATCGCATGACCGCGGTTCTCGCCGATTCGCACGAAAAGGCGCGCGCCGAACTCGATGCGCACGCCGAGCGCATCGTCACGGTCTATGTCGAAAAGACCGACGACGCCGTGGGCCGGCTCGCGCGCCACGCCGACGGCCTGCACGAGCGCCTGAGCGCCGCGACGGCTTCGGCGCAAGCGGCCTTCACGCAACACAGCGAAGGCCTGCACGATCGCTTCGCGCAGACGGCCGCCGATATTCTTTCCGGGCTCGAGGATCGCACCGGCGGCATGGAGCGGCGCTTCGTCGCCTCGGCCGCGGAAGCCTCGCAGGCGCTCGGCGACCAGATCGAAGGGTTGTCCGCCAATTTCGAAAACGTCTCGAGCCGCGCGGTCGCAAGCCTCCAGACGCGCGCGGGCGACCTGCACACGCGCTTCGCGGCGACTGCGACCGACGCGGTCAACGCCATCGCAAGCCACGGCGACCGTCTCAACGAGACGCTCGCCACGCGTTTCGACGCCTTCGCCGACGCGCTGCGTCGGCACGAGGACGAGACGTCGGACCGTCTCGTCGCGCAGGGCGAACGGATCGCGTCGGACCTCGCCG
Source organism: Rhodoblastus sp. (assembly GCA_036796555.1). Lineage (GTDB taxonomy): Bacteria > Pseudomonadota > Alphaproteobacteria > Rhizobiales > Beijerinckiaceae > JAJXWB01. The sequence continues at coordinate 2,605 of DAIRCS010000059.1, read as the reverse complement.
GCCGGCTGGAGACGGTCGAAGCGGCGATGGCCGCCAACAACCGCGTCATCGCCGACCGGATCGGAACGCGCGCGGAAGACGCGCGCGCCGCGATCGCCGATCGCCTCGACGCTTTCGAGGCCGAATTCGCCGCCCGCAGCGACGCCGCGGCCGATCGGATCGGCCACAATTCCAGGTCCTTCCACGAGACGCTGTCCGATCGCCTCGACGCCTTCGAGACGACGCTGCGCGCGCATGGCGGGCAGGCGGCCGACCGGATCGGGGACCACGCGCGCGGCTTCACCGACATGGTCGCCGGCCATCTCGATTCGATCGAGCAGGCCGTCACCGTGCATGGCGCGGCCTTCACCGACCGGCTCGCCGAGCGCGCCTCGGCGATCTCGACCGAACTCTCCTCGCAGGTCGACGCGTTCGAGCGCCGCTCGAGCGACAAGATGCGCGAAGCCGCCGAGCGGCTCGACGAACTCGTCACGCGCATCGACGGCGGCCTGGAGGCGCGGTCGCAGACCTTCAACGACGCGCTCGCGCGGCGCGCCATCGAAATCGCCCGCGTGCTCGGCGAAGGCGGCCGCGAGGTGACGCTCGCGCTCGACAGCAAGGCGCGCGAGATCGACGAAGCGCTGCTGGCGCGCACGACCGACATCAGCGACACGCTCGGCGCCAAGGCCGGCGAGATCAACGACACGCTCGGGGCGCGAGCGAACCAGATCAACGAGACGCTGGGCGCGCGCGCAAACGAGATCAGCACGGCGCTCGGCGCCAGGGCGAACGAGATCAACGAGACGCTGGGCGCCAAGGCGAGCGAGATCAACACGACGCTCGGCGGCCGCGCCGACGAGATCGCCACGACGCTCGACGGCCGCATCCAGCAGTTCGAGGACCGCGTGGTGCGCCGCCTCGATCTCGTCTCCAACGAGATCGACAGCCGTGGCCGCGAGGCGGCGGACGCGCTGCACGCGCGCCTCGAAACCGCGCACAACGCCATCAAGTCGCGCACGGACGAGATTTCGGCCGCGCTCGACGAACGCATCGGCAATTTCGAGCATCGCGTCGTCGACCGCCTGCAGGCGGTCTCGGCCGACATCGACCAGCGCGGCCATTCCGTGCTGGAGACGCTGGCGCAGCGCATCCAGGAGATCAGCACGACCCTGACCGAGGCCCGGCGCGAGCTCGACATCGTCCTGCACACGCGCACGGGCGAAATGTCGGACGCGCTGACGCGGCGGGTCGCCGGCATCAACACCGAGCTCACCAAGGAACTCGGCGCGCTCGGCGCCTCGATCGACGAACGCGGGCAGGGGCTCGTCGATCTTCTCTCCGCGCGCACGAGCGATCTGCATTCGATCTTCGACACCAAGGGGTCGCTGCTCATCGACCTGCTCACCGCGCGCGGCGACGAAGTGTCGAAGGAGCTCGCCACCGTCGGCGAACTCGTCACCAACGCCATCGAGCAGCGCGGGTCGGCCGTCGTTGAGCATCTCGCGCGCAAGCAGGGCGAGGTGGCGGTGGCGCTCGACCGTTCGACCAGCGCTCTGCGCGAAGCGATCGATGCGAGCGCGACCCAGTCGCTGGGCGCGATCAGCGGCGCGCACGAGAAGATGCGCGACGAACTGACCGAAGTGCTCGGCCGTCTCGGCGAGACCAACAATGCGCTGCAGGGCATCGTCGGGCAGGCCTCGACTGGGCTCGGCGCGCTCGACACGACGCTGGGCGAAAAGCTGCGCGACATGCGCAGCGCGATCGAACAGGCGTCGGCCGATCTGACGCGCGTCACCGGCGCGGCGTCCTCGGTCGTCGGCGACGCCCAGTCGATCGTCGGCGAAGTGGACGCGCATTCGGCCTCGCTCGCGCACAGCGCGGCGGAGCTCGCGCGCACGCAGGCCGAACTCGACCACACGCTCAACGCGCGCCGCGCCTCGCTCGGCGAGCTGCTCACGCAGCTCGAAGCGCGCCGCGACGATTTCGACAATGTGCTCAGCTCGTTCACGGGACTTGTCGAGAATTCGTTCCGGGCCTCCGAAGCCCGCGCGCGCGAGATCGGGACGTTCCTCACCGAAGCCGCGCAGGCGACGGCGGCCTCGGTCGAACAGCAGTTCGGCGAGATCCGCTCCGCCACGGGCCGCGAGCGCGAACGCACCGCGGCCGCGCTGCGCGCCGCCTATGAACAGGCGAACGAGCAGATGACGCGCCTGTTCGGCGAGGCCACCGAACGCTTCTCGACGGCGGCCGCCGACATCCGCGCGATGACGACGGAAATCCAGCGCGAACTCGAGATGACGCGCGACCAGGTTTCGCGCGGCGTCGCCGACCTGCCGCGCGAGACCGCCGAGCAGGCGAGCGCGATGCGGCGCATCGTCGGCGACCAGATCAAGGCGCTGAACGAACTGACCGCGATCGTGACGCGGTCGGGCCGCGGCCACGACGTCGCCGAACCGGTCGCGCCCGCTGCGCCGGCCGCGCGCCACATCGCGCCCGCGCCGCAGCCCGCGCCGGAATTGCGGCGCACGATCGAGCCGCCGCGCGCGCCGGAACCCGCCGCGCCGCCGGCCGCCGAGACGCCGCGCATGCGCATTCCGGCGCCCGCGCCGGCGTCCCGCGCGCCGGC
>DAIRCS010000058.1:0-19796 GCA_036796555.1 Rhodoblastus sp. | reverse complement strand
GCGGCCTTCTTGGCGCTGCTGACATCGTGATTCAGCTCGCGGCTGGAAAGAGTGGTGATGGTCATGGCCGATCTCTATGTAGGCACGTACCTACATACGTTGGGTGGCCGGGGATTGCAAGGAGACCTTTCTGGCAAAGGGCTACTTTAAACTGCGACCATTACAGGTCGGCGACAGAGGGAACTCCTGCACCTTCAACAGAATGTATGCCGATGGACCCGGCTCGATTTCAAATATTGACTGTCTGGTCAGTCATTATATGCTAGCAAGGAATCGAGACACGTCCCGCCATGTCCGAAACCGCCGCACAGGTCCCGAGTAAACGCCGCCAGGCTTCAGAAGCCCGGCGTCGGGCGATCCTCGACGCGGCTTTCGACGTCTTCATCGCGGAAGGCTTCAAGGCCGCGCGGCTCGACGACATCGCCCGGCGGGCGGGCGTGGCCAAGGGCACGCTCTATCTGTTCTCGAAGGACAAGGACGACCTGTTCGAACAGGTGGCCCTCGACGCGGTCGCGCCGGTCCTCGAGCGCCTCACCCATCTGGCTGGGCAGACCGACCTGCCCTTCGCCATGCTGCTGACCGGCATGTTCACGCTGTTCGAGCGCGAGGTTCTCGCCACCAAGCGGCGCGAGATTTTCCGGCTCATCATCGCGGAAGGCGCGCGCTTTCCGGCGATCGCCGAATTCTACCATCGCGAGGTCGTCTCGCGCGGGCTTACGCTGGTCGAGCGCGCCGCCGAACGCGCGCATGCGCGCGGCGAAATTCCGTCCTATGCGCTGGCGCGCTATCCGCAATTGCTGTTCGGGCCGCTGCTGGTCAGCGTCGTCTGGCGCAGCCTGTTCGAACCCTACCAGCCGCTCGACGTCGCCGGCATGCTCGCCGCGCATCGCGCCATGCTGCTGGGAACCGCCGCAAAGGCAAGAGAACCATGAACGTCAAGAAGATCGCCCCTGTTCTCCTGCTGCTCGTCCTGGCCGCCGGCGGCTGGTGGTGGTGGAAAAGCCGCGCGACGACGGGCGAGCCGCTCGTGTTGCAGGGCAATGTCGAGGTGCGGCAGGTCAATATCGGCTTCAAGGTCGCCGGCCGCATCAAGTCGCTCGACGTCGACGAAGGCGCGAACGTCAAGCAGGGCCAGAAGCTCGCCTCGCTCGACAAGGTTTATTTCGAGGATGCGCTGCGCCAGTTGCACGCGCAGGCCGATCAGGCTGCCGCCAATCTCGCCAAGCTCGAGGCCGGCAACCGGCCCGAGGAAATCGCGCAGGCCGAGGCCGCCGTCGCCGAGCGGCAGGCCATGGCGACCAACGCCAAGGCCGCGATCGACCGCGCCGCGCAATTGCTGAAGACCAACGCCGGCACGCAGAAGACCTACGACGACGCGCTGGCCGCCAGCCGGCAGACGGATGCGCAGCTGCAATCGGCGCAGCAGGCGCTGCGGCTGATGAAGGCGGGCTTCCGCAAGGAAGACATCGCTAGCGCGCGTGCGCAGCTCGCCGACCGCAAGGCGGCGATCGAGATCGCCGACCGCCAGCTCGCCGACGCCGACCTTTACGCGCCGAGCGACGGCGTGGTGCTGAGCCGCGTGCGCGAGGCCGGCGCCATCGTCAATGCGGCCGAGACCGTGTTCGTGTTGAGCCTGACCAATCCGGTGTGGGTGCGCACCTATGTGTCGGAGCCCGATCTCGGCCGCGTGAAGCCCGGCATGCCGATCGAATTGCACACGGATGCGCCGGGCGCGAAGCCGCTGAAGGGGTCGATCGGCTTCATCTCGTCGACGGCGGAATTCACGCCCAAGACGGTCGAGACGCGCGAATTGCGCACGGCGCTCGTCTACCGCATCCGCATCGTCGCGCAGGATCCCGACAATGTGCTGCGGCAGGGCATGCCGCTGACCGTGATATTCCCCGACGATGCGACGGGGACGCGCGCGCAATGAGCGATCCGCTGGTCAGGATCGAGGGTCTGACAAAAGCCTTCGCGGCCGACGGGCCCGCGGCGATCCGGTCGCTGACGACGGAGATCGGGGCGGGACAGGTGACCGGCCTCGTGGGGCCCGACGGCGCCGGCAAGACGACGCTGATACGCCTGATCGCCGCGCTGCTGACGCCGAGCGCGGGGCGCATCGAGGTTCTGGGCCTCGACGTGACGACGCAGGGGCCGGCCATCCACGACACGATCGGCTACATGCCGCAACGCTTCGGCCTCTACGAAGACCTGACCGTGATGGAGAACCTGCGGCTCTACGCCGATCTGCGCGGCCTGCCGGACAGCGCGCGCCAGGCGACGTATGAGCGGCTTCTCTCCTTCACCGATCTCGCGCGCTTCACCGACCGCCTCGCCGGCGCGCTGTCGGGCGGCATGAAACAGAAGCTCGGTCTCGCCTGCGCCATGCTGCGCTCGCCGAAACTGCTGCTGCTCGACGAGCCCAGCGTCGGCGTCGATCCGATCTCGCGCCGCGAACTGTGGCGCATGGTCTATGCGCTGATCGATCAGGGCGTCGGCGTCATATGGAGCACCGCCTATCTCGACGAGGCCGAGAATTGCGCGGAGGTGATCGTGATGGACGCGGGCCGCGCGCTCTATCAGGGCGATCCGAAAGCGATGACCGCGACGATGGCGGGCCGCGTCTATCGCGCGCAGGGGGCAGGCGCCGGACGGCGAGCGCTGCTGGCGCGCGCGCTGACCGACAAACAGGTCATCGACGGCGTCATGCAGGGCGAAGCGATCCGCCTGGTGATGGCGGAAGGCGCGGCCGCGCCAGAGCCCAGCGCGATCGGCGCACCCGAGGGGACGACGATCGAAGCCGCCGCGCCGCGCTTCGAGGACGCTTTCGTCGCGGCGCTCGGCGGCATGCCCAAACGCACGCTGGCCGTGCCCGAGCGAAAGGACATCGGCGGCGACGGCGTCGCGCCCGTGGAAGCGAAGAATCTCACGCGGCGATTCGGCGCGTTCACCGCCGCGGATCATATTTCCTTCAGTATCAAGCGCGGCGAAATCTTCGGCCTGCTCGGCCCCAACGGCGCGGGCAAATCGACGACGTTCAAGATGATGTGCGGCCTGCTGCGGCCGAGCGAAGGCGCGGCGCTGGTCGACGGTCTCGATCTCTACAAGGCGCCGTCGGCCGCGCGCGCGCGGCTCGGCTACATGGCGCAGAAATTCTCGCTCTACGGCGACCTTTCCGCGCGCCAGAACCTCGAATTCTTCGCCGGCGCCTACGGGCTCTCGGGCGCGCGGCGGCGCGCGGCGGTCGAGCACGTGATCGAGACATTCGATCTCGGCCCCTATGCGAAGACCAACGCCGGCGAGCTGCCGCTCGGCTTCAAGCAGCGCCTCGCGCTTTCGGCGGCGATCATGCACGAGCCGCCTGTCCTCTTCCTCGATGAGCCGACATCCGGCGTCGATCCGCTGACGCGCCGCGAGTTCTGGGCCTATATCAACGCCATGGTCGGGCGCGGCGTGACCGTGATGGTGACGACGCATTTCATGGACGAGGCGGAATATTGCGACCGCGTCGCGCTGATCTACCGCGGCCGCTCCATCGCCATCGGCGCGCCCGAAGAGCTGCAGGCCTCGGTGCGCACGGCCGAGCGTCCCGCGCCGACGCTCGAAGACGCCTTCATCGCGCTGGTCGAAAAAAGCGAAGCCGCGCAGGAGGCCGCATGAGCGAGGCGCCGGGCCGCGCGCGCCGCATTCGCGCGCTGATCGTGAAGGAGAGCTTGCAGGTCGCCCGCGATCCCTCGAGCTTCGTCGTCGCCATCGTCCTGCCGGCGCTGCTGCTGTTTCTGTTCGGCTTCGGCATTTCCTTCGACGCCGCGCGCCTCAAGATCGGGCTGGTGATCGAGGAGCCGACGTCGGCGGCGCGCGACTTCGCCACCGCGCTCACCAACACGCCTTATTTCGCCGTGCGCGAATCGACCGACCGGCGCGCCTTCGTCGACGATCTGTCGGCCGGCAAGATCAACGGAATCATCACGCTGCCGGGCGACTTCTCCGAACGGCTGGCGCGCGGCGACACCGCCGCCATCCAGCTCGTGACCGACGGCAGCGACCCGAACACGGCGTCGCTGACGACCGGCTATGTGCAGGGCGCCTGGCAGGCGTGGCGCACGCAACGCGCGGTCGGCGCGGACCGGCGCGCCGGCGGCGTCGACGTCGAGCCGCGCTTCTGGTTCAACCCGGAGCTGGAAAGCCGGCGATTCCTGGTGCCGGGCTCGATCTCGCTCATCCAGATGATGATCGGCGCGCTGCTGACCGCGCTCGTCGTCTCGCGCGAATGGGAGCGCGGCACGATCGAGGCGCTGCTGGCGACGCCGGTCGGCGTCGTCGAATTCATCATCGGCAAGCTCGTGCCGAATTTCGTGCTCGGCATGATCGCGATGACGGTCTGCGTGCTCGCCTCCGTCTTCGTCTTCGACATTCCGCTGCGTGGCTCCTTCCTCGCGCTCACGCTCTTCACCGCCGCCTTTCTCGGCGTCGCGCTCGGCATCGGCCTCCTGATCTCCACCGTCGCGCGCACGCAGTTCCTGGCGAGCCAGCTCGCCATGCTCGCCGCCTTTCTGCCGGGGCTTTACTTCTCCGGCTTCCTGTTCGAGATCGCCGCCATGCCGAAGCCGCTGCAATGGTTCTCGGTCATCGTGCCCGCCAAATATTACGTGCGCGGCCTGCAGACGATCTTTCTGGCCGGCGACATTCCCGCCGTGCTGCTGCCGACCGGCGGCGTGCTCGTGCTGATGTCCGCGATCCTGTTCGCGCTGACGGCGCGCAACACGAAACAGAGGCTCGACTGACATGGTGTGGACGCGTCTCTCCGCGCTCGTCGTCAAGGAATTGCTCGCCGCCTTCCGCGATCCGCGCGGCCGCATGGCGCTGATCGTGCCGCCGCTGATCCAGCTCTTCCTCTTCGCCTTCGCCGCGACGCTCGAAGTCTCGAACGTGCCGATCGGCGTGGTCAACCAGGATTGGGGCGCGCAATCGGCGCAGCTCGTCAGCCGCCTCGAACACGCGTCCGCCTTCTCCGAAGTGCGGCTCTACGACAGCGAGAAGGCGGCGCAGGCCGCGATCGACCGGCAGGACGTGATGGTCGTCGTCGAGATCGGCCAGGATTTCTCGCGCAAGCTCGCCGCCGGCGAGACGCCGTCGATCCTCGTCCTGCTCGACGGCCGCCGCTCGAACAGCGCGCAGATCGTCAGCTCTTACGTCAACACGATCGTCGCGCAATACGCCGCCGAATTCGGCGCGGGCCGCGGGCCGCCGCCCGACAGCGAGATCGTCGACCGAAGCTGGTACAATCCCAATCGCGACTATCGCAACGCCATGGTGCCGATCCTCATCGCCACGCTGCCGATGATGACGGTCATGATGATCGTCGGCATGTCGGTGGCGCGAGAGCAGGAGCTGGGAACCTTCGAGCAATTGCTGGTCTCGCCGCTGCAGCCGATCGAGATCGTCGCCGGCAAATCCGTGCCGGGCCTCATCGTCGGTCTCGGCCAATGCGGAATCATCACGCTCATCGTCATCTTCGTCTTCGGAATACCCCTGCTCGGTTCGGCGCTCACCCTGTTTGCGGCGCTCGCGACGTTTCTTCTGTCGATCATCGGCGTCGCGCTGTTCGTGTCCTCCATCGCCACCAACCAGCAGCAGGCGATGATGGGCACGATGGTCGTCACCATGCCGGCGATGATGCTGTCGGGCTTCTCCTCGCCCGTGCAGAACATGCCGGACTGGCTGCAGCCGCTCGCGCTCGCCAATCCGCTGACGCATATACTCGTCGTCATCCGGGGATTGTTCCTGCGCGACATGCCGGTCGCGCTCGCGGCCCAGCGGATCTGGCCGATGGCGGCCATGGCGGTCGTCACCATCGTGACCGCCGCCTGGATGTTCCGCCGCAAGGTTCAGTAGACTGGCGCGATGAATCATCCTCTCGCCCGGGCCAACGGCGTTCCCGACGATCTCATGGAGGCGCTGGCGGCGGCCGGCATCGCGCCGGCCTGGCGCTTTCACGCGGCGGCCCCGACGGTCGCCGCCGCCATGGAGCACTGGAAGGACATTCCGGGCGCGCACGCCAAGAACCTGTTCTTCAAGGACGCCGGCGGGCGCCTGTGGCTCCTGACCGCGCTCGCCGAGCGTCGCCTCGATCTGAAGACGCTGCCGAAAACCCTCGGCTCGAAGCGGCTGTCCTTCGGCAGCGCGCCGCTGCTCGAGGAGGTTCTCGGCGTGACGCCCGGCTCCGTCACGCCGCTGGCGGCGCTGCGCGACAGGGATCGGCGCGTGACGGTCGCGCTCGACGCGGAACTCATGCGCGCCGCCATCGTCAACGTGCATCCGCTCGTCAACACGGCGACGATCGGCATGCGGCCGGAGGAATTGACGGCCTTCCTGCGGGCCTGCGGCCATGAGCCGCTGCTCGTCGAGCTCGGGCCGCTTTGACGCAACGTCCAAGCTGAGCGACCATCCCGCGCAGACGGGGACTCGCGTGAAGCAGATCTGGATCGAGAAATTCGGCGCGCCGGACGTGCTGACAGTGAAGGCGGCGCCCGACCCGACGCCCGCCGCCGGCGAGCTGCGCGTGCGCGTCGAGGCGAGCGGCGTCAATTTCGCCGACATCATGGGACGGCTCGGCCTCTATCCCGACCTGCCGCCCGTTCCCGTCGTGCCGGGCTACGAGGTCGCGGGCCGCGTCGACGCCGTCGGCGCCGGCGTCGATGCGTCGTGGCTGGGACGCAACGTGATCGCGCTCACCCGCTTCGGCGGTTATTCCGACGTCGTGTGCGCGCCGCAGGGCCGGGTGTTCGTCCGGCCGGAGGGCATGAGCGCGCAAGCCGGCGCGGCGCTGCCGGTCAATTACATCACGGCCTGGCAATTGGTCGTCGTCATGGGCGGGCTGAAGAAGGGCGAGACCATGCTCGTCCATTCGGCCGGCGGCGGCGTCGGAATCGCGGCGACGCAGCTCGCCAAACACATCGGCGCGACCGTCATCGGCACGGCGTCGGCCGGCAAGCACGCGGCGCTGCGCGCGATCGGCGTCGATCATCTCATCGACTACACGCGCGAGGATTTCGAGGCGCGCGCGCGCGAAATCACCGGCGGGCGCGGCGTCGAGCTGATCCTCGACGCGGTTGGCGGCGAGAGCGCGAAGAAAGGCTTCCGCATTCTTGCGCCGACCGGGCGGCTCGGCATGTTCGGCGCCTCGTCCATGGCCGCCGGGCGCACCCGCCATCCGCTCGCCATGCTCGCCTTCGCGCTCAAGACCCCCTGGCTGCACTTCAACCCGATCACGCTGATGAGCCAGAACAAGGGCGTGTTCGGCGTCAATGTCGGGCATATGTGGGACGAGACCGCGCGCGTCTCGGGATGGTTCGGAGAAATTCTCGACCTGTGGCGGCAGGGAATCGTCCGGCCGCAGATCGCGCGGACATTTTCCTTCGACGAGGCCGGCGCGGCGCACGAATTCATCCAGAGCCGCGGCAATCTCGGCAAGGTGCTGCTCACGCCCTGAACGTCAGGCCTGCGGGTTGCGGGGACGCGCCCGATAGGCCATCGTCGCCTCAACCAACAAGAGGGATGGGCGACATGGCGGGCGGGGCGGCGACGACGGTTCTCGGCATGAGTCCCATGGTCGCCTCGACCATCGTCCTGGCCGCGACCTATGCGGTCGTCATTTCCGAAAAGGTCAATCGCTCGATCGCCGCGCTGGTCGGCGCCTGCGTCATGGTCGTCGCCGGCCTGCTGACGCAGGACGAGGCGATCAAGGGGATCGACTTCAACACGATCGGCCTTCTGACCGGCATGATGATCCTCGTCTCGATCTCGCGCCGGTCGGGCATGTTCCAGTTTGTCGCGGTCCGGGCGGCGCAGCTCGCGCGCGCGCACCCCGGCCGCGTGCTGCTGCTGCTGCAGATCGCGACCGCGGTCCTGTCGGCGCTGCTCGACAATGTGACGACCGTGCTGTTGATCGTGCCGGTCACGCTGGCGATCGTGAAGGAGCTGGACGCGCCCGTCTATCCCTTCCTGTTCGCGGAAATCTTCGCCTCCAACATCGGCGGCACGGCGACGCTGATCGGCGATCCGCCGAATATCCTGATCGGATCGCTCGCGGGGCTGAACTTCAACGCCTTCCTCGTGCATCTGGCGCCGATCATCGTCGTGGTCATGGCTGCGCAGGCGCTGATGATCCATCTGATCTGGGGCCGCGCGATGCATGCGACGCCCGAGCACGAGGCGCGCATCATGGCGATGCGCGCGTCCGACAGCATCCAGGACTGGACGCTGCTGCGCCAGTCGCTGGTCGTCATCGGCGGCGTCATCCTCGGCTTCGTCGCCGCTCATCCGCTGCATCTCGAACCCGCGACCATCGCCATGTTCGGCGCGGCGATCCTCATGCTTCTCGACAATTGGGAGCATCACAACGAGAAGGCGGCGGAGAACATCCATTCGACCTTCTCCGACGTCGAGTGGATCACGATCTTCTTCTTCGTCGGCCTGTTCATCGTCGTGAAGGGCGTGGAGGCCAACGGCCTGCTGTCGCTTGCCGCGCACAAGCTCGCCGAGGCGACGGGCGGCTCGATGCCGAAGACGGGCTTCGCGATTCTCTGGGCTTCGGCGATCCTGTCCGCGATCGTCGACAACATTCCCTTCGTCGCGACCATGATCCCGCTCATCAAGAGCATGGCGCCGGCCTTCGGCGGACCGGACGCGATCCAGCCGCTGTGGTGGGCGCTGTCGCTGGGGGCGTGCCTGGGCGGCAACGGCACGCTGATCGGCGCATCGGCCAATCTCACGGTGGCCGGCATCGCCGAGCGCAACGGCGTCTCCTTCAGCTTCGCGAAATATACGCTCTACGCCTTCCCGATGATGCTGGTCTCGGTGGCGATCTGCCATCTCTACATCTGGTGGCGTTATTTTTGACGCGCCTCACGCGCGCGCGAAGGCGACGATCGCGGAACGGCCGATGGCGCCGCTCTGGCGCTTTATCTCGCGGCCGTTCCCGAACAGGATCATCGTGGGAATGCCGCGAATATTGTAGCGCTGCGCGATCTCGGGCGCGGCCTCGGTGTCGAGCTTGGCGAGCCGCACCGCCGGCTCCAGATCGCGCGCGGCGGCGGCGAATTCCGGCGCCATGGCGCGGCACGGGCCGCACCAGCCGGCCCAGAAATCGACCACCACCGGGATTTCCGTCTTGCCGACGAGCCGGTCGAACGCGTCGGCGCTGGACAGTTCCGTCGGACGGCCGTCGAACAGCGGCGCGTGGCAGCGCCCGCAATCCGGCGCCTCGCCGGCGCCCAGGCGCGCCCGCGGCGCGCGATTGAGCCCGCCGCAATGCGGGCAGGCGATGATGACGTTGTCGCTCATGGTCGGTCCATCGGCTGAACGGACATCATATCGGAATTCCGGGACGCCGCCGCAAGCCGGGCCGGCGCGACGGGTTGTCGCGAGCGGCCCGGCCCGCTCACGCGGCGATGACCGGCCGCGCCCAGCGCCGGGCGAACCACGCGGCGGCGAGATAGGCGACGACGATCGCGACGATCGACGCGAGGATGTGCGCGGGCAGCGGCGCGAACGAAAGCCAGCCGCCGGCCGGCGTGAAGGGCAGCGCGATCGCGACCGCCAACGCGCCGAGCGAGGAGGCGACGAGGGCCGGATGCGGCAGGCTCGCGAACAGGCGGCCGCGCGAGCGAATGATGAAGATGACGAGGATCTGCGTCGCCATGGATTCGACGAACCAGGCGGTGCGGAACGTCGTCTCGTCGACGTGAAAGACGCGTCGCAGGAGGAAGAAGGTCGCGAGATCGAACAGCGAGCTGACCGCGCCCATGACGAAGGTGAAGCGCTTGAGCGCCTCGAGGTCCCAGACCTGCGGCTTTGCGGTCTCCTCCGCCGCGACGCGATCGAAGGGGATGCCGAGTTCCGAGACGTCGTAGATGAGATTGTTGACGAGGATCTGCACCGGCAGCATCGGCAGGAAAGGCAGGAGCAGCGAAGCGGCCGCCATGGACAGCATGTTGCCGAAATTGGAGCTCGTTCCCATCAGCAGATATTTCGAGATGTTGACGAAGGTGCGCCGCCCCTCGACCGCGGCGTCGGCGAGAATGTGCAGGTCCGGGCGCGTCAGGATCATGTCGGCGGCCTGCTTGGCGACATCGACCGCGCTTTCGACGGATATGCCGACATCGGCGGCATGCAGCGAGGGCGCGTCGTTCACGCCGTCGCCGACATAGCCCACGGTCGCGCCGCGCGCCTGCAGGGCCTGGATGACCCGCGTCTTCTGCGCCGGGCTGACGCGGCAGAAAAGACTCGTGCGCTGCGCCGCCCCGGCGAGCGCGGCGTCGTCCATCCTGCCGATCTGCGCGCCCGTGAGAAAACTCTCCGCGTCGAGCCCGATCGAACGCGCGAGGTGGCGCACGACAAGCTCGTTGTCGCCGGAGACGACCTTCACGGTCACGCCGGTCGCGGCGAGTTTCGTCAGGGCGTCGGCGGCGCTCGCCTTCGGCGGATCGAGAAAGGCCGCATAGCCCGCGAAGACCAGCTTGTCCTCGTCCTCGATATGGCACGAGGTCGCGTCGGCCGGCATGGCGCGCCAGGCGACTGCGAGCAGGCGCATGCCCTCGCCCGCGAAGGAATCGTGCAACGCCAGGAGCCGCGCGCGCGCGGCGGCGTCGAGCGGACTGACGACGCGGTCGCGCGTCTCGACATGCGTGCAATGGGCGAGCACGTCCTCCGGCGCGCCCTTGGCGATCAAGAGCCGCGCGTTGTCCTTCTCCAGCAGGACCGACACGCGCCTGCGCTCGAAGTCGAAGGGAACCTCGTCGATCTTGCGCCATTGTCCCGCGTCGGCCGGCGCAGGGCGGGCCAGAACGGCGTCGTCCATCGGACTGCGCAATCCCGTTTCGAACTTGCTGTTCAGCCAGACGAGCTCGAGGACGTAATCGTCGTCGGCGCCGTCCGCGCGGATGGCGCGCACGAGATCGATGCGCGCCTCTGTCAGCGTGCCGGTCTTGTCGGTGCACAGCACGTTCATGGCGCCGAGATTGTGGATCGCCGGAAGACGCTTGACGATGACGCCATCCCTGGCGAGCCGCAGCGCGCCGCGCGACAGCGAGACGGTCATGATCATCGGCAGCAGTTCGGGCGTGAGGCCGACGGCCAGCGCCAGCGCGAACAGGAAGGATTCGAGCAGCGGCCGGTGGAAGGCGATATGGGCGAGAAGGACGACGAGAACCAGAATGCTGGTCAATCGCATGACCAGGCGGCCGAAGTCGCGCATCGACCGCTCGAAGGCGGTCGGCGGCTCGCCGACGCCGAGCGCGGTCGCTATGTCGCCCATCTGTGTCGCCGCGCCGGTGCGCACGATCAGCATGCGCCCCTTGCCGGAAACGACCGACGCGCCCATGAAAAGCCCGTTGGTCGCATCATTGAGGTCATCCGTCTGGGCCGGCGCCAGCGTCTTCTCGACCGGATAGGGCTCGCCGGTCAGCAGGGCCTGATTGACGAACAGATCGCGCGCCTCGATCACGACGCCGTCGGCGGGCACGATGTCGCCTGCCCTGAGCTCGACCACGTCGCCCGGCGCGAGCAGCCGCGTCGGCACGGACAGGAGCGCGCCGTCGCGCAGCGCGTCGGCATGGACGGCGACGGATTTTCTCAGCGCGTCGGCGGCGGATTCGGCGCGCGCTTCCTGCACGACGTCGATGGCGATCGACATGGCGAGGATGGTCACGATCGTGACGAAGCCCGTATGGTCGCCAGTCGCCGCCGAAACGGCCGCTGCGGCCGCGAGGATCAGGACGAGCGGTTCGCTCGCCTTGCGCGCGATCTTGCGCAGGATCGCGAAGCGCGCGCGCTTCTCGAACGCGTTGAGCCCGTAGACCCGCAACCGCCGCGCGGCTTCATCCGACGACAGTCCGGCGGCGGACGTCTTCAGCGTCGCGAGAAGATCGGCGAGAGGCGCGCGCCAGAATGCGGCCTGCGTCCCGCCGGTTTTCAGGTTGCTTTCGGCGGCCGGCTGCATGCGACGTCTCCGGATCGCTGCGTTGCGATCATGATCCCGACATTCCCGACCCTTCGCGAACGCGACGCCCCGGCAATATCATTCAATAACGGTCATTAATGTCCCGGGCGAGATTTGATTGTCTCAATTTCAGCTGTTTTGAGGCAATTCTTTCGACAATCGCCATGCGAACCATATCATCGCATGAGATTTGTACGCGTGGGGCAGGCATGTCGAGAGAGCCCGAAACGGACGAGCGGCGGCGCCGTCCGTGGGTTGAACGTTACCGCGAATTGCGCCGGCGCGTCGAACGGCTCGAAGCCATCTACGAGGATCGCGAGCGGCTTGCGGACATCATGGCGACGGGACGCTATTTCAAGCTCGCCTACGCGACGGCGCGCGCCTACCAGCAGATCGAAAAGGAATTCGCCTGGACGCGCGAGGACGACGACGCCGATTGACGCGACGTCACGCGACGCGGCGGCGCGCGTCGAATTCCGCGAGACGCGCCGCGACATTTTCCGCATCCAGCATCGAGCCGGCCTCGCCGGGATAACGGCGGCGCCAGTTCGGATATTCGGCGGTGGTGCCGGGCAGGTTCGGTTGATCGCGCAGGCCGAGCGCATCCTCGAGCGGCAGGATCGCGAGGGCGGCCGGCGTCTGCGCGACGAAGCGCGCCGCGGCGTCGAGCGCCTTTTCCGGCTGGTCCGCCTGCGGCGGCGCGCCGTCGGCCACGCGCGCCTCGACGAAAGCACGCCAGGCCATGTCGCGTTCGCCGGCGCGCTCCCGCGCGCAATCCTCGCCGGTGCGGCCCGGCGGCAATTGCGCGAGCGCCGCGCGCGCCTCGATATCGCAGCCGCGCCACCAGCCCTCGATCGTCGCCGTGTCGTGCGTTGCCGTCATGGCGACGGCGGTCGCCGGATACCAGTCCGGCGGATTGAAGCGATCGCCGCTACGCTCGAATTGCAGCACGCGCAGGCCCGCGACGCCTTCTCGCGCCAGACGCTCGCGCAGGCCGTGCGGCACGGTGCCGAGATCCTCGCCGATGACGACGGCGCCGTGACGCCGGGATTCCAGCCGCAGCAGGCCGAGCAGGTCCTCGGTCGGATAGGCGAGATAGACGCCTTCGGTCGCCTGCGCGCCGTCGGGCACGAGCCAGAGCCGCACGAGACCCATGACATGGTCGATGCGCACGCCGCCGGCGTTGCGTAGCGCCGCGCGCAATGTGGCGAGGAAGGGCGCGTGGCCGGTCGCGCGTAGCGCCCGGGGCGAAAAGGTCGTCAGGCCCCAGTTCTGGCCGAGCGGCGCCAGCATGTCCGGCGGCGCGCCGATCGACAGGCCGAGCAGCACGTCATCAGGCCGGGACCAGGCGTGCGAGCCTCCGGCGTTCATGCCGACCGCGAGATCGGCGAGCAGGCCGACGCGCATGCCGGCGCCGAGCGCCCTGCCCTGCGCGCGCGCCATGGAGCGGTCGACCAGCCATTGCGCGAAGACGTGGAAGCCGATCTCGCCGGCGTTTTCGCGCGCGAAATGTGCGACGGCGCGCGAGGCGGGATCGCGCAGGTCGGGCGCCCAGTCGCGCCAGTTCCATTTGGTGAAGTCGCGCCGGAATTCATGGCCGTGCAGCGCCTCGAACAGGGCGTGCGCCTCGAGCGCCTCGCCGCCCGCCGCGCGAAAGGCGACGAAATCGGCGGCGAGCGCAGTTGCGGCCGTCATGTCGGTCGCGCAGAAATCGTCGTAGAGCGCGCGCAGCAGCGCCGACCGCGCATGGGCGGCGCGCGGCCAGTCGATCAAGGCGGCGGCATCGACCGGATCGCCGCCGATCCCGGAGACGGCGGCGGCGACGCGTTCGCGGCCGAACACGTCCGCGGGGTCGGCGTAGAGCGCGTTGTAGAAGAGGCGGCTCGACGGCGAATAGGGCGTGTAGTGATGTTCGTCGGCGAGAAACAGCGCATGCGCCGGGCTGAGCGCGACGAGATCGGCGCCGCGCCGCGCGGCGCTCTCGGCGAGCTGCGCGACCGCGCCGAAATGGCCGACCCCGCCATCGCCTTCGCTGCGCAACCCATAGATCTGCGCGGCGAGACCCCACATGCGGCGACCGTCTGCAACCTCTTCCAGCGTGCGCGCCTGCGCAGGCGCAACGGCGAGCGTGACCTCGCGATCGCCGAGAACCAGCCGATGATAGCCAATGCGGTCGAGGCGCGGCAGGCGGCCGTCGTCGCCGATGCGCAGATCGGCGGCGCCGCCGAGTTCATATTCGATGCGCGCATGCGCGCCGGGCGCAGCGGCGCCGCCGAGCGCCACGCGTTCGTCCGCGCGCGCGACGATCGTCGGCGGGAGGGCGGCGCTCGCCTTTTCGTCGGCGAGACATGCGCGCGCTTCGGCGATCTGCGTTTCGGTTTGCGCGGGCAGGCCGAGCGCGGCGAGCGCGGCGCGCAGCGTCCCCGCCGAGACGTCGCGATCGGCGCCGGTGTTGTCGGTCCAGCGCGGCTGGAAGCCGGCTTCGACCGCCAGCGCGCGAAGAGCGTCGTCGCTCATGCCGCCTCCGCCGCGTGATCGAGCCGCAGCACGATGGCGGAAAGCGGCGGCAGCACCAGTTCGAGCGATTGCGCATGGCCGTGCGCCGGCGTGGGGCGCGTCTGCGCGCCGCCGAGATTGCCCGTGTTGGTTCCGCCGTAGCAGGCGGCGTCGGTGTTCAGGATTTCCTTCCAGAAGCCCGCCTGCGGCACGCCTATGCGATAAAACGAGCGCGGCTCCGGCGTCATGTTGAGCGCGACGGCGATGGGGCGGGCGCCGGGCGCCTTTCTCAGATAGGCGAAGACGCTGTTGTCGCTGTCGTCGACGACGAGCCATTCGAAACCTTCCGGCTTCGCGTCGCCGACATGCAGCGCCGGCTCGTCGCGATAGGCGGCGTTGAGATCGCGCAGGAGCGCGACGAGGCCGGCGTGGCCAGGCTCGTCGAACAGATTCCAGTCGAGCTGGCGATCATGGCTCCACTCCCGCCACTGACCGAATTCGGCGCCCATGAAAAGCAGCTTCTTGCCGGGATGCGTCCACATCAGCGCGAGATAGGCGCGCAGATTGGCGCGCTTGCGCCATTCGTCCCCCGGCATCTTGTCGAGCAGCGAGCGCTTGCCGTGAACGACTTCGTCATGGGAGACGGCGAGCACGAATTTCTCGGCCCAGGCGTACATCATGCCGAAGGTCATTTCGTCGTGATGCCAGCGGCGATGGACCGGCTCGCGCTGCATGTAGCGCAGCGTGTCATTCATCCAGCCCATGTTCCACTTGTAGGAAAAGCCGAGGCCGCCCTCCTCCGGGCGCGCCGTCACGCCCGGCCACGCAGTCGATTCCTCGGCGATGGTGATCGCGCCGGGACAGCGGCTGGCGACGATGGAATTCACCGCGCGCAAGAAGTCGATGGCTTCGAGATTCTCGCGGCCGCCATGCTCGTTCGGCTTCCACGTCCCGTCCGCGCGCGAATAATCGCGGTAGAGCATGGAAGCGACCGCATCGACGCGCAGGCCGTCGACATGGAAATCCTCGAGCCAGCGCAGCGCGCTCGCGATCAGGAAATTGCGGACCTCGCGGCGGCCGAGATTGTAGATCACCGTATCCCAGTCGGGATGCAGGCCCTCGCGCGCATCCTCGTGCTCGTAGAGCGCCGTGCCGTCGAAGCGCACGAGACCGTGCGCATCGTTCGGAAAATGGTGGGGCGCCCAGTCGACGATCACGCCGAGTTCGGCCGCGTGGCAGGCGTCGACGAAGCGGGCGAAACCCCGGGGATCGCCATGGCGTGCGGTCGGCGCGAACAGCGACAGCGGCTGGTAGCCCCACGAGCCGCCGAAGGGATATTCGGCGATCGGCAGCAGTTCGACATGCGTGAAGCCGAGCGCGGCGGCATAGGTCGGCAGGCGGCGCGCGGCCTCGTCCCAATCGAGTTCGGCGCCGTTCCTGCGCAGCCACGAGCCGAGATGGACCTCGTAGATGGAGATCGGCGCATCAGGCGCCTGTTTTCGCGCGCGACATTCCATCCAGCCGGCGTCGCGCCAGTCATGATCGAGCATCGCGGCGATGATCGAGGCCGTCTCCGGCGGCGCCTCCGCGCGGAAGGCCATGGGGTCCGCCTTCAGCGGCAGTTCATGGCCGTCGCGATCGACGATCGCGAATTTGTAGCGCTCGCCCGCGCCGATGCGGGGCACGAACAATTCCCACACGCCGGCGCGATGGCGCAGGCGCATCGGATGCCGGCGACGATCCCAGCCGTTGAAGTCGCCGACGATCGAAACGCTCGACGCGTTCGGCGCCCAGACCGAGAAGCGCACGCCCGGCGCATCCGCAATCGTCATTTCCCGCGCGCCAAGCAGGTCGGTGAGTTTCGGATGGCAGCCGGCGGCGAAAAGCGCGAGGTCTTCCTCGGGCAGCAGCTCCCAGAAGGAATAGGGGTCTTCGGCGACGAAGGCCGTATCCGGCCAGATCGTGCGCAGCAGATAGGCGCCCTCGCCGGGCGCGAGCGCGCCGAACAGGCCTCGTTCGTCGACAAGATCGAGCGTCGCGATGGCGCGCGCCCCGGCGGCGTCGAGAATTTCGACGCCGCGCGCGCCCGGCGCGAAGACCCGGACGATGCGTCCCTGCGGCGTCTGGTGCGGGCCGAGCAGCGCGAAAGGGTCGGCGCAGCGCGCTTGCGCCAGCGCATCCACGGCGGCGGCGTCCAGCGCGGCGGGATGGGCCCGCGCGCCTTCGACAGGCTGCCTGTTGATCACCGACGGGGGCATTGGAACGCCGCTCTTGCCGGCCGCGCGAATCAAGCGCGACCTCGGCTTCAGCTTACCGCAGCGCATGTCCCCGCGTCAGCCGGCGCGCGCGCCCTGATAGAGCGTGGCGTAGCGGCGCGCCGAGTCCGACCATTCGAAGGTGCGCGCCATGGCCGCGCGGCGCATTTCGTCGAGGCGGCGGCCGGAGCCGAACGTATCGAGCGCGCGGCGCACGGCGCCCTTGAACTGCTGGGCGGTCGGGGTTTGGAACAGAAAGCCGGTGCGCCCGTCCTCGATCGTGTCGGCGAGGCCGCCGGTGCGATGAGCGATCGGCAGGGAGCCGAAGCGCTGGGCGTACATCTGGCTGAGGCCGCAGGGCTCGAAACGCGAGGGCATGAGCAGGAAATCCGAGCCTGCGAACATGGCGCGCGCCTGCGACCCGTCGAAGCCGATGCGCACGCCGACTTGCGTCGGGTGCCTGCGCGCGAGCGTCAGCATCCGGTCCTCCAGATGCGTCTCGCCCTGGCCCGTCACGACGAGCTGGCCGCCGTGGGCGACAATTTCCTCGGCGACGTCGATGGAAAGATCGACGCCCTTCTGGTGAACGAGGCGCGAGACGATGGCGAACAGCGGCCCGCGCGACAGGGCGAGGCCGAACAGGCCGCGGATGTAGTCGGCGTAGCGGCCCTTCCAGCGGTCGGGCTCGAAGCCCTCGCCGTGATGCGTGTGGCGCGGATCCCAGGATTCGTCGATGCCGTTCAGAATGCCGCTGAGGCGGCCCTGCCGCAGGCGCTCCGCCAGCAGGCCGTGCAGGCCGCAGCCGAATTGCGGCGTGGTGATTTCCTGCGCGTAGGTCTCGCTGACCGTCGTGAGTTGATCCGCGTAGTAGACGCCGGCCTTGAGGAAGGAGAGGCGGCCGTAGAATTCGACGCCGTCGACCTTGTAGGCGGCGTCCGGGATCGCCAGCGCCTTCAGGCGCGCGGGATCGAAGGCGCCCTGATAGGCGAGGTTGTGAATGGTGAGGAGCGAGGGAGTCTCGACGCCGCGCCAGGCGAGATAGCCGGGCGCGAGGGCGGTCGGCCAGTCGTTGAGATGCAGATTGTCCGGCCGCCAGTTGGCGTCGCCAAGGCCGGCCGCCATGTCCGCCGCCGCCAGGCTCAGGCGCGCGAAGCGGATGTCGTTGTCGATCCAGTCCCTGCCGTCGGGATCGAGATAGAGGCCGCCCGGCCGGTCGTAGAGATCGGCGTTGAGCAGGACATAGACGGGAATGCCGTCGGCGGTCTTCGTGCGGCCCAGCGCGCAGGCGGGAATTTCGCCGAGGCCCGGCAGCAGGCCGACAGGTTCGATATTGCCGGCGCGCTCCAGAACCTGCCGGTAGCCCGGCACGAGAATGCGCACATCCGACAAAGCGCGCAGCGCGCGCGGCAGCGCGGCCGAAACTTCGCCCAGGCCGCCGGTCTGCACATAGTCGGAAATTTCGGAGGTGACGAAAAGAACCCTTCGGCGCGCAACCGGCTGTTCGGCCTGCGCAGCCTCGCCTTCAAGGTCGCAACGACCCTGTGACTGCCAACTCATGCGTTTGCGCCCGCCGCCCCGTGCTCGGCCGAATCACTTCGCCTGCTGGCTCATTTGTTTAATCCGAAAACGCTAGCCATTGGTTAACGCAACGGAAAACATCAGACCGAAGCGTGGTTTGCCGCCGGTCGCCATTCGCGAAACGGTTAACGCGGGGGGCGAGACGGGGCCGCCGGTTACCACGCGCCAACGCTTTATCGAATTCTTCAGCAGGCGGCGGTTAACTTTGAAGCGTGTCGCCAAAGGGTCTGTCTGCATGCGTACGAGCAGTTTGAAGTCGACGGATATTCTCCCGCCGGTCGAACGGCGGTCGAGCGCCAGGGACGAAGCGGCCGCCGCCATCCAGGCGCTGCGCAAGGAGATCGAGGCCAAGCTCATCTACAATGTCGGCAAGCCGCCGGCGCTCGCGCTCAATCACGACTGGCTGACCGCCGCAATCCTGGCCGTGCGCGACAAGATCATCGACCGCTGGATGGGCTCGATCCGCGAGGCCAAGCGATCCGGGCGCAAGCGCGTGTATTATCTCTCGCTCGAATTCCTGATCGGCCGCCTGTTCGAGGACGCGCTCGGCAATCTCGGCCTCAAGGAGCAGATGCGCGAGGCGCTGGCCCTCGTCGGCCTCGACCTCGATTCCATCGCGCAGCTCGAACCGGACGCGGCGCTCGGCAACGGCGGCCTCGGGCGGCTCGCCGCCTGTTTCATGGAGAGCATGGCGACGCTCGGCGTGTCGGGGCTCGGCTACGGCATCCGCTACGACCACGGCCTGTTCAAGCAGCGCATCGTCGACGGCGCGCAGGTCGAGACGCCCGAAGACTGGCTCTCCTTCCGCAACCCCTGGGAATTCCAGCGCCGCGAGATCGTGCACGAGATCGGCTTTGGCGGCGAGGTGTCGAGCGAGGCCGGCTGGGACGGCGCCGAGCGCCACGCCTGGCAGCCGGCCGAACGCGTGCTGGCGGTGGCCTACGATACGCCCGTCGTCGGCTGGCGCGGCGACACCGTCAACACGCTGCGCCTGTGGAGCGCCAAGGCGATCGACCCGATCCGGCTCGACGCGTTCAACGCCGGCGACCATGTCGGCGCGATCTACGAGCGCTCTCGCGCCGAAAGCATTTCGCGCATTCTCTATCCCTCGGACTCCAATCCGGCGGGGCACGAACTGCGCCTGCGCCAGGAATATTTCTTCGCCTCCGCCTCGCTGCAGGACCTCATCCGCCGCCACATCCAGCGCTTCGGCGACGTGCGCAACCTGCACGAGAAAGCCGCCATCCAGCTCAACGACACCCATCCTGCGATCGCGGTCGCCGAACTGATGCGCCTGCTGCTCGACGTGCACGGCGTCGGCTGGGAGGAAGCCTGGAACATCACGCGCGAAGCTACATCCTACACCAACCATACACTGCTGCCGGAAGCGCTCGAGACCTGGCCGGTCGAACTGATGGGCCGGCTGCTGCCGCGCCATCTGCAGATCATCTACGCCATCAACATGC
>DAIRCS010000057.1:0-19813 GCA_036796555.1 Rhodoblastus sp. | reverse complement strand
CGTGCTGATGGAGAAGGGCCGCGTCGTCGCCGCCGGCGCGCTGGCCGAGTTGCAGAGCGATCCCGCGCTGCCCTTCGCGCGCTCGCGCGAGGCGGCGGTGATGCTCGACGCTATCGTGCGCGGCCATGACGCGCGCTATGGCCTGCTCGAACTCGAGGTCGAGGGCGGCAGGTTCCTGACGCCCGCGCCGTCCGCGGCCGCCGGCGAGCATCGTCGCCTGCGCGTGACGGCGGGCGACGTCAGCCTCGCGACGGCTGAGCCGGGCCCGAGCTCCATCGTCAACATTCTGCGCGCGCGCATCCTGCGCGCGAGCGTGACCGGCGAGGCGGAAATGATCGTCGTGCTGGCGCTCGGCGACGGCGCCGGCGCGCGCCTGCTCGCGCGCGTCACGCGCCGGTCGTGGGAAACGCTCGGGCTCGCCGAAGGCCTGCCCGTCTACGCGCAGGTCAAGGGCGTGGCGCTCGCGCGGGGCGGGGCCGCAGACGCCTGAACGTCACCCGATGATCGCCACCGCTCGCGTCCAGCCGGCCGAGGCGCGCTCGATCTTCACCGGAAAGCACGAGACGGTGAAGCCGGTCGCGGGCAGGACTTCGAGATTGTGCAGCTTCTCGATGTGGCAATAGCCGATGTGTCGGCCGGCCTTGTGGCCTTCCCAGATCAGCTTGGCGTCGTGCGTCTGCGCGAACTTCTTCGCCGTGTGCACGAAAGGCGCGTCCCAGCTCCAGCCGTCGATGCCGGTCAGCCGCACGCCGCGCTCCAGCAGATACATGGTCGCTTCGTAGCCCATGCCGCAGCCGGAGGTCACATAGTCCGCTTGTCCGTATTTCAGGCCGGCGCTCGTGTTGACGACGACGATATCGAGCGGCTGCAGCGTATGGCCGATGCGTTTCAGCTCCGCTTCCACATCGGCGGCGGTCGCGACATAGCCGTCGGGGAAATGCCGGAAATCGAGTTTCACGCCGGGCTGGAAGCACCATTCGAGCGGCACTTCGTCGATCGTCCAGGCCCGCTGGCCGCGGTTCATGGTCGGGTGAAAATGCCAGGGCGCGTCGAGATGCGTGCCGTTGTGCGTGGAGAGCTGCACGCGCTCGACCGCCCATCCCTCGCCGTCTGGCAGGTCCTCGGCCTTCAGGCCGGGAAAGTAGGGCAGGATCTGCGGCAGGCTCTGCTTGTGGGCGATATATTCGATCTTCGGATCGAGGCCCGGCGGATCGGCGGGTACGTCGTTCTGCAGGGGAACGGACAGATCGATGATCTGGCGCGGCATGTTTCCTCCGTATCTTTGCTTGATGTGAGCCTAGCAGCATTTGCCGGCGCCGCCATCGCGCCTCAGCCGCCCGCGCGCAGGATCGACGAGATCGCCGGCGCCGCGCTGACGAGCGCCATGATGACCAGACAAGCGAGCGCGATGCGGCGATAGCCCTGATCGGAGCCGGCCGCGAACAGGCGCGCGCCGATCGTGTTGCCGATCCAGAAGCCCGGTAGCGACAGCGCCGCCAGCACGATCGTGTCGCGGGTGACGAGGCCGAGCGCGAGCGCGCTCGCGAGCCCGGCGAAGATGGTGATCTGGAAGACGATCAGCATGGAGGCGCGGATCGCCTCGCGGCTGAGCGGGGCGGACATGAAATAGGCGATCACCGGCGGTCCCGGTATGGAGGCGAGCCCGTTGAAAAGTCCGGCGACGAGGCCGTAGAGCGTGGCGCGCATGGCGCCGAACGGCCTGCCGGAGCCGCCCGCCCGCGCGACGCCGAAGACCGCCGCCAGCGTGAACAGCGCTATGGCGATACGCGCGGCTTCGGCGGGAATGTGCTTGAGCAGATAGACGCCGGCCGGCGTGCCGAGCGCGGCGGCGATCGAGATGCGCCGGATCGAAGGCCAGTCGGCCGCCGCCATCGCGCGCCGCGCGCCGAAGACGCCGCCGACCGCCACCACGCACATGGAGACCGGCACCGCCTGCGCGGGCGCCATGAGCAGGCCCAGCATCGGCACGGCCGCAAGCGCGAAGCCGAAGCCCGTCAGCCCGCGCAACACCGCCGCAGCGAAGACGATCGCCATCGTGCCGGCTGCAAGCGCCGAAGTCATACCCGGCATGAAGCGTTTCCCCTTTTTCCGACGTTTACAAGCGCGGGGGGTTGGGCCACAAGCGCGGCGGCCGGTCTTGCGGCCGTTACGGGTTCCGCCATGCGCATCGAGGGACGCGACTATCGCACGATCTGGCTCGACGGCGACGGCCGGCGCGTGCATGTCATCGACCAGACCCTGCTGCCGCATCGGCTGGAGACGCGCGTTCTGGCGAGCAGCGACGAAGCCGCGCGCGCCATCGCCGACATGATCGTGCGCGGCGCGCCGCTGATCGGCGTGACCGGCGCCTATGGATTTGCGCTCGCAATGGGCGAGGACGCGTCCGACGCGGGCGTCGCGGCGGCGCACGCCAGGCTGCTGGCGACGCGCCCGACGGCGTCGAACCTGCGCTGGGCGCTCGACCGCATGCGCACGCTCGCGCTTGCGGCGCCTTCGGGCGAACGCCGCGCGCTCGCCTATGCCGAGGCTTCGAGGATCGCCGAGGAAGACGTCGCCGCCTGCGCCGCCATCGGCGACCACGGCGCCGCGATCATTGCGGACATCGCTGCGCGCAAAGAGCGGCGGCTGAACGTCCTCACCCATTGCAACGCCGGCTGGCTCGCCACCGTCGACTGGGGCACGGCGCTCGCGCCGATCTACAAGGCGGCGCGCGTCGGAATCGACCTGCATGTGTGGGTGGACGAGACGCGCCCGCGCAACCAGGGCGCGAGCCTCACCGCCTTCGAGCTGCTGGGCGAAGGGGTCGCGCATACGGTGATCGCCGACAACGCCGGCGGCCATCTGATGCAGCACGGGCTCGTCGACCTGTGCATCGTCGGCAGCGACCGCACGACGCGCACGGGCGACGTCTGCAACAAGATCGGCACCTATCTGAAGGCGCTGGCCGCGCGCGACAACGGCGTGCCGTTCTACGCGGCGCTGCCGACATCGACCATCGACTGGCGTATCCGCGACGGCGTGAGGGACATTCCGATCGAGCAGCGCAGCGCGCGCGAGGTCACGCATATCGCGGGCAGGAGCGCCTCCGGCGAGATCGTCGAGGTGCAATTGGCGCCCGACGGCTCGCCCGCGCGCAACGACGCCTTCGACGTGACGCCCGCGCGCCTGGTGACGGGAATCGTCACCGAGCGCGGCGTCTGCGCGGCGAGCGCGGAGGGTCTGCGCGCGCTCTATCCCGATCTGGCGAAGTAGTCGGCCTGTGTTTGGGTGGAATCGACTTCCCTCCCCCTTGTGGGGAGGGGCGGGGGAGGGGGTCGGGCGATCTCGCAGAATTCCCCGACCCCCCACCCTAGCCCTCCCCCACAAGAGGGGAGGGAATCCGCGTCGAACCAAGTGCAACAGACCCTAGCGCTCCATGAGCGCGCCGATCAGCCATGTCGCCCAGATGGCGGGCGCGAGGAACGAGCCGAACGGCAGGCGCTCGCCCCATTGCGGCGCGCGCCCCGACAGGCGCGGCGCGACGAGGAAGACGGCGAGCGCCGACAGCGCCGCTATCTCGATCGCGACCGGCAGCAAGGTCCAGCCGATCCACGCGCCGCCGGCGAAACCGAGTTTCACGTCGCCGAGGCCAAGTCCGTCGTGGCCGCGCGCGGCGCGGTAGACGAGGCGCACGAGCAGCAGAACGCCGCCGAGCGCCGCGCCGCGCAGAAGCGCTTCGCCGAGGGCGGACAGGCGCGCGTCCGCGTCGGCGCTCGCCGCCGCCTGCGCGAGGGCGAGCGCGAAAATGGCTGTATTCATCCAGTCTGGAATGATCAGGTCGCGCCAGTCGACGATCGCGACGGACAGCGCGAGAACGAAGAGCGCGGCGCCGAAAAGGCCGGGCAGGCCCGGCGCGGCGAACAGGCTTGCAGCGCAGCCGACCGCCAGCGCGGCGAGCGTGCGCGGCGTGAAGCTTGCAGGTTCGAAACGCGCCCCGTCGCCGCTCAATGGATGAGGCGCGGCGTGCGTGGCGAGACGGCGCCGGGGGGTTCGTCGGACCGCACGCGCGAGCCGCTCATCTTCGCCCGCAGCTCCGAGGCGATCACCGAGGCCTCGACCGGATCGCGGATGATCTGCGGCTTGATGAACACGATCAGCTCGGTGCGCACGCCGCCCTTCGTCTGCTGCGTGAACAGGTCGCCGACGACCGGAACCTGGTCGAGCACCGGAATGCCGTTGCGGCCGCGCGAATAATTGTTGCTGATGAGCCCGGCGAGCAGCACCGTCTGCCCGCTCATCACGTTGATCGTGCTCTTGACCTTGCGCTCGGAGATCGTCGGCGTCAGCGATTGCGTCGTGCCGTCGGAATTCGGCACCGAGCTGATCTCCTGCTCCACGTCCAGCGTCACGCTGCCGCTCGACGTGATGCGCGGCAGCACGCGCAGGATGATGCCCGTATTCTTGTAGTCGACGGTGCTGACGACGGTGTTGCTGGTGCTGAGAACCGTGGCGTTGCCCGTCTGCACCGGCACCTGGTCGCCCACCTGCAGGGTCGCTGGCTGGTTGTCGACGACGACGAGCGAGGGATTGGAGAGCACCTTGACGTCGGTATAACCGTGCAGGGCGTTGATGATCAGGCGCGGGTTCGCCTGCGAACCGGCGAGGAAATTGAAGCCGGGGAAGGCCGAGGCGAGCGGCGCGGTGATCGCCGTGTTGACCAGCGAGCCGCGGTCTGAATGGATGCCGACGTCGCTGCTCTGCAGGAAGAACTGCACGCCGTAATTCAGCTTGTCGTTGAGCGTCACTTCCGCGATCGTCAGCTCGATCGCGACCTGGCCGCGCGGGCGGTCGAGCTGGATCAGCGCCCGTTCGATCGTCTTGTAATTCGCCTGGTTGGCGTAGATCAGGATCGAATTGTTCGCCGTGTCGGCCGTGATCCGCACGCCCGGCATCAGCGAATTCTCGCCGTCGCCGCCTGTTCCCCGGCCCAGGCCGCCCAGGCCGCCGCGTCCTGCGCCCCCGCCGGGACCGCCCGCGCCGCCGCCCAGGCCTCCCGCGCCGCCCCCGCCCTGATTTCCCTGGCCGCCGAGCGAGGCCTGCTGCGCCGGAAGGCCGCCGAAGGGCGACTGGCTCTGTTGCGAGGGCTGAAGGCCCTGGCCGCCGCCGGTCAGCCGTTCGACCGGCGACATGCTGCGGCTTCCCGAGGAAGGCGACGTGCCGGACTGGTTGTCGAGGCTCAATTGTCCGCCCAGGAACATCTCGTTGAGAAGCTGCGCGAGATGGCGCGCCTCGCCGTGGCGCACGTGATAGACTTTCACGCCGATCGCGGCCGTGCTGGAGCCGTCCAGCCTCCGGATCCAGTTCGAGGCGTTGCGCAGGAGCTCCGGCTTCTTGGCCACGACGAGAATCGCGTTCAGGCGCGAGATAGCCTGGAATTTCACCAGTCCCTGGCCCATACCGCCTTCGCCGGAATCGAGGATCTTCTCGAGTTCCGACACGATCGGCTCGGGCGTCGCGCTCTGCAGCGGATAGACGCCGACCGACTGGCCGCGCATCCAGTCGGCGTCGAAATTCGCGACCGTGTCGAGCGCCATGCGCCGCTCGGCCGCCGAGCCCGCGACGATCAATATGCTGCCCGAGGAATCCGACTTGATGGCGCCGGGCTTGACCGAAAAGCCTTCGAGCAGCTTGACGACGGTCTGCGCGGAGACGTAGCGCAGCGGGATGACGGTCACGCCGTAGCCCGCCTGCAGCGAATTTCCGCCGTCGACGACGCCCGTTCCCATGGCTTCGCCGGCGGGCGTGATGGAATAGCCGTGGGCGTCGCGCACCAGCGCCATGCCGTTCGACTTCAGCGCCGATTCGAGCACATACAGAAGCTTGTTGCGCGGCACGGCGCGGCCGGAGGAGAGCGTGATGGAGCCTTGCACGCGCGGGTCGATCGTATAGCCGACCTTCAGCGCGTCGCCGAGAATGACCTTGGCGACGGCCGCAACCGGCGCGTTCTCGAAATTGAGCGTGACTCCCCCTTCGCCGACCTCGGCGCCGCCGCCGCTGCTCTCGGCCATGGCCATCGCGCGGCCGCTGGTCGTGGCCGCATCCTCGCCGCCGCCCCGGTCGCCGAAGATCGAAAAGCCGCGTGGAAACACGCCGTTGCCGGAATTGGCGGTCTTGTCGCCGCGCGGAAAGCGCGGCTCGAGGTCGACGTTGCGCACCGCATCGCCCGCGCTGACCGCTTCGCGGCCGTCGCTACCCAGTCCGGCGGCGGTGAGATTGCAGGAGGCCAGCAGCGCGCCCAGCCCGACAATCGTCGCGCCGGCGGCGAGGCGACGCGCGAACGATGTCCGTCGGGGACGCAACAACAACATACAAGTGAAACCCGCCGCTACACCGATTGTCAAAAATCTTCTATACGCATACCGTTGCGCAAGATAGAGGCGGCTTCGGTTCCATTGTTTTTGCTAGATGGAAGTTGCCGATTGGGAACACTGGCCCCAGCGCAGGCGCCGGACGTCGGAATGCTTGCGGCGGCGCGGTCGGAAGCTGGGCGCACGGCATGATTTCGGTTCGCGCAGGCGTCGGCGACCGGCCGTCTTCGAGGATAGACCCGTGGCGTTTTTCGAGTATTTGCGCCTGAGCGAATGGGCGTCCCGGGCGGGCCGCGCCATCCTCGCGTCCGCGTGCCTGCTGGCCGCGCCGGCCGCCTGCGCCCAGAGCCTGTGGTACAAGCCGCCGCCGTTCCGCCATGTCGAACGCGCCTATCAGGGCGATCCCCGCGCGCAGGCGTGGCTCGGATATCTCTACGAAAGGGGCATCGGCGTTCCGCAGAACGCCGAGAAGGCGGTCTACTGGTATCATTGCGCGGCCGACCGCGGGCAGCCGCATGCGCAATTCCTGCTGGGCATGGCGCACGATCTCGGCCGCGGCGCGCCGCAGGACTACGTGCTGGCCTACGCCTGGACGAACCAGGCGGTGGCGCGCGCGCAGGGCCGCCTGCGCTCCGATTGGGCGCGCATCCGCGACGCCATCGCCTCGAAACTCTCGCTGAAGGAAAAGACCGACGCGCAACGCCTGACGATCGACGATCTGCGGGGGCCGGACTGCAGGGCGGCGAACATCGTCAAGGGCGGCTGAAGGGATCGGGAGGGGGCCCGCCATGGCTGCTGATCCGGTGGACGATTTCGCCAGGGAGCTGAGCGAGCGCTACCGCCTGCATTTCGACGCCGCGCTCGACCGCAGCCGGATCGGCGCCGACGAATCGCGCCTGCGCCGCGTGTGGGAAACGTCGTTCCTCAATTCGCACGATTTCGCCGACGAGGTCGCCGCCTTCGCCCGCCTCGACCGCATCGCCTATGCGCAGATGAAGCTGGCCGAGCCGCTCGTCGCCAAATTCTCCCGGCGCTTTCTGCGCCAGACCTTCGCCTATCCCTTCGCCGACGCGGAGGGCCGGATGTGGCTCGCCGTGGCCGATCCCTGGGATCCGGCGACCGTGCGCGCGGCGGAACTCGCGCTCGGCGGCCCCGTGGCGCTCGTGGTCGCGGCTTACGACGACGTCGCCCTGGTGCTCCGCGAGGCGCTGGAGGACGAGCAGGCCGAAGCGACGGAGGCCGCCGTCGCCGCGCGGCCCGACGACGTCGAGAACCTGCGCGACCTCGCCAGCGGCGCGCCGGTCGTGCGCGCGGTCAACGACCTCATCGAGAAGGCGATCGACATGCGCGCGAGCGACATTCATGTCGAGCCGTTCCGCAACGGCCTCGTCGTGCGCATGCGCATCGACGGCCTGCTGCGCGTCGTGCCGGCGCCGACGCTGATCGTGCCCGAGGCGATCATTTCGCGCATCAAGATCCTCGCCTCGCTCGACATCGCCGAGCGGCGCCTGCCGCAGGACGGCGCGGCGCGCGTGCGCATCGGCGCCGCCGATATCGACATGCGCGTCGCCACCATGCCGCGCCAGCACGGCGAGGCGGCCGTCATCCGCCTGCTGCCGCGCGACCGCGGCCTGCTCGACATCAAGAAGCTCGGCCTTTCGCCGGCCGACGAGCGCAAGCTCACGCGCGTTCTGGAATTGCCGCACGGCCTTGTCGCCGTGACGGGCCCGACCGGCAGCGGCAAGACCACGTCGCTGGCGACCATGCTCTCGATCCTCAACGATCCGAGCCGCAAGATACTGACCATCGAAGACCCGGTCGAATACGAGATCGAATTCGTCAACCAGTCGCAGGTGAAACCTTCGATAGGTCTCACGTTCGCCGCAGCCATGCGCTCTTTCGTGCGTCAGGATCCCGACGTCATCATGGTCGGCGAAATCCGCGACCGCGAGACCGCCGACATTTCCATTCACGCCGCGCTGACCGGCCATCTCGTGCTCACGACGCTGCATACGGAGACGGCCAGCGCCGCCGTTCCCCGGCTCGTCGATCTCGGCGTCGAGCCGTTTCTGCTGCGCTCCACCCTGCGCGCCGTGATCGCGCAGCGTCTGGTGCGAATTCTGTGCGACCGCTGCAAGGCGCCGGAGGTTCTGGACGCCGAGACCTGCGCCAATGATCGCAGATATGGCGCGCTCGGCCTCAGGGTCGGCGACCGCGTCTGGCGCCCGGTGGGCTGCGAGCGCTGCAACGGCGCCGGCTACCGCGGCCGCGTGGGCATTTTCGAAGTGCTCGAAATGACCGACGAGATCCACGAGCTGATCGGCGACCGCGCCGATGCGCGCGAGATCGATCGCGCCGCGCGCAAGTCCGGCATGACGACGATGATCGAGGACGCGGTCGTCAAGTGTCTTGCGGGCGTGACCTCGCCCGCCGAGGCGCTGCGCGTGACGACGGTGCGATGAGCCATGCCTGAGTTCCAATACAGGGCCATGAGCCAGACCGGCGAGATCGTCACCGGCTCGATCTCGGCGGATTCGCGCGAGGAGCTTGCGCGGCGCATCGAATATCTCGGCCTCATTCCGATCGACGGCGAGCGACGCGGGTCGACATCGCTCGGCGCCCTGTCCTTCGGCGCGCGCGCGAGCGCCGAGGACGTCACCATCATGACCGCCGATCTCGCGCTGCTGCTCAAGACCGGCGCGCGCATTCACGATGCGCTGGACCTGATGGCCAACGAGGCGAGCGCCGGCCGGCTGCGTCCGACCTTGGCCAAGATCAGCGCCGCCGTCGCCTCCGGCGACAGTTTCGCCGATGCGCTCGCCCGCTATCCCGATCTCTTTTCGCCCATGTATGTCGCGCTCTGCCGCGCCGGCGAGAATTCGGGCGCGCTCGAAACCGTGCTCGAGACGCTCGCGACCGAGCGCCAGCGCGCCGAGGCGCTGCGCCGGCGCATCATCGACGCGCTGCGCTATCCCGCGTTCATCATGGCGGCGGCCACCGCGGTGCTGCTGTTCTTTCTCATCGTCGTGCTGCCGCAATTCGAGGGCGTGCTGCGCGATTTCAACGCGAAGATCGATCCGATGCTCGGGGTCTTCCTGGCGGTGTCGGGCGGCCTGCGCGCCCATCTCAATCTGTTCGCGCTCGCCGCCGCCGCGCTGGTCGCGGGCGTGTGGTGGGCTTCCACCCGGCGCGAGCTGCGGTCGGCCTTCGTCGATGCGCTCGGGCGCATTCCCTTCATGGATCGCGTGTTCGAATATCGCCGCGCCGCGTTGTTCTGCCGCAATCTCGGGCTCCTGCTCACCAGCGGCGTCGGCCTGGCGCCGGCGCTGCGCATCATCGTCGACATCATGGCCTCGACCGGCAAGTCCGACGCCTGGGCGCGCACTGTCGATTTCGTGCGCCACGGCGGCAAGCTGTCGGAAGCGCTGACCGAGACGCGCGCGCTGCCGCCGATGGCGGTGCGCACGCTCCGCCTCGGCGAGGAGACGGGCCGGCTGCCGATGGTGCTCGGCCGCGTCGCCGATTTCTACGAATCCAAGCTGCAGCGCAGTCTCGACCGCATCGTCGCCGTGGTCGGGCCCGCCGCCATCATCGCCATCGCCCTCGTCGTCGGCGGCCTCATCGTCTCCGTGATGACCGCGCTGCTGTCCGTCAACCAGCTCGCAGGCTGAATTCGAGAGTTCGCCATGTCGCTTGTCAAACGCCGTCCTGAAGACTCCGGCCGCAAGGGCCGCCGCCGCGCCGCGCAGGCGGGTTTCACGCTCGTCGAGGTGCTCGTCGTCATCTCGATCATCGGCCTGATCATGGGCCTCGTCGGCCCGCGCGTGCTCAACTATCTCTCCGACGCGAAGGTGAAGGCCGCGAAAATCCAGATCGAGAGCTTTTCCAGCGCGCTCGATCTCTATTTCCTCGACGTCGGTCGTTATCCGTCCTCGACCGAGGGTTTGAACGCGCTGATGCAGCGGCCCGCGAGCGCGGCCGCCTGGAACGGGCCCTATCTCAAGGGCGCCGCCGTGCCGCGCGATCCCTGGGGGACGCCCTATGTCTACAAGTCGCCGGGCGACCGGAAGCCTTACGAGATATTGTCCTATGGACCGGAAGGAGCCAATGGCGCGAAAGGCGCGGCCGGCTACATCAAGAATGCCGAGTGACCGGCGGGACGCGGCGGGCGGCTTCACGCTGCTCGAAACGGTCTGCGCGCTCGCGATCATCGGCCTGGTGGCGGCCGTCCTCACGCCGGCCATTCCGCGCGGCACGTCGCGCACCGCGTTCGAATCCTACGCGGTCAAGGTAGCCGCCCTCATCAAGCAGGACCGGCAGCTCGCGCTCGAGCGCGGCGTCATGACGGCGACGCTGCTCGATCCCGGCGGCCATGCCGTTGTTTCGGGCGCGACCGGCGCGCGCGTCGCGCTGCCCCCCGACGTCGGCTTCAACGCCGTGCTCGCGCGCTCCTGCCGCGGCGCGCCGTCCGACAACACGATCCGCTTCTTCCCATCAGGCCTGTCCTGCGGCGGATCGCTCATCCTGTCGCGACTGGGGTTTTCGCTGCAGATACGCGTCAACTGGCTGACCGGAGGCGTCGAGATTGTCCCGGGCGACGCCGCCTGACCACGGCCCCCGGGCGGGCTTCACCTTGCTCGAGACGCTCGTCGCGCTGGCGCTTCTGGCCGCGGTCATGGCCGCGATCGGCTCGCTCGCCTCGGTCGGCCGCCGCGCCAACCGCGCCGAGATCGAGCGGGTCGGCCTCGCGCAGGTGGCGCGCCGCGTCCTCGCCGAATTGACGGAGCGCAATTTTTCGGGAGGAACGACCGGCGGCGCCGACGGCTACGCCTGGCGCGTCGACGTCCAGCCGATGGCCGCCCCGCCGCCGCGCGAAGCTGGCCCGTCGCCGGCGGCCGACCAGCAGTCCTCGCCGTTCGGCCAGCAGACGCAGCCCGTGGAGCGCCAGGCGGTCTGGATTCCCTATCGCGTCATCCTGCGCATCAGCGGGCCGGGCGGCGTCAGCGCGGAGATCGTCACCGTGCGTCTCGGCAAGGCCGCGTCATGAAGCGGCGCGCCACTTCGCAATCCTGCGCCGGCTTTTCCATTCTCGAAGGGCTGGTGGCGCTGGCGCTGAGCGGCCTTGTCATGGCGGGCGGCGCCTCGCTGGTCGCCCAATGGATGCCGGCTTGGAATCGCGGCTTCCACGCGGTGCAGAAGGCCGATCTCACCGGTCTGGCGCTCGACCGGATCGCCGCCGATCTGGGCGAGGCGCGCTATGTGACGGGCTCCGCGCAGGACAATTACTTCTTCTTTTCGGGGGAGCCGGAGGCGGTGACCTTCGTGCGTCCCGTCCTCGATCCCGGCGAACGGCCGGGTCTCGAAGTCGTCCGCATCATGACGGTCGCCGACAAGACCGGCGTGCGGATCGTGCGTCGGCAGGCGCGCTTCACGCCGCTGCCGCCGGGCGCCGTGGCAGGGCAGGATCTGCGCTTTTCCTCGACCGCCGTTCTCCTGCGGGCGCAAGCGCGCATCGATTTCGGCTATGCCGACGCCGAGGGCCGTTGGCGGTCGCAATGGGACGATCCGTTCGCGCTGCCGGCGCGTGTGCGCATCGCCCTGCGCGATCCGGCGAGCGGCGCCGAGATCGCGCCGTCGACGATCGCGGTCATCCATGCCGAGGGGCCGGCGCGCTGCGCCGGCGCGCGCTCGATGAAATCGTGCGGCAAGGCCGATCAGCAGGAGCAGGGGGGCCAGCAATTGCCGGCCCAGCAGTCCGGCGGCGAAGGCGCGCAGCAATGACCACGTCCGCCGCCTCGCGCTCCGATCGCCGCCGGCAGGCGCGCGGCGGATTCGTGTTGATCGCCGTGCTCTGGATTCTGGTCGCGCTCGCCGGCCTGGTTGGCGCCTATGTCGCCTACGCGCTCACCATGGCGCAGAGCGCCGACTTCTATTTGCGCCGCGTCGGCGCGGAGGCGGCGCTGTCCGGCGCGCTCGAGCTCGCCGTCTACGACCTGACCCAGATGGACCCGAGCCGGCGGCCGGAGGAAGGCGTCCTCGACTATCGCATCGGCGACATGCGGGCGCAGGTGCATTACGCGTCCGAAGCCTTGCGCCTCGATCTCAACAAGGCGTCGCTCGACAGCCTGACCGCGTTCCTGTCCGCGGAGGGCGGCGTGCGCGCGTCCGCCGAGCTTTACGCGCAGCGGATTCTCGCCTGGCGCCAGAAGGCGAACGCGCAGGGCGCCGGTATGGAGGACCTGAGCTATCGCGCCGCCGGCGTCGCCTATCTGCCGCGCCACGGACCGTTCCAGTCGGTCGAGGAATTGTGGGACCTGCGCGATATTCCGCCCGACGTCGTCGCCCGCATCGCGCCGCTCGTCACCGTCTATGGCGGGCGCGCGAAATGGGAGGACGATCCGGCGAAGAAGACGGGCGCCGCCGATCAGCCGCCGTCCGCGCAGCCGCAATCGCAACCATCGCCGCAAGCGCAGCCCCAGGGCGCGCCGGCGGGCGGCCAGGAAGGGGGCGGGCAGGACGGGGCCGCCGGCGCGCAAACGCCCGACGGCGCGCAGAACGCCGATCAGGCGCTGAAACCGACGCGCTTCCGGATTCGCGTGATCGATTCGCAGGGCCGCGTGAACGCCGCGGAGGTCGTGGCGCTCGCCGTCCGCAATGGCGACGCCCCCTATAATGTCCTACTATGGCGCACCGGCGACGACCTGACGGCGCCGGGCGACGGCCGGCGGCGATGAACCTGAATTCCGATAGTCTCAAACAGGCGTTCGAGCGATGGATCGCCGCCGTCGCGGGCGTCGTCGCGCAAGCTTCCGACGCTTTCGCCAAGCCGCGCGCCGTCGCGATCGAGGGCGCCGCCGACGGCTCCTATCGAATCGGCGCCGATCCGCGCGCCTTCCGGATCGTCGACGGCGCTTTCGTCGACGAGGACGGTCGCGCCGCCGATTCGATGCTGCGCGGCGCGCGCGTCGCGCTGACCTTGCCGCCCGGCATGTTCCTGTTTCGCGATCTCGATTTCCCGGCGAAGGCGGTCGACTTCCTCGACGGCGTGCTGCGCGCCCAGATCGATCGGCTCACGCCCTGGTCGCCGGCGCAAGCCGCCTTCGGCGCCAGCGCCCCGCAGAACGCCGGCCACGACCGCATCAAGCTGGCGATGGCGGCCGCGCCGCTCGCGCAGATCGAACCGATCGCCGCCGCGCTCGGCGCCGCCGCCGCGAATTCCGCGACCATCGCGGCGCGGCGGGAAGACGAGGCGGCCCCCGCGCCGCCGATCGTCGTCCTGGAAAGCGCCTTCCGCCGCGAGCGCGCCGCGGTCGAGGCGCAAGGCCTTCTCCGCAAGACGCTGGTCGGCGCGCTCGCCTTCGCCGGCCTGTCGGCCGCGGCCTCCGGCGTTCTCGGCGCCTGGCTCGAGACCCGCTCCGAGGACATTGCGACAGAGACGCATCAATGGCGGCAGGCGCAGATGTCCGGCGCCCGCGATCCCGACATCATGCTGCACAAGCGCAAGTTCGGCGCGCCGCTGACCGTGCTGGTGATGGAGCAGCTCGCGCGCATCCTCCCCGACGACACCTACCTGCGTGAAATGCAGTATGGCGAGGGCAAGGTCGAGATCGCCGGCGTCAGCGCCGACGCGACAAAGCTCGTCGCCATGCTCGAAAGCTCGCCGACCTTCTCGCGCGCGACCTTCTCGGCGCCGACGACGCATGCGCCGAACGAGCCCGGCGACCAGTTCCACATCCAGGCGCAGGTCAATGCGCGCTACGGGCGCGACGAATGAACCCCGTTCGCCTCGCTCTCGGCCAGTCGCGCAATTCGCTGCTCGCGACGGCGGCCTATGCGGCGGCGCTCGCGCTGCTGCTGATCGTCGGCGCGAGCGCCTGCGCCGCCCTGTGGCAATCCTGGTCGAACTATTCTTCCGCCGCCGAAAATCTCGAGCAATTGCGCGCGCGCAAGGGCCTCGCGGGCCTGCGCTTCACGACGCAGCCGCCCGCGGGCTCCGCCTATATCGAGGGACAGACGGCGACGGTCGCGGGCGCAGCCCTGCAGCAGCGCATCGGCGCCGTCCTGTCGGAAGCCGGCGGCTCCGTCCTGTCGTCGGAACTGGACCTGCACGAAGCCGGCGCGGAGGGCGGCCGCGTCGCGCTCGTCGTCGCCTGCGACATCGATCAGCCGGGCCTGCAGCGCGCGCTCTACGAGATCGAGGCCGGCATGCCGGTGCTGATGGTCGACCGGTTGACCGCGCAGACCGCGGGGGGCGACGAGAAATCCGCCGCGCCGCGCCTGCGCGCGCAGATCGCGGTCTCGGGCCAGTGGCGGGCGACTCCATGAAGCGCGCACGCGCGACCCTCGCCGTCCTCGCCGTCTGCGCCGTCGGCGCGGCCGCCCGGGCGCAGCAGGCCGACGGCCTGTCCAATCCCCTGTGGTCGATGACGCTCGATCAGCTCGCCGCCACGCGCGATCGTCCCGTCTTCACGCAAAGCCGCCGCCCGCCGCCGCTCGCCGCGGCGCCGGAGGGGCCGCAGACCGTCGTCGTTGGCGATTCCGCCCCGCCGCCGTTCGCGCTCGTCGGGACGGTGGTGGGCGAAAGCGAGAAATTCGCGGTCCTGCTCGAATCGGGATCGCAGACGGTTCTGCGGCTGCCGCTCGGGGCTTCCGCGTCCGGCTGGAATGTCGCCGAGGTCGCGCCGCGGTCGATCAAGCTGACGCGTGGCGGCCACAGCGTCACGCTGGAATTGCCGAAGCCCTTCCCGCGCTGATCAGGGCGTGACGAAGGCGAGCGCGCCGTCGTCGCGCGCGACGGCGATCAGCGTGACGCCGAGCGCCTGCGCCCGTTCGATCGCCAGCGACGTCGGCGCCGAGACGGAGACCAGCGCCGGCGCGCCGAAGATCGCCGTCTTCTCGATCATCTCGAACGAGCAGCGGCTGGTGACGAGCGCGAAACCCTCGCGCGCGGAAAAGCCTTCGCGCAGGCAGGCGCCGATCGTCTTGTCGAGCGCGTTGTGGCGGCCGACGTCCTCGCGCACGAGACGCACCGCGCCGTCCTCGGCGCACCAGGCGGCGCCGTGCACCGCGCGCGTCGCGCGGAAGAGGGTCTGCTTTTCATGCAGCGCCCGCAGGGCGCGCGCGATGGCGTCTGGCGCGACGGCGCGTGCGCCGACCTTGCCGGGCGCGGACGGCAATTGGTTGAAATCCTCGACGCCGCAGAGCCCGCAGCTCGTCCGCCCCGAGAGGTTGCGCCGCCGCGCCATGTGGCGGCGCAGCGCATCGGGAGCGAGGTTGACGGCGGCGATATAGCCTTCGTGCCGGCGCGAGATCTCGACGCCGCGGATTTCTCGCGAGCCGCCGATCACGCCTTCCGTCAGGCTGAAGCCGAAAACGAAATCCTCGATGTCGGCGGGCGTGACCATCATCACGGCATAGGGCGTGTCGCCGTAGACGATGTTGAGCGGGGCCTCGACGGCGACGGCCATGTCCTTCGTTTCGCCGACGTCCGTATCGTAACGCACGATGCGCGCCGGGATCGTGCGCTGCGGATCGTTCGGCGACTCTGTCATGATCGCGCGCCTCCAAGCGCCAGGGGCCTGGTCGGGACTTGCTCGTTTTCGGTCAGCCGCTCACGCGACGCCGGCCCTGGCCGCCTTGCCCGCGACGCGCTGGCGAAGCTTGTCGACTTCCACGACGAAACGGCTGTGCGTGCCCTTGCTGATCTCCTCGATCGCATCCTTCGCGACGAGGTCGAACGTCACCATCCGACCGTCGACCTTGGCCACCGTCACCGTGATGTCCACGCTCATGCCGCGCAGCGTCGCGCCGCCGTGCGAAATGCAGATGCCCGTGCCGACGGAATTTTCGCCGGGATCCGTGTGCCCGAGGAGGAATTCCAGGCAGGCGATCTCGAAGTCGCGCACCAGCTCCGGCGTGGCGTAGACGCGCAGGTTCTCGCCGAGAAAGTCGATCGTGCGCGGCGTATCCACCTCGATGCGCCGGGTCGCCGACATGCCGGCCCTGATCGTGTCCTTCATTCGGCCCTCCCGCGGTCATGAAAGGATACAGAATTCTTATTGAGCAGAGAATTATCGTATCATGACGTGATCCGATCGTGTCACAGCCGCGCGCGGCGCGCAATCGTAGCCGCAGGAACCGGCTCGGGTGCGGCGCACAATAGCCGCTGGCGGCGGACGGTTCGCATGTCGACCAAACGATACCGGACATTTGACTTGTGGCCGTCTGTTTGTATCATATTTCCGCACAAGACGGACACATCCGCGCCCGTGCGATCCCGGGAGGAAATGATGAGCGCAGCCGGCAAGGCTTCCGGCGCTTCCACCAGGAGCGTCCCCTCCTTCTGCTACAATTGCGTCTCCGGTCCAGACTTCCTGCGCGTGAAGGTCGAGAATGGCGTCGCGACGGAGATCGGCCCGAATTTCGACGGCGACCGCATTCATCCAGCCCACGGCCGTCCCTGCGTAAAGGCCTATGGCCTCGTGCAGAAGACCTACAATCCCAACCGCATCCTCACGCCCATGAAACGGACCAATCCGAAGAAGGGGATGAAGGAGGAGCCGGGTTTCGTTCCGATCTCCTGGGACGAGGCGCTCGACACGATCGCCGAACGGCTGAAGGCCATCCGCGCGAAGGGCGTGATCGACGAGGCCGGCCTGCCGCGCATCGCCGCCAGTTTCGGCCACGGCGGCACGCCCTCCAATTACATGGGCACGCTGCCGGCGTTCCTCGCCGCCTGGGGCCCGATCGATTACAGTTTCGGGTCGGGGCAGGGCGTCAAATGCGTCCATTCCGAACATCTCTACGGCGAGTTCTGGCATCGAGCCTTCACCGTCTCCGCCGATACGCCGCATACGCGCTACGTCATTTCCTGCGGCGCCAATGTCGAGGTGACGGGCGGGCCGACGGCCGTCATCCGCCACGCCGACGCGCGCATCCGCGGCTACAAGCGCGTGCAGGTGGAGCCGAGTCTCACCATCACCGCCGCCTGTTCCGCCGAATGGGTTCCGATCCGGCCGAAGACCGATCCGGCCTTCCTGTTCGCGCTGATCCACGTTCTGGTGTGCGAACATGGGCTCGACAGGCTCGACATTCCCTTCCTGCGCGACCGCACGGCCTCGCCCTATCTGCTGGCGCCCAACGGCCTCTATCTGCGCGATCCCGAAACGTCGAAGCCGCTTGTGTTCGACGAAGCGAGCGGCCGCGTCGTCGCGCATGATACGTCCGGCGCCCGCCCCGCGGTCGCGGGCCGCTACAAGGTCGCGCGCGCGATCACGGTCGACGCGGACGCGGCGCGGCAGGAGTTTGCCGACGTCGAAGGGCGCACGGCCTATCAGGCGCTCGCCGATCACATGGCGCGCTACACGCCCGAATGGGCGTCCGCCATCTGCGACGTGCCGGCCGACACGATCCGCCGCATCGCCAACGAATATCTCGACGCCGCCTCCATCGGCGAGACGATCGAGATCGACGGCGTGACGCTGCCGCTGCGGCCCGTCGCCGTCACGCTCGGCAAATCCGTCAACAACGGCTGGGGCGCCTTCGAATGCTGCTGGGCGCGCACCGTGCTCGCCATGCTGGTCGGCGCGCTGGAAAATCCCGGCGGCATTCTCGGCACGACGGTGCGCATCAACAAGCCGCAGGAAAACCGCCACATGAGCGTGAAGCCCGGCGACGACGGCTTCATGGTGCAATATTTCAACCCGACCGGCTCCAATTCGTGGGAAGCGCAGCCGACGACGCGCAACATCCACCGCACGCTCGTGCCGATCGTCGGCCGCAACGGCGGCTGGAGCCAGGCTTTGGGTCCGACACAGCTCGCCTGGATGTTCCAGGAGGAGACGCCGGAAGGCTGGAACTGGCCCAAGCCCACCTATCCCGAACTCTGGTTCGTCTACCGCTCGAACCCGGCGATCTCCTTCTGGGAGACGCGCCGGCTGGCGGAGGCCGCCGCCAAATTCCCCTTCATGGTCGCCTTCGCCTACACGGTCGACGAGACCAATTACATGGCCGACCTGCTGCTGCCCGAAGCGACGGATCTGGAGTCGAACCAGCTCATCCGCATGGGCCAGACCAAATACATGGAGCATTTCTGGGACCACATCGGCGTCGTGCTGCGCCAGAAGGCGGTCGAGCCGCAGGGCGAGGCGCGCGACTTCTCGTGGATCGCGGCCGAACTCGCGCGCCGCTCGGGCCTTATCGACGGCTATGTCGCGCAGCTCAATCGCGGCATCTCCGGCGTCTCGCCGCTGAAGGGCGAGACTTACGATTTCACGCTCGATGCGCAGAGCGCGCTCGATCCCGACAAGGTCTGGGACGCGGTGTGCAAGGCGGCGACCGTGACTCTGTCCGAAGGCAGGGAATGCCACGGGCTCGACTGGTTCAGGGAGCACGGCTTCTACGCCGTGCCGCAATCGCGGCTCGGCTGGTATCTGACGCCGACGCTCGAGAAGCAGGGCCTGCGCTACGAACTGCCGTATCAGGAGCGGCTGCTGCGCCTCGGCCGCGAATTGGGAAATCGCCTGCACGAGAACGAAATCCACTGGTGGGACGAGCAGCTCACCGAATATGTCGGCCTGCCTGACTGGCACGACGTGCCCGGCCGCTGGGAGCGCGCGCTGGTCAACGCTGGCGGCAGTCTCGAGGAATTCCCGTTCTGGCTGCTCTCGACCAAGTCGATGCAATATCATTCGGGCGGCAATGCCGCGATCGCGCTGATGGACGAGGTGTCGGAGAACCTGCACGGCGCGACCGGCGTCATTCTCAACGAGAAGACCGCGCGCGGTCTCGGCATTCGCGAAGGCGACCGCGTGGAAGTGCGCTCGCATATCGGCGCGACCTACGGCAAGGCCTCGCTGGTGAAGGGCGTGCGGCCGGACACGATCGTCATCATCGGCCAGTTCGATCACTGGGCGACGCCCTACATCAAGGATAAGGAGCGCGCGAGCCTCAACACGATCGCGCCCATGTCGCTCGAACTCACCGACGCCACGGGCTCCGGCGCCGATATCGTGCGCGTCGCGATCCGCCGCGCCGACAAGGCGGCCGCGGCATGAGCGCGCAGGCGAACGGTTCCGACAAACGCTATGTGATGGCGATCGACCTGCGCCGCTGCGTGGGGTGCCAGACCTGCACGGCCGCCTGCAAGAACGCCAACGCCACGCCGCCCGGCGTGCAATGGCGGCGCGTGCTCGACATCGAGACCGGCGATTTCCCCGACGTGCAGCGCACCTTCATGCCGGTCGCGTGCATGCATTGCGCCAATCCGCCCTGCATGCACGTCTGCCCGACGACGGCGACAAAGCAGCGCGCCGACGGGCTCGTCACCATCGACTACGACATCTGTATCGGCTGCGCCAATTGCGTGATGGCCTGTCCCTACGACGCGCGCTCGATCCAGCACATGGCGAAATACGCCTATGGAACGCCGATGAAATCGGAAGAAG
>DAIRCS010000056.1:0-19988 GCA_036796555.1 Rhodoblastus sp. | reverse complement strand
TGACGCCCTCGTTGCCGACCTTCTGCATCGCTTCCGCGATCATCTTGCCGATCGAGGCGTCGCCGTTGGCCGAGATCGTGCCGACCTGGGCGATCTCCTCGTTGGTGGTGACCTTCTTGGAATGCTGCTTGAGGTCGGCGACGACGGCGTCCACCGCCGTGTCGATGCCGCGCTTGAGGTCCATCGGGTTCATGCCGGCGGCCACGGCCTTGGCGCCTTCACGCACGATGGCGGCGGCGAGAACGGTCGCGGTCGTGGTGCCGTCGCCGGCGGCGTCGTTCTGCTTGGAGGCGACTTCGCGCACCATCTGCGCGCCCATGTTCTCGAACTTGTCGGCGAGCTCGACTTCCTTGGCGACGGTGACGCCGTCCTTGGTGATGCGGGGCGCGCCGAACGACTTCTCGATCACGACGTTGCGGCCCTTCGGACCGAGCGTGACCTTGACGGCGTTGGCGAGGATTTCGACGCCGCGCAGCATCTTGTCGCGGGCTTCGGTGGAGAATTTGACGTCTTTGGCTGCCATGTTCTGAAACTCCGAAAATTACGGGACGAGTTCGAAAAGCGGCTATCTCAGGCGATCACGCCCATGATGTCGCTTTCCTTCATGATCAGGAGATCCTGACCGTCGATCTTGACTTCGGTGCCGGACCACTTGCCGAACAGAACGCGGTCGCCCGCCTTCACGTCGAGCGGGACGAGCTTGCCGGCCTCGTCGCGGGCGCCGGGACCGGCGGCGACGATCTCGCCTTCCTGCGGCTTTTCCTTCGCGGTATCGGGGATGATGATGCCGCCCTTGGTCTTCTCTTCGCTGTCGATGCGCTTCACGACGACGCGATCGTGCAGAGGACGAAACTTCATGGTCTCACTATCCTAAAATCGCGGCCGCCTTGCAGACGGCCGTTCTGGTTGGAGGCGCGTTAGCACTCGTTAACGCCGAGTGCTAACAAGCGAT
Source organism: Rhodoblastus sp. (assembly GCA_036796555.1). Lineage (GTDB taxonomy): Bacteria > Pseudomonadota > Alphaproteobacteria > Rhizobiales > Beijerinckiaceae > JAJXWB01. The sequence continues at coordinate 19,036 of DAIRCS010000056.1, read as the reverse complement.
CGGGAGATAAGTCCGGCCCCCCGCATCTGTCAAGGCGGCCTACGACTTTTGGTTGAAGGGCGCGCGAAAGAGCCGCTTTGCGCGGCGCGCGGGGTTGGATTAGCGTGGCGGCCGTCACGGAATTGTCATGCGTCGGCGCATTCTTCTCCAATCGCTTGTTTGCACGCTGGGTTTCGGCGCGCTTTTCGCCGCGCTGGCCGTCATCCCCGACAATTCGTTTCTCGGCGCGGCGCGCTGGTTCTTCCTCGCCGCGGCGATCCTGCCCGCGCTCGTCATGAGCTGGCGGGCGGGCGTCGCCTGGCTCGCGCTCGCGGCCGTTCTCGCGGCCATCGTCCAGGTCCTCAACGACGGCAAGATCGCGTTGACGGAAATGCCGCTCACCTGGCTCGACCTGCAGATCGCCGCCGCCAACCCTGAAGGGTTTCTGGGGGCGATGAAGGTTTCCCCGACGCTCGCCTTCTCGATCCTGGGCGCGACGGTCGCCGCGCTCCTGGCGGCCGTCGGCTGGCGCGTGACGCGGCTCGACCGCGCGCAGGCGCGCGCCAACGCGCCTGCGCGCGCGTTCGCCGTCGCGCTCGCGGCGACGCTCGGTTGGACCGCGGTCGTCCAATTCGCGCAGCGACTGGAAACGGCGATCCAGGGGCACGACTACGCCGAGATCGCCAATACGCCCGAAGGGCTGGTGCTGATCGAAAAGCTGGTCGGCGCCGCCCCCTTCCTCGCGCTGACCGCGCGCTACGAGGCGCATGCGCCGACGCCCTTCCGGGAGCTGGCGCAAAACGGCGCGCTGGGGGCGCCGGCGGTCGGCGAGGCAACCGCCTATCTGAAGCCGCCGGCCGCGCCGGACAGGCTGCCGAACATCGCGATCGTGCTGCTGGAATCGACCTTCGACATTTCAAAGGTCTTCCCGACGACGCCCGCCGTGACCTCGCCGCTCTTTCCGGCCTCCGGCGCCGGCCAGTTGCAGGGGGAACTCGGCGTGCACGCGATCGGCGGCGGCACGTGGATCAGCGAATTCGAGACGATCACCGGCATTCCCTCGCGCCTGTTCGGCTACGCCGGCTATTACACGCATGTCGAACTGGGGCCCTACGTGAAGGCCTCGCTCGCCACCTATCTCAAGGCGCGCGGCTACCAGACGCTGGCGCTCTATCCGGTCGAGGGAACCTTCTACGGATCGCGCGCCGCCTACGGCCATTACGGCTTCGACCGCTTCATCGACGGCGAGGAGCTGAAGATCGACAAGCCGTGGTTCGCGCAGGACACCGACATCATGGAAAAATATCTCGGCAAGCTCGCCGAGACCGACAAGGCGAAGCCGCTCTTCTCCTTCATGCTGACGATGGAGAATCATTCGCCGCATCCCTGCACGCGCTTTGCGAGCGAGAAGGAGATGCCCTATCGCTTCAATGGCGCGACGAATGCGCGCGGCACCTGCGAGCTCAACGAATATATCGCGCGCTACCGTTCGACCGAAGCCGCGATCGCTTCGCTCGAACAGGCCTTGCAGGCGCGCGAGAAGGAAACCGGACGGCCTTACGTGCTCGCCGTCTTCGGCGACCACCAGCCCAATTCCTTCACCGGCACGGGCCGCATGCCGCTGTGGTCGCCCAACGATTATTCCGCGCTGCGCCGCGCGCCCAACGACGTGACCTTCTACCAGATCCGCTCGTCGGCGGCGTCGCCGTTCACGACGAAGCAGCTCGACATTTCCGTCGTCATGCTGCCGACGCTGGTCAGCGCCTATGTGGCGAAGGACAAGCGCGACATGTATCTGCCCGGCAATTTCGCGATCCAGGCGCGGTGCGGCGAGAAGATCGCCCTGCCCCGGCTCAACAAGGCCTACGGCCGCGACGCGGCGCTGCCCGAGAGCGACGCCGGCGAGGCCCAGAAGGCCGCGCTCAGCCAGGATTGCCGCAGCGCGCTGATGGCGGCGCGCGCGGACTATCTCAGGCTGATCGACATTCCGTGAGCGCGCGCGGCGATCCCATGCGGCGTGTGCTCATCGTCGCCAATCCGAAGGCGCGCGGCTATGCGCCGCGCAAGATCGCGGGCGTCCGCGACGCGCTCGCGCGCCATGGCGTGGCGGTCGACAGCATGCTCTCGCAATCGCGCGGCGACATCGAGCGCATCGTCGCCGATCTCGGCGCCGGCTTCGACGTCGTCGCCGTTCACGGCGGCGACGGCACGATCAACGAGGCGATCGCCGGCCTGCGCGCGATCGACGGCGCATGCCCGGCGCTCGCGATCGTCGCCGGCGGCACCGCCAACGTGCTGGCGCTCGAAACGCGCGCGGCGCGCGACGCCGAAGCCATCGCCGCCGCCATCCGCGCGGGACGCACCGAACCGCTCTACTACGGGCTCGCCAACGGCCGGCCGTTCGTGCTGATGGCCTCGGCCGGTCTCGACGCCGCAGTCGTCGCGCGGACCTCGCCGCGGCTGAAAAGCGCGATCGGCAAATGGGCCTATGTCGTCTCCGCCCTCGTCCTGAAGCGCCGCGCGCGGACGCCGGACCTGATCGTGACGACGGCGGACGACGAATTGCGCTGCCGGCTCGCCATCTGCGCCAACGCCGCGCGCTACGGCGGCGACTACGTGATCGCGCCGCAGACGTCGGCCACGCGACCCGGCCTGGCGCTCGTCGCCGTGACGGACGACAGTCTCGGCGCGCTGCTGCGCATCGGCTGGCGGATGCTGTCGGGCCGCGGGCTCGCAGGCGCCGGCGTGCGCATTTTCGACGTCTCCGAAGCGACCTTGTCCGCCGCCGCGGCGACGGCGGCGCAGGTCGACGGCGATCCCTTTGGCGTGACGCCGGTGCGCGCGACCGCGGCCGAGGCGCCGATCAGGCTGATCGTCTGCGGCTAGGTTTGGGCTTGCGGCCATACAGGGCGCGCAATTCGTCCTTGGCCCGCTCCAGCGTCCGGCGGCGGCCTTCCGACAGATTGCCGCCGGCGCGGTTCATGTAGAACGTCAGCATGGACATGGCCGAGCGGAAGGGTTCGGCCTTGCGGCGGCGGCCCGAATCCGCCGAGCGCTTCAGCGAGGCGGCGATGGCGTGGGGATCGTCGAGCGCAAAGACGCCCTCCTTCAGGTCGAGCGCATCGCTGTGCTGCGTGACATCCTGCGACCAACGATTGGTTTTGTCTGCGCGTTCCGCCCGGGTCATGCGGCGTCTCCGTTTGTCCGAAGAACCGGCGAGCACGGCGGGCGTTCCATGGCGGACCGCCGCCCCGCAAGACTTTCTTATTCGCCGTGCGCTATGTAGCGCCCATGATCCGCCGCGCCGCGCCATCCCGCTCGCTGCGCGCCCGCTCACGGGAGCGGCGCGCATGAAGGTGCTGCTCGCCTTCGTGGTTAACGCCCTGTTCAATTTGGTGATCGGGCTGATCGTCGCGAAATTCCTGGGGCCGGAGGAATACGGCCGCTTCGCGCTGGCGCTGGCGCTCGGCCTCGTCATCCAGACCGCCGTCTTCGACTGGATCCGCCTGTCGGCGATCCGCTTCTATTCGGAGCGCACGCGGCAGGACGAGCCGCAGGTGCGCGCGACGCTGGACACGGCCTTCGCCCTTCTCGCCGTCGGGCTGACGGTCGTCGTGGGCGCCGTCCTGATGTCGGGCGTGGAGTTCGGCCTGTCGCACGCCCTCATCGGCCTTTCGATGGCGACCGCGGTCGTCAACGGCCTGTTCGACTATTCGACCGGCCTCGCGCGCGCGCGCTTCGACGACCGGCAATACGGCCGTCTCGTCATCGTCAAGAACGCCCTGTCGCTGGCGCTGACGACCGGCGCGGCGTTCGTCTTCCAATCCGCGAAAATGGCGCTGCTCGGCGCCATCGTCTCCATCGCCGGCTCGATCGTCGCCGCGCGCCGCGCGCTCACCGACGCCGACAGCGAACCGAACCGCGCGAGCTTCGATCTCGGGCGCTCCTATCTCGCCTACGCCCTGCCGATCATCGCGGCGAACCTGCTCTATCTGCTCATTCCCTTCGTCAACCGCTCGCTGGTGGCGAAATATTACGGCTTCGCGGAGACCGGACAGTTCTCGCTCGCCTTCGATCTCGGCCTGCGCGCGGTGCAGGCGATCGGTTCGGCGCTCGACGTGCTGCTGTTCCAGATCGCGGTCGCCGCGCACGAGGCGCACGGCATCGACCGCGCCAAGGAACAGATCGCGCGCAATATCACCATCGTGCTCGCCATCATCGCGCCCGCCTGCGTCGGCGTGCTGCTGACCCTGCCGTCGGTCGAGGCGCTGGTGGTGCCGGCGCAGTTCCGCGGTCCGTTCGGCCAGTATCTCACGCTGATGCTGCCCGGCCTGTTCGCGCTGACCATGATCAATTTCGCGATCAATCCGATCTTCCAGATCCAGAAGAAGACACTGCCGCTGATCGGCGCGGCCCTGATCGGCTGCGCCGGCACGCCGCTGCTGGTGGCGGCGCTGCCGCGCGGCGCGGACGCTTCGAGCCTCGCCATCGCGCAGAGCGGCGCCTATGTCGCGGCCCTCGTCGCGCTCATCGGCTTCGCGCTCGCCTCGCGCCCGCGCTGGCCGAGCCTGCGCGACCTCGGCGCGATCGCGCTCGGCGCGGCCGCCATGGTCGCGGCGCTCTGGCCGATGCGGAGCTGGACGCCCTGCGCGCTGACGCTCGCAAGCCAGATCCTCGTTGGCGCCGGCGTCTACGGCGCTCTCGCGCTGGCGCTCGACGTCGCCGGCTTGCGCGCGCCGGTGCTGGCGAAGGCGCGCGCGCTCCTCCATCGCGACGCGGCGCGGCCCGAGCCGGTTGGCGAACGCTGAGGTTGGCGTTTACGCGCCGTCAACCTTGCCGGTTTGCGGAATATTCACGGTAATTGCGGCGCGTTATCCTTCGCATAACCACACTATTACGTAAGTCGCCCCGCGCGAATTCTACATGTTACGGTTCCGTATCGCTTTCGCGCCCGTCGGCGCGGCGCTCGGGATCGAACCATGTCTCCACTCTGGCGGATATTCCTGCTTGCGGGCGTCGCGGCCTGCGCGGCGCAGCCCGCCGCCGCCGGCGGCTATGGCGGCGGCTTCATCGAATTCGTGATGACGGGCACGGCGCCCCAGCCCGCCCGCGATCCGTTCGCCGCGCGCCCGCGCGTCGCCGCGCCGGAGCCGCAACTGGTCCCCGCGCCGCGCAATCCCGCGCCGACGATCTACCCGCCGGCGCAGGTCGCCAGCTACGGCGCCGCGCCGCTCGAGACGCGCCGCTCGGTCGCGTCCGAATATCTGCGGACCGAAATCGACTACCAGACCGCCGAGCGGCCGGGCACGATCGTCGTCGATACGCGCGACAAGCATCTCTATCTGGTGCTGGAAGGCGGCCGGGCGCTGCGCTACGGCATCGGCGTCGGGCGGCCGGGCTTCACCTGGGCCGGCGTCAAGACGGTCACGCGCAAGGCGGAATGGCCGGGCTGGACGCCGCCGCCGGAAATGCTGAAGCGCCGGCCGGACCTGCCGAAATTCATGGAAGGCGGCCCCGAGAACCCGCTCGGCGCCCGCGCGCTCTATCTCGGCTCGTCGCTCTACCGCATCCATGGCACGAACGAGCCCTACACGATCGGCCAGAACGTGTCGTCGGGCTGCATCCGCATGATGAATCAGGACGTCGAGGACCTCTACGACCGGGTGAAGGTCGGCACGAAAGTCATCGTCCTGTAGGACGCGCGCGCAAAGCGCGGGAGGCGGGAGAGGAAGGCCGTCGCGGCGACGTGGCGGCCTTCCGGTTTTTCGGATCAGGCGTCGTAGGTGTCGTCGGACGAATCGTCGTCGTAGTCCGAATCGTCCGAGGCGTTCTGATAGTCGCCGTCATCACGCCCGCCGCCGCGATCGTCGCCGTAGTAATTGTTGATGACGGTTTCGCCGCCGCCGGAGCCGAAGCCCGCCTGCTGGCCGAGGCCGCCGAACCCGGAGCCGAGGCCGGCGCCCTGGCCGTGGCCGCCGAACATGCCGCTCAGCGAATTGACCAGCAGCGCGCCGCCGGCCACGCCGGCCGCTGCGCCCAGCGCGCCCTTGAGAAAGCTGGAGCCGCCGCCCTGCTGCTGCGGCGCGCCGCCCCACGGGCCCGCCTGTGGCGGCGGAGGCGGCGGCGCGCCCCAGGATTGCTGCTGCGGCGCCCCGCCTTGCGGCGCGCCCCCCCCCGGGCCCCCGCGTTCGGCGGCGTCCTGTCCCCGCGGGGCGGCGCGGACGGGGCCTGCCCGCCGAACAGCGAGCGGAGGCCGCCGAGGAAGCCGCCCTGCCCCTGCTGGGCGGGCTGGCCGCCCTGCGCGACACGCTCGCGCAAGTCCTGATTCTCCGCCTCGAGCTGCTGGAGGCGCTCGCTCGCGGTCTTCATGGCCTGCTCCTGCAGGAGCACCGCCTGCGCCAGCAGGTAGGGCGCATAGGGCTGGATGCGGACCGCTTCCGCGATGAAGGCCTCGGCGTCCTTGTCGCGCGGCTGCGCGGATGCGGCATTGGTGCGCTGGAACAGTTCGACGAGCACCTGGCGCTCTTCGGGCGACATGTATCTCTCCCCTTTGGGCGCGCATCGGCGCGCGCGGGAAAGATATGGGCGGGGCGGATACGTCCGCCAAGGCCGCCGGCGCCGCGCGGGCGAAACGCGACCATTAAATATCGGAAAGGCGCGCGCAAAAGAAAAACCCCCGGCCGCCGGCCGGGGGTTTCGAGAGAAACGCCGGCGAACCGGCGTTCGAGCGAAGCGCTTACTTCAGGTCCTTGCCGGTGAGGGCGAAGGAGATCGTGCCGACGATCGCGCCGCGGCCGTAGGTCGAGAGGTTCTGGCCGGCGAAGTTGGCGCCGTTGTTGGCGTTGCCGGTGAACTGGGCGGTCGCGGCGCGCGACAGGCTGGTGCCGTGGTAGCGGACGTCCAGGGTCACGAACTTGTAGGTGTAGGACGCGCCGACGTTCCAGTAGGTGTAGCTCGGCAGCTTGCCGGGGGTGAAGCCGGCGTTGGCGGCGAGGAACGGCGCCGCCGGATTGAACCACACGAAGTCGGTCGTGCCCAGCCACTGATGGCCGATCTCGCCGGAAACCGAGAAGCCGTAAGGCAGCGTGACCTTCGCCGTGGCGGACAGGTATTCGCCGCTTGCGCCCGTGTTCAGGTAGCTCGGCGTATAGTAGAAGTTGGCGCCGATCGACAGCCAGTCGGTGAAGTTGTAGCTCGGCTTGGCGTAGAGCTCGAACCAGCTGATCGGCTTCGGCGAGAAGACCGGGTTCAGCGTGGTCACGCCGACGATGCCCTGGGGCGTATTCGGGTAGCCGTAGTAGATGCCACCGAGGTCGAGGCCGAAATTGCCGTAGGTCACGCGCAGGCCGCCGTAGCCGTCAAGCTCCATCGAGGGGCTGGGGCCGACGTTGGTCAGCTTGATGCTCTCGCCCGACACGCCGGCGTAGAGCTGGAACATGTCGTTGATGTTGTAGCGCAATTCGCCGTGCGCCCAGACGCTCGGGGCATGGTTCGACTGGGTGATGCCGCGGAAAATGTAGTCCGTCGTCAGCGACGCGCCGACTTCGAAATCCCACGGGCTGACCATCACCGGCGCTTCCACCGGGGCCTTCTTGGTGGGGAGATCGGCGGCGAACGCGCTCGTGCTCAGGGCGAGTGCGGCGGCGGCCGTAGCAAGCATTTTCATTTCGTTTTTCTCCAGCGAAATTGGAATTCGATGAGGCCAAAATGCGTCGCTGGCGTGCGTCGCGGCAACGTCGTTTGCTGTGCAACCGCCCAAATATTATGCAAAATCAGGGTGATCGCTGCGTTGAAGCGACATGCGTTGCATATACGTCACAACCGAGGGAAGGTCAGGCGACCCGTTGCACGGACATTCCGCGGCGACGCGCGCAGGGGCGCGCTTCAGCCTGGCGGCGCGCGCCTGATTCGCGCCGTTCGCCGCAGGCGCATGGCTGACGAAGGGTTACGACGCCTGCCCGGTCCGCTACGCGGAACTTAATCAATTTTGAGCATATCAACGGCATAGTCGCGCGGCTGATTTCAGAAATGGCGCTTCATCATGTTCGATTTTGATCAAATCGCGACGGCCATGCGCAGGTTTCGGAACGATCGCAGCGGCGCGGCCGCCGTCTTTTTCGCCATCGCCCTGTTTCCCATCCTGCTCTGCGCCGGCGCCGCGGTCGACTACGCCTCGGCCATACGCATGCGCACGACGCTGACGAGCAGCCTCGATTCGGCGGCCCTGTCGGTCGCGGTCGCGAAATCCTCCGGGCAGAACGTCAATCTCGCCGATGCGGCGCTGACGCAGGCCGTGCAGAAGGCGCTGCAGGCCTCGCTCGGGCCGTTCGCGGCGAGCGCCAATGTCGCGGCCACGGCTTCGATCGACGGATCGGGCGCGCTGGCGGCCTCCGCGCAGATCGGCGTGCCGACGCGTTTCATGAGCCTGGTCGGCATACGCTCGATCAACGTAACGGCGACGACGCGCGTCTCCATGTCGGCGGGGCCGGTCGAACTCGCCATGGTGCTCGACACGACCGGCTCGATGGCCGGCGCCAAGATCGCCGCGCTGCAGACGGCGGCGACCAGCCTGACGAACACGCTGTTCTCGGTCCCGAACGCGACATCCAACGTGAAGATGGCCGTCGTGCCCTTCACCGATTACGTCAACATCGGCCTCGCCGACCGCAACGCGAGCTGGCTGACCGGCGCGCAGGATTATACGACGCCGGCCTCCGGCTCCTGCCAGGACTATCCGAACATGGTTTGCACCGGCGGCTACACGACGGTGAACGCGACCTGCACCAACGACGGCGTCTCTTCCCCCTGCTCCTATCAGGCCTGCAACGGCTATACGCAGCAGGGCACCTACCAATGGTGCCCGACGCCGGTGACGCATAGCTGGTACGGCTGCGTGGGCTCGCGCAACTATCCGACCGACGTCGGCGCCAGCGCCGACGTGGCGGACGCCACCAACCCGGTTCCGGCGCTGCTCGACTACGGCTGCGCGACGGCGTTGCAGCGGCTCACCAACAACCAGTCCAGCATCCAGACGGCGATCAACAACCTGACCGCGAGCGGCGAGACCTATATCGCGCCGGCGCTGTTATGGGGCTGGCGCGTGCTGTCGCCCTACACGCCCTATGCCGACGGCGCGGCCTACAACAGCCGCGCGCGCAAATACCTCGTGCTGATGACGGACGGCTACAACACGCATTCGCCGAATTATCCCGACCACGAGGGCACGGATACGTCGACCGCCAACGACCTGACCGCGCAGACCTGCACGGCGATCAAGGCCAAGGGAATCACGATCTACGCGGTCGCCTTCCAGGTGTCGGACCCGACGATCAAGGCGATCCTGCAGAATTGTGCGACGACCTCTTCGGGCTATTTCGATTCCGCCTCGTCGCTGGATCTGCTGACGGCTTTCCAGCAGATCGGCGCCGCGATCACGCAGGTGCGCATCGTCAACTGAACGGAAACCGGGAGAGCAGCCATGAGGAAACGCATCGCATTCGCCGCGGCGCTCGCGCTCGCGCCCGCAGCGGCTTCGGCCGAGACATGGATGGTGGTGGAAGGCGCCGACGGCAGGACGAAGGGCGCGTGGAGCGTGGTTCTCGCGGGCTCCGCGATCAACGGCGCGGCGACGATGAAGACTGGCCGGGGCGCGACGGTGACCTACCAGATCGCCGGCAATGTGCAGGGCGGAAACTACGTGATCCAGCGCGTGAGCCCCAGCGACGGCGTCGCCTGCGCCTATGTCGGCAAGGCCGCCGGTCCGAAGGCGATCAACGGCAGCGCGAAATGCGGGACCAAGAGCGCGCCGTGGAAGGCCGTGCGGGCGAACTAGACACGAACCGCCGCATGTAATCCGAAGGCACGGGCAAGAAACGAAAAACGACGCCCGTTTCCGGGCGTCGCAAGGGACCGACGCAGGTCCAAGTCGGCGCTCCCGGCCTTGGCCGGAAGCGCTCTCGGGAGGAACTCAGTAATTGTAGGCGCGCTCGCCGTGATCGGTGACGTCGAGGCCTTCGCGCTCGGAGTCGGTCGGGACGCGCAGGCCGACGATGAGGTCGACGACCTTGTAGAGAATGGCCGAACCGACGCCCGACCAGATCAGCGTGGCGAGAACCGCGACGATCTGCGACATCACCTGCTGACCGAACGCATACGTGCCCGCGTTCGCGCCGGTGATGTTGGTGTAGTCGGTGATGCCGACCCCGCCGAGAGCCGGGTTCACGAGGATGCCCGTGCCGATGGCGCCGATGATGCCGCCGACGCAGTGCACGCCGAAGACGTCGAGCGCATCGTCATAGCCCAGCGCCTGCTTGACCTTCGAGACGAAGAACAGGCAGACCGGCGAGACGATCAGGCCGAGAACGATCGAGCCCATCGGGCCGGCGTAACCCGAAGCGGGCGTGACCGCGACGAGGCCCGCGACCGCGCCCGACGCCATGCCGAGCAGCGAGGGCTTGCCCTTGGCCATCCACTCGACCATCAGCCAGGAGAAGGCCGCCGCGCAGGTCGCCACCATTGTGTTGACGAAGGCGAGAGCGGTCGCGCCGTTGGACTCGAGGTTGGAGCCGGCGTTGAAGCCGAACCAGCCGACCCACAGCAGCGAGGCGCCGATCATGGTCATGGTCAGCGAGTGCGGCATCATCGCCTCACGGGGATAGCCGACACGCTTGCCGACCATGATGGCGCCGACGAGGCCGGCGATGCCCGCGTTGATGTGCACGACCGTGCCGCCCGCGAAGTCGAGAGCGCCCGAGCCGTTCATCAGGAACTCGCCGATGCCCTTGCCCTGGTTGATCCAGCCGGCGGCGGCGGAAAGCTCGTCGAGCTTGCCCTGTGCGGCGGCCTTCTTGGCGGCGTCCTCGCCCGCTGCGGCGAGAGCCTTGGCGGCGGCGGCGATGTCGTCCGGAGCCGGCGTCGCCCACACCCAGTGCGCGATCGGGAAGTAGATGAACGTCACCCACAGCAGGACGAACAGCATCACCGCCGAGAACTTCATGCGCTCGGCGAAGGCGCCGACGATCAGCGCGGGCGTGATCATCGCGAAGGTCATCTGGAAGACCAGATAGGCGAATTCCGGAATGACGACGCCGTTCGAGAAGGTGGCCGAGACCGAATTGGCGTCGATGCCCTTCAGGAAGACCTTGCCGAAGCCGCCGAGATAGAAGCCGCCGCTGTCGCCGAGCGCGATCGAATAGCCGTAGAAGCACCACAGCAGGCCGACCATCGAGACGATGGCCATGACCTGCGTGAGCACCGACAGCATGTTCTTGGTGCGCACGAGGCCGCCGTAGAACAGCGCCAGGCCGGGGATGGACATCATCAACACGAGCAGCGAGGACGTCAGCATCCAGGCGACGTCGCCCTTGTTGGGCGTGGGCGCGGCGGGCGCCGCAGGCGCAGCCGCGGCGGCCTCCTTGGCCGCGTCGGCGGCGGCCTGAGCGAGCGCGGTGTCGAACGTGAACAGGGCGCCCAGCGCGCCTATGCCCACAGCCGCCAAAGCCGCCTTTTGAAGGGGACTGAATTTCATTTTCTTGGCTCCTGATTTACGGAATTTCTCGTGGCGAGGCTCAGAGCGCCTCGTCGCCGGACTCGCCGGTGCGGATGCGGATCGCCTGGTCGAGCGGCGAGACGAAGATCTTCCCGTCGCCGATCTGACCGGTGCGCGCGACCGAGGAGATGGCGTCGATGACCGCCTGCACCTGCTCCGAGGAGACGGCCAGTTCGATCTTCAGCTTGGGAAGAAAGCTGACCGCGTATTCGGCGCCGCGGTAGATTTCCGTATGACCCTTCTGACGGCCGTAGCCCTTCACCTCGGTCACCGTCAGACCGTGCACGCCGATCGAGGTCAGGGCGTCCCGGACCTCGTCGAGTTTGAACGGCTTTATGATCGCCATTACGATTTTCATGTTGTCGCCTCTGTTTGCGCCCTGTTTCACGCGACGGGTTTTGCCCGCCGGATTTCGTTCCGGACGGTCCGGCGCCGCCAGAACGGGCTGAACCGACCAGCTCGGTAACAAGATGCGTGCCAGATCGGCGACACCCCGCAAGGCCCGCGCGAATCCAGCCGCTTAGCCCGCGTCTTGCCCCGACCGGCGTCGTTTCCGAGGCATTCTGATTAAATCTTGGGCGCCTCGAAGAGCGGCGCTCAAGCCAGTTCGCGCGGGCGCGGGCCGCCGCAGGCCCAGTCGAGCAGCTCGACGGTATGAACGACCGGCGCAGGGCCGTTCTGGGCGAGTTGCGCGATGCAGCCGATATTGCCGGCCGCCACCGCCTGCACCTTGAGGCGAGCGATATTGGCCTGTTTGCGCGCGCGCAGCCGCCCAGCCAGCTCCGGCTGCATAATGTTGTAGACGCCGGCCGAGCCGCAGCAGATATGGCCTTCCGGCACGTCCTTCACCACGAAGCCCGCCTTGCGCAGCAGGGTCTTGGGCAGGTCCGTGATCTTCTGGCCGTGCTGCATCGAGCAGGCCGAGTGATAGGCGATGGTCATGTCCGGCGGCGCGCTCGGCGTCCATTCGAGCGTCGCGATATATTCGGTAATGTCCTTCGCCAGCGCCGAGACGCGCGCGGCCTTTTCGGCATAGGCGGCGTCCTCGCGCAGCATGTAGCCGTAGTCCTTGATCGTCGTGCCGCACCCCGACGCGGTGACGAGAATGGCGTCGAGCCCGCCCGCCTCGATCAGGCGCGTCCAGGCGTCGACATTGGCTCGCGCGAAGTCGAGCGCCTGGCGCTCGCGGCCCATGTGATGAACGAGCGCGCCGCAGCAGCCCTCGCCCGGCGCCGGCACGACCTCGACGCCGCAGCGCGCGAGCAGGCGCTTCGCGGCGGCGTTGATGGACGGCTTGAGCGCCGGCTGCGCGCAGCCTTCGAGCATGGCGACGCGGCCCTTTGCCTTGCTCGCCGATTTTCCTCGCCCCTCGTCCTGAGGAGCGCCGGAAGGCGCGTCTCGAAAGACGGCCAGACCAGTATCCGCGCCCCGGCCATCCTTCGAGACGGCCGCTCGCGCGGCCTCCTCAGGATGAGGGTTTCGTGGCGATGGCGCCGCCTTCGGCGCGAGGTCCAGCATCGCGGCGAGGCGCGGACCGACGCCCGGCATGAGCCGCATCAGCGGCGCGAGCGGGCGCGCGAGGCGGCCTGCCGTCAGCGCCAGTTTGAAGCGCCCGGGATAGGGCAGGACAAGAGCGAGCAATTCGCGCATGAGCCGGTCGCCGGGCGCGCGCGTATAGGTGTGCTCGATATGGGCGCGGGCGTGGTCGACGAGGTGCATGTAATGCACGCCCGACGGACAGGTGGTCATGCAGGACAGGCACGACAGGCAACGATCGACATGCCTGACGACCTCATCGGTCGCCTTCTTGCCGCCCTCGAGCATGTCCTTGATGAGATAGATGCGGCCGCGCGGGGAATCGAGCTCGTCCCCGAGCAGCAGGTAGGTCGGGCAGGTGGCGGTGCAGAAGCCGCAATGCACGCAGGTGCGCAGGATCTTTTCCGATTCCCGCATCTGCGGATCGGCGAGCGCGGCGAGGGTGAAATTGGTCTGCATCTTACAGCGCGCTCTGCCAGGCCTTGATGGCCTCGATCGGATGGATGAGCATGATGACGTTGAGCGTGAGATTGTCGCGGATCATGTAGCCGACGCCGATCTCCATCGCGACCGCGGCGGCGACCGTCAGCCAGACCGGCATGAGGCGCGCCAGCGAAAAACCCACGACCATCGCGAGAATGTCGCTGGTCGAATTGACGACGCTGTCGCCGTAATAGTCGAGCGAGATGGTCGCGGCGCGGTAGCGGTCCATGACGATGGGCGAATTTTCCAGAACTTCCCACGCGCCCTCGATGACGACCGCGGCCAGCAGCGCGGCGGCGAAGGGAATGTCGCGGCCCGCGAGACGTCCGATCAGCTTCGCCGCGCCATAGAACAGGAAGCCGTGGATGATGTGGGAGAACGTGTACCAGTCGGTCAGGTGCTGCGAATTCTCCGAGGAATTCACGACGCCGTGCCAGAATTTGACATAGCCGCACTTGCAGATCAGCGGATGGCCGGAAGCGTAGACGAGCGCTTCGGCGACAATGATCGCGAGCAAGGCGAGCGCCAGATAGAGCGGACCGCGAGCCTTCAGGCTCGCAGCATGCGCGGCGCTCTGCGAGCCTGAAGGCTCGCGGTCCATTGCGGTGTCAGATCCCGGCATACATCCGCCCCGGATTGAGCACGCCGTCGGGATCGACGCTCGCCTTCACGCCGCGCGTCAGTTTCATCAGCGACTCGGACAACGGCTGGAAGACATCGACATGCGCGCGAATTTCGTCCGGCGCGCGCGCCAGCGTCGCATGGCCGCCGCAGGCGGCGACCGCCGCGCGCACGTCTTTCGCGCGAGCGTCGCCCTCGGCGTCAACGGCGAGCCACACGAGGCCGCCGCCCCAATCGTAGAAATGCGCGACGGAGCCGTTGCGCTGCACGAGGCGCACGAGATCGGGCGCGCGCGAGGGCGCGGTCGAGACGCGCCAGATGGCGCGCTGGTCCGGCGCTGCGAAAAAAGCGCATTCGCAGATGTCGCGCCACAGCGCGCGCGAGGCGGCGGCGTCGAGAACCGCATCTCCGCCCACGAGCTTGCGCAATTCGCCGATGCGATAGGCGACGGAATTCTCGAAATTCTCGATGCGCAGCAGCGTGCGCGCGCCCGCGCCGCCGACGCCATCAGGCAGATGCGCGGCGCCGCTGACCTCGAAGGGCGAGCCGAGCGCCTGCGACAAGGCCTCGATCGCCCGCGCATCGTCCAGTCCGCCGATGACGAGCGTCGCGCTCGTTTCCGGCTTCGGCAGAAGTTTGAACGTCACTTCGGTCAGCGCGCCGAGCCCGCAGGGCGCGCCGAAAGAGGGTTTCCCGGAATGGGGGCGGGTGGTGTTTTTCCTCACGCGACCGCCGCTCTTGATCGCCTCGCCCGCGCCATTGACGAAGCGCACGCCGATGAGGCTGTCGCGCGCGGCGCCGACGGCGATGCGGCGCGAGCCCGAGAGATTGCAGGCGGCGATCGCGCCGATGGTCGGCTCGCCGGTCGAGCCGTAGAGTCGGCGATGGTCCGGCGGCTCGAAGGGCAGGATCTGGTTGCGTTCCGCCAGCAGCGCCTCGATCGAAGCCAGCGGCGTTCCCGCGCGCGCGCAGATCACCATTTCGGCGGGCTCGTAGAAAACAAGTCCGTCGAGCCCGCGCATCGAGACGGTTTCGGCGGTCTGCGCGGGGCGGCCGAGGCCGGCGCGCGTGCCGCCGCCCTCGATGGCGAGCGGCGTCCTTCGCGCACGCGCGTCTGCGACGATGGCGCAGAGGTCGGTTTCGGTGGCGGGCGTGTGGGTCATTTCGCTGTCTGCGGCGTGAAGACGAATGTCATCCCCGCGCAAGCGGGGATCCAGAAACGGGTGTGGCGACTGGATCCCCGCTTGCGCGGGGATGACAGTTTCGCGTAACCGCCCTTCACGCCGCCCTCCCCTCCAGCGGAAACACCTTCGCCGGATTGAGCAGCCAGTCGCGGTCGAAGGCGGCGCGCACGCGCATCTGCTGGGCGAGGTCGGCGGCGTTGAACTGGCGCGTCATGAGGTCGCGCTTCTCGATGCCGACGCCGTGTTCGCCGGTCAGGCAGCCGCCGACGTCGACGCAGAGCTTCAGCACGTCCTCGCCGGCTTTCTCGGCCTTCTCCTGCTCGGCGGGATCGTTGACGTTGTACATGATCAGCGGATGCATGTTGCCGTCGCCGGCGTGGAAGACGTTGGCGACGCGCAGGCCGTAGCGCTCGACGATTTTATACGTCTCGTCCAGCACGTGGCAGAGCTGGCTGGTCGGCACGGTGCCGTCCATGCAGATGTAATCCGCCACGCGGCCGGTCGCGCCGAAGGCGGACTTGCGACCCTTCCAGATGCGCGCGGCCTCCATCGCGCTCTGGGATTCGCGCACGGTCTTCACGTTGTGCGTCTGCGCGATGGCGACGATCTTCTTGAGCTGCGCCTCCATCTCCGCGTCCGAGCCCTCGACCTCGACGATCAGCAGCGCGCCGGCGTCGAGCGGATAGCCGGCGTGCGCGAAGGCCTCGCAGATTTCGATGGCGAGCTTGTCCATGAATTCGATGGCGACGGGGATGATGCCCTGGCCGATGATGTCGGAGACGCAGGCCGCCGCCTCCTCCGGCGTCGCGAAGCCGAACAGGACAGGCCGCGCGCCTTCGGCCTGGCGCAGCAGGCGCACCGTCGCTTCGGTCACGATTCCAAGCTGGCCTTCCGAGCCGATGACGAGGCCGAGAAGATCGACGCCGGCCGCATCGAGCCAGTCGCCGCCGATCTCGACGATCGTTCCGTCGACCAGCACCATCTTCACGCCAAGGATGTTGTTGGTCGTCACGCCGTATTTCAGGCAATGCGCGCCGCCGGAATTCATGCCGATATTGCCGGCGATGGTGCAGGCGAGCTGCGAGGACGGGTCGGGCGCATAGAAAAAGCCGTCGGCCGCCACCTCGTTGGAAATGCCGAGATTGGTCACGCCCGCCTGCACGCGCGCGACGCGGTCGGCGTAGTCGACATCGAGGATTTTCGACATTTTGGAGACGCCGACGACGACAGCGTCCTCCTGCGGAATGGCGCCGCCCGACAGCGACGTGCCGGCGCCGCGCGGCACGACCTTCACGCCCTGCGCATGCAGGTAGGCCATCACCCTGCTCGTCTCCTCGGTCGAGCGCGGCAGGACGACAGCCAGCGGCATGCGGCGATAGGCGGTCAGCGCATCCGTCTCGAAGGCGCGGCGCTCGTCCTCGCTGACGACGAGACATTCGGGCGGCACGAGCGCGGCGAGGCCGGCGACGATCTCGTCGCGTCGCGCGAGAATCTTCGGGTCCGGCGGGGGAAAGGCGATTGAAGACATGGACGGCGCCCGGTCAATTCACACGACCCCAGAGACAAGTTGACGATCTGTCCCGAAGGCCCCTAGATGGGATTTCACACTAGCATGCAAGCTGTCGCTTGGGGAGAGAATGATGGGCGCGGCGCCGAGGGGCAAACGCATCGGCCTGATGGCGACATGCCTCGTCGACCTGTTCCGGCCGAGCGTCGGATTCGCGGCCGCCAAGCTGCTGGAGGACGCCGGCTGCACGGTCGATGTCCCGAGCCAGACCTGCTGCGGCCAGCCGGCCTTCAATTCGGGCGACAGGGCCGACGCCCGCGCGCTGGCGCTGCAAGTCATCGACGCCTTCGAAGCCTACGATTACGTCGTCGCGCCGTCCGGTTCATGCGCGGGCATGATGGCCAAACATTATCCGGAATTGTTCGAGGGCGATCCCGAATTGCAGCGCCGCGCGCGCGCCTTTTCGGCCAAGTGTTTCGAACTCGTCTCTTTCCTGACCGACGTGCTCGACGTCGAGAGCGTGGACGCGAAATTCCCGCGCAAGGTCACCTATCACGATTCTTGTTCGGGCCTACGCGAAATGGGCGTGCAGGCGCAGCCGCGCAAGCTGCTCGGCACGGTCGCGGGCCTCGAACTCGTCGAGATGAAGGATTCGGATGTCTGCTGCGGCTTCGGCGGCACGTTCGCGGTCAAGTTCGGCGAAATTTCCGGTCAGATCGTCGAACGCAAGACGCAGGACATACTGGCGACCGATGCGCCCGTGCTGCTCGCCGGCGATCTCGGCTGCCTCATGAACATGGCCGGCCGCCTGTCGCGCAAGGGCCGCGACATGGAAGTGCGGCACGTCGCCGAAGTGCTCGCCAACATGACGGACGAGGCGCCGCCGATCGGCGAGCCTGCGGGAGCGGCAAAGTGACCCCGGGGAGGCCCCCCGCGCGCGCCCTTGGCGGAAGGGGAGCGGACGCCCCTCCCCCTTGCGGGGAGGGGCGGGGGGGGGGGGTCGACTGGGTGCAATCTCGCGAGATTCGTCCCGCGGCCACCCCCAGCCCTCAGGCGAAATCGGCTTGCCGATTTCTGCCGCCCTCCCCGCAAGGGGGAGGGAGGAGATCCGAGGCGCTCTCTCGCCTTTCGCAGAATCGCGAGCGGAGAGGGAACGCACGCGCCGAAGATCGAAGGGGTCGCCGGAAATGAGCGTCCACGCCAATCCCACCACGCCGCAGTTCAAGGACAACGCCCACAAGGCGCTGGGCGATCCGCAATTGCAGGAGGCGATGGGGAAGCTGCGCGTCGGCTTCACGGCCGCGCGGCAGATCGCCATCTCAAAACTGCCGGAATTCGAGGCCTTGCGCGACAGCGCGCGCGACATCAAGAACCATACGCTCGCCCATCTCGACCTCTATCTCGAGGCCTACGAGAGGAAGGTGACGGAATCCGGCGGCCATGTGCATTTCGCGCGCACGGCGGAAGAAGCGCGCGGCATCATTCTCGACATCTGCAAGGCGCGCGGCGCGAAGACGGTGACGAAGGGCAAGAGCATGATCTCGGAAGAGATCGCGCTCAACGACGCGATGGAGAAGGCCGGCATCACGCCTGTCGAGACCGATCTCGGCGAATACATCATCCAGCTGCGCGGCGAGATTCCCTCGCACATCATCGGTCCGGCCGTGCATCTGACCAAGGATCAGGTGGAAGGCGATTTCCGGCGCGTGCACACGCACCTGCCTGCCGACCGCGACCTGACCGAGCCGACGCAATTGCTGACGGAGGCGCGCGGCATATTGCGCGAGAAGTTCCTGGCCGCCGACATCGGCGTCACTGGCGCAAATTTCCTGATCGCCGAGACCGGCACGTCGATCATCGTCACCAACGAGGGCAATGGCGATCTCACGCAGCTTCTGCCCAAATGCCACATCGTGGTCGCGTCGCTGGAAAAGATCACGCCGACGCTTGAGGACGTGTCGCAATTGCTGCGCGTGCTGGCGCGCTCGGCGACCGGGCAGGAGATGAGCGTCTACACGACGCTGTCGACCGGGCCGCGCCGGCCGGGCGACGTCGACGGTCCCGAGGAATATCACGTCGTGCTGCTCGACAACGGGCGCTCGTCGATGATCGGCACGGACTTTCAGGAGATGCTGCGCTGCATCCGCTGCGGCGCCTGCATGAACCATTGTCCGGTCT
>DAIRCS010000055.1:0-20022 GCA_036796555.1 Rhodoblastus sp. | reverse complement strand
GTCTCGGTGATCGCGCGGGCGCCGCCCATGCATTCCGTGACGTTCTTGCCGGTCATCTCCAGATGCACGCCGCCGGCGAAAGTGCCTTCCGCGCGGTGAATGGCGAAGAAAGTGCGGATTTCGCTCATGATCCGGTCGAAGGGCCGGGTCTTGTAGCCCGCCGCCGTGATCGTGTTGCCGTGCATCGGATCGGTCGACCACACGACCTTGCGACCCTCGCGCTCGACGGCGCGAATGAGCGCCGGCAGATGGTCGGCGATCTTGTCCGAGCCGAAGCGGCAGATCAGCGTCAGGCGGCCCGGCTCGTTGGCCGGGTTGAGCATGTCGATCAGCCGGATCAGTTCGTCGCCCTTGAGCGACGGCCCGCATTTGAGCCCGATCGGGTTCTTCACGCCGCGGCAGAATTCGATATGCGCATGGTCGGGCTGACGCGTGCGGTCGCCGATCCAGATCATGTGGCCGGACGTGTCGTAGAAATCGCCGGTCGTCGAATCCACGCGGGTCAACGCCTGCTCGTAGCCGAGCAGCAGCGCCTCGTGCGAGGTGTAGATGTCGGTCTGGCGCAGTTCGGGATGGCTCTCGGGATCGAGGCCGATGGCGCGCATGAAGCCGAGCGTCTCGGTGATGCGGTCGGCAAGCTCCTGATAGCGGCCGGACTGCGGGCTGTCCTTGACGAAGCCGAGCATCCAGCGATGCGCGTTTTCGAGATTGGCGTAGCCGCCGGTCGCAAACGCGCGCAGCAGGTTCAGCGTCGCCGCCGACTGGCGATAGGCCTCGAGCTGGCGGCGCGGATCGGGAATGCGCGCCTCGGCCGTGAAGTCCATGCCGTTGACGATGTCGCCGCGATAGCTCGGCAGCTCGACGTCGCCCTTCTTCTCGGTCGGGGCCGAGCGCGGCTTGGCGAACTGGCCGGCGATGCGGCCGACCTTCACCACCGGCGAGGAGCCGGCGAAGGTCATCACGACGGCCATCTGCAGGAAGACGCGGAAGAAGTCGCGAATGTTGTCGGCGGAATGCTCGTTGAAGCTCTCGGCGCAATCGCCGCCCTGGAGCAGGAAAGCCTCGCCCGCCGCCACCTTCGCCAGCGCGCGCTTCAGCTTGCGGGCCTCGCCTGCAAAAACCAGCGGCGGAAAGCCGGCGATCTGCCGCTCGACATCCGCGAGCGCGGCCGGGTCCGGATAAGTCGGAACCTGCGCGACGGGACGGCTTCTCCAGCTCTCGGGCGACCAGCGGTCGGCGGCCATGACACACACTCCAAAGAGGGCCGCGGCCGGCCCGACACGATCCGAAAGCGCGGCTTATACACGAGGGTTTGCGGGAATGCGACCCTTGGCGAATGCGACCCTCGGGCGGCCGCTTCAGGCCTTGCCGCGTTCGTAGCGCGCGCTGCGCGTGCGCATGGTGACGAGTTCCTCGGCCGCCGTCGGGTGAAGCGCCATGGTCGCGTCGAAATCGGCCTTGGTCGCGCCCATCCGGATCGGGATCGCCAGCAATTGCGCCATCTCGCCGCTGTCGTGGCCGAGGAGATGGACGCCCAGCACCTTGTCCGAATGGCCGCAGACGAGGATTTTCATCAGCGTCTTTTCCGCGCGGCCGGAGAGCGTCGCCTTCATCGGCCGGAAGGTCGACTTGTAGACGTCGACGACCTCGTATTCGCGGCGCGCCGCTTCCTCCGTCAGGCCGACCGTGCCGATCTCGGGCGTCGTGAAAACGGCGGATGGCACGTGACGATGGTCGACGACCACGTCCCTGCCGCCGAACACCGTATCGGCGAAAGCGTGGCCTTCGCGGATCGCGACGGGGGTGAGATTGATGCGGTCGGTGACGTCGCCGACGGCGTAGATCGAGGGCACGTTGGTGCGCGAGCGCTCGTCCACGATGATCGCGCCGTTGTGGCGCAGGCCGACGCCGCATGCTTCGAGCCCCAGGCCCGCGGTGAGCGGCGCGCGGCCCGTGGCGACCAGGACCTGGTCCACGTCGGCGCTCGAGCCGTCGGAGAGCGTCACGCGGAGCGCGCCCGCAACGCGGTCTATGCGCGTGGGCAGGAGGCCCGGCTTCAGCGCGACGCCCGCGTGGCCCATCGCGTCGGCGAGCGTCGTGCGCAGATCCTCGTCGAAGCCGCGCAGCACGTTGTCGGCGCGGAAAACCTGCGTCACCTGCGATCCGAGCCGCGCGAAGACGCTAGCGAATTCGACAGCGATATAGCCGCCGCCGACGACCATGAGACGCGCGGGAAATGTCGCGAGATCGAAGACCTCGTTCGAGGAGACGGCGAGTTCGGCGCCCGGAATCGCAGGATGGATCGTCGGCGCGCCGCCGGTGGCGACGAGGATCACGCGCGCCGTGACAGCGCTTCCCGTGGAGAGCCGCACCTCGTGCGGGCCCTCGATCGTCGCGCGCGCGGCGATGATCTCCACGCCGGCCTTGTCCAGATTGGCGGCGTAGATTCCCGAGAGCCGCGAAATCTCCTTTTCCTTGGCCGCGACCAGCGTCGGCCAGTCGAAGCGCGCCGGCGGAACGCTCCAGCCGAAGCCGGCGGCGTCCTCGAATTCGTCGCGGAAACGGCTCGCGTAGACGTAGAGCTTCTTCGGCACGCAGCCGCGGATCACGCAGGTTCCGCCGATGCGGAACTCTTCCGCCACCGCGACCTTCGCGCCGTAGCCGGCCGCGATGCGCGCGGCGCGCACGCCGCCGGAGCCTGCGCCGATGACGAAGAGATCGTAGTCGAATGCGCTCACCGAACCCGTCCTTCCGGACGTCACATTTCGTGACCCTTCTTCTTCATCTCCTCGCGCACGCGCGCCATCATGTCCTGCGAAAGCTGCTGCTGCCAGCCCTGCATCGAGACATAGAGCGCGTTGAGCACGAGCGGCTGCTGCTCGACATATTTCTTGCCGCTGGCGCTCTTGAAGAAGGCGGACACGTCCTTGAGCTCCTGCTCGCTCATGCGTTCCGCGTAGAGGCGCGCGGCGGTGTCGACCATCTGGTCGACGCGCTTGTCGAATTCCGGCTTGATCTGCTCCGTCACCACATTGAGGTCCTTGATCAGGTCCGGGCGCGTCTGGGTCAGGCGCGTGCCGATCTGGTCGAGAAATTGCGGAATGACGATCGCGAAGGAGCGCGATACGCCGGAATCGACGACGATGTCCCTGGCGAGCGCGATCTGCGCTGCGGTCGGCGCGCCTGGAGTGGCGGGCGCGGCGGCAGGCGCATTCGTCTGGGCGAAGGCCGGCGCGACCGCGAGCAGCGCGACGAAGCCGAGGGCGCGGGCAAAAATTCTGGCGGACACGGTCTTCTCCTGGTTTTGCGCCGGAGGCGAGGATTCTGCTTGGTTCAGTTCACGGCGCCGATGAGGCGGACGCCGTCCGACCCGGCGATGACGATAGCGGTCGCGAGCCCGATGAACAGGCCGTGCTCCACCACGCCGGGAATGGCGACGATGCTGGCGGCAAATCGCTCCGGATCGGAAATCGCCCCCAGCGCGCAGTCGAAGATGCAATGGCCGCCATCGGTGACAAAAGCATGGCCGTCCGCGTTCGCACGCAACGTGACCGCGCCGGCAAGCCCGCAATCGGCGATGGCGCGGACGATATGGCGGCGCGTCGATTCCATGCCGAAGCGGTCGACCTCGACCGGCAGCGGGAAACGGCCGAGGGTGGCGACCTCCTTCGACGCGTCGGCGATGACGACCATTTTCCCGGACGCCGCCGCCACGATTTTTTCGCGCAGCAGCGCGCCGCCGCCGCCCTTGATCAGGCGCAGCCGGGAATCGAATTCGTCGGCGCCGTCGATGGTCAGGTCGAGTTCGGGCGTTTCCTCCAGCGTGGAGAGACGGACGCCGAGCGCCTGCGCCTGCGCGCGGGTGCGCTCGGAGGTCGGCACGCCGACGACGTCGAGGCCGTCGCGCACCATGGCGCCGAGAATGTCCACGAAAAAGGCGGCGGTGGAACCTGTGCCGAGACCGAGCCGCATGCCCGGCCGCACGAATTCCGCCGCGCGGGCGGCCGCCCGGCGCTTGGCTTCGTCCTGTGAAATCTGGGCGGAGGCGTTCATTCTCATCCCGCGCTGGAACAGGCGCGGGATAGCGGCTCACGCGTCAAAACGCAATCGCCGGGCCGGATCGCCGCCCGGCGCGAGGGTCAGCGGGACGGCGGGGTGCAGACGACCGCGTCGTTGAGCACGTAGCAGATCGACATGGCGCCGGAGCGCAGATCGACCCGGAAAACGCCGCCCTCGCGCTCATGGCGGGAGGCGACGAGGCCGTATTCGCTCTGCTGCATGGCGGTCGCGCCCTCGCCCGGCGGATAGCAGAGCGTGGCGCCGACCGAGCCTTCCTTGAGGCCATACTGGCAGGCGCCGATTTCGCCGGTCGCCTTGTCGAGCCGGTAGACGCGGTTGAGATCGGTCTCGGGGGCTGCGAGGAAATCGTAATTCGAGGCCGCCGAGGCGGCGGCGGAGGCGCCGGCCAGAAGCGCGAGCGCGGAGACGATGCGGAGAAATGGACGATTCATGACGCGGCCTTCGAGCGGGAGCCCGCCCGAAAGCAGCACGAACATGGTTAACAATGTGTTGACGCGGGCGGGTTCGCGCTGCCTGCGCAAAATTGCCGCCTTGCCCGCCGCCGCCGTTCCGGCATAGTCCCGCTCCATGAACCCAAGGAAACTTCTGGTCTTCGACCTCGACGGCACGCTTGCCGAAACCGCCGGCGACCTGATCGGCACGCTCAATTTCATCCTCGCGCGCGAGGGAATCGCGCCGATCGACCTGGCGCAGGCGCGCTTCATGCTCGGCGCGGGCGCCAAAGCCCTGATCCAGCGCGGCTACGCAGCGCAAAACGTTCCGCTGGCGCCGGCGAGGCTGCAGCAATTGTTCGGGGATTTCCTCGCGCATTACGAGGCTCATATCGCCGACCACAGCTTCCTGTTTCCCGGCGTCGTGGACGCGCTCGACCGGTTCGAGGCGGCGGACTGGGACTTCGCCGTCTGCACCAACAAGATCGAGGCGCCGGCGCGCAAGCTGCTGGAGGCGCTGGGCGTCGCCGGCCGCTTCCGCGCCATCGTCGGGCAGGACACGTTCGGCGTCCCCAAGCCCGACCCGCGCGTGCTCGAACAGACGATCGCGATGGCGGGCGGCCGGCCGGAGGCCGCGATCATGGTCGGGGATTCGCGCACCGACATCGACACGGCCAGGCGGCTGGGCATTCCCTGCGTGGCCGTCGATTTCGGCTATACCGACGTTCCGGTCATCGAACTCGCGCCCGACCGCGTCATCTCCCATTTCGACGAGCTCTGGGATAGCGTGGCCTCGCTGACTGTGGAGACCGCGCCATGAAGCTCAGGATATTGCTCGCCGCCGGGGCTTTCGCCCTCATCGCCGGACCGGCGCTCGCGGCCTCCGCCCTGCCCTTCGACACGGACAGGGACGGCACGCTCGACCTGGCCGAGGCGAAGGCCGCGGCCTCCGCCGCCTTCGACCGGCTGGAGAAGGACAAGGACGGCACGCTCGACGCGAAGGAATTGCGCGGCCGCCTCTCGAAACGCGGCGTCGCCGCCGCCGACCCGGACAAGGACGGCACGCTGACAAGGGACGAATATCTCGCCGCCGTCGCGGCCGCCTTCAGGCGCGCCGACAAGGACGGCGAAGGCACGCTGGATGCGCGGGAACTGAAGAGCCCGGCCGGCCGCAAGCTGATGAAGCTGCTGCGCTGACGACCGGAACGACAGATCGCGCTTGACGCGCCCCGCTCCGCCCGCCTAAACCGTGCGCCACTCGGCGAGAGCCTGAGGGCGCGTAGCTCAGCGGGAGAGCACTCCCTTCACACGGGAGGGGTCACAGGTTCAATCCCTGTCGCGCCCACCATTCAAATCAACGGCTTGAGAACCTGATACGAAGCGCGCCCAGCGCGCGGCTGGCGGCGGCGACGGCGACGGCTTTTCCGCTTTGGGGGCCCGAAAAGAAAATGGCGCAGCCCGCGAGAGGGTTAACGCGGGCTGCGCCGACGTTTCGCGACCATCGGCGCGATCACGAAACGAAATCCGCGCCGCCAAGCGGCGCTTCGTGTCGGCGGCAAATCCCTAAGAGGATGATTCCACTGCCGAACAAGCCATTTATCGCGCGCCGCCTTGACAGCGGTTTGTCTGGCGCGGACCCTTCTTGTCTGAATTGTGTCCGGGATTTCGACGGCCTCAAGAATCCGGTCGACAGGGCCGCCGGGGCGTGGCTTGGCTGCTGCGGACCGCTGCAATAGAGACGATTCCTCGCCGTGACCGACGCCGCTTCCGTATTGCTGGTCGAGGACGACGCAGAGATCGGCGCGCTGATCTCGCGCTACCTCGGCGCAAACCAGATTTCCGTCACCTCCGTCGCCAACGGCGCGGCGATGGACGAGGCGCTTTCGAAAGCCGCCTACGATCTCGTGCTGCTCGACCTCAGCCTGCCCGGCGAGGACGGCCTGTCGATCTGCCGGCGGCTGCGGCGCGAAAGCGGCATACCCATCGTCATCGTCACCGCGCAGGGCGAGGACGTGGACAAGATCGTCGGCCTCGAGATGGGCGCCGACGACTATCTCGCCAAACCCTTCAATCCGCGCGAGCTTCTGGCCCGAATCCGCGCGGTGCTGCGCCGCGCCGCGGGCCTGCAGGCCGGCGTGTCCGACGGCGCGCGGCAGATCTACCGCTTCGCCGGCTGGCGCGTCGACGTGACGGCCCGCGAGGTCGTCGCGCCGTCCGGCTCGCGGATCGCCATGACGGCGGCTGAATTCGACCTTCTCTATGCGCTCTGCGAACATCCCAACCGCGTTCTGACGCGCGACCAGTTGATCGGGCTGACGCACGGACCGGTGGAGGGGCCGCACGAGCGCTCGATCGACACGCTGATCAGCCGCCTGCGGCAGAAGATGGAGAGCGATCTGCGCAGCCCGCGGCTGATCCAGACGATCCGCTCGGAAGGCTACATGTTTTCCGCGCAGGTGACGCGGCGATGAGCCGCTTCTGGCGCTGGCTGCGGCCCGACAGTCTCGGCGCGCAGATCGCGCTGGTCCTGTTCGTGGCGATCGCCCTGTTCCAGATCGTCGTCACCTCGACCTACCTCATCACCGCCCCCGGGGCGCGCCCCGACATCGTCGAACCCTCCGAGATCGTCGCCAGCGCGGTCACGGCGGTCGACGTCGTCGCGCCCGAACGGCGGCCGGAGGTGATCGCGGAGCTGGCGCATGTCGCGCCCTGGCTGAAACTCACGCTCGCCGACAAGGCGCCGGCCGGCAGCCAGATCGCTCCCGCCGCCGGCGCGGGCGAGCTGATGCGCCAGCGGCTGTGGCCCGGCGCGGTCGTGCGCGTGCCGCGCGCGGCGATGCCGACGCCCGACAGCGATTTCGCCATCGAATTGCGCCAGGGCGGCTATCTGGTCGTCGCGATCACGGAGCCGCGCCGCTCGCAGGCGCTGGAGAACGAACAGCGCGGCGCGGACGAGCGGCGTCTGCTGATGTCCCGCAATCTCGAAAGCTCGGCGGCGCTGTTTCTCGTTTCCGCGCTTCTGCTCACCATCTGGCTGACGCTCGCCGTCATCGCGCCGCTCTACCGGCTCGTGCGGCAGGCCGAGAAACTCCCGCTCGACCGCGGCCGCACCGATCCGATCAAGGAGACCGGGCCGCGGGAAATGCGCGAATTGTCGCGCGCGCTGAACCGGATGCAGCGGCGCATCGATTCCATGATCGAATCGCGCTCGCGCGCGCTCGCCGCCATCAGCCACGATCTGCGCACCATCATCACGCGAATGCGACTGCGCTCGGAATTCATCGTCGACGAGCCGTTGAAGGCCAAGATGCAGAAAGACGTGGAGACCATGGATTCCATGCTCCACAAGAACCTCGTCTATCTGCGCGGCGAGCAATCGGGCGCGGGCGTGAGCCTGATCGATCTCGACAGCGTGCTGCAGACGATCGCCGACGAATTCGCCGATCTCGGCCACGACGTCTCCTATTCCGGCGGCAAGCACCAGACGGTCTACGGCTCGATCGACGAGATGCAGCGCCTCTTCTCCAACCTTGTCGAGAATGCGGTGACGCATGGCCAGCACGTGATCGTCAGCGCCAGCGCGCCGCGCGACGGGTTCATCGTGGTCGATGTCGCAGACGACGGCCCGGGAATCGCAGAGGCCCGGAAGGAGCAGTTGCTCGAACCCTTCGTGCGGGGCGAGCCGGCGCGCACGGTGGACGAAAAGGGCGGCTTCGGCCTCGGCCTCTCCATCGTCGCCTCGCTGACCGAAAAGGCCGGCGGCAAGCTGCAATTGCTCGACCGCACGCCGAGCGGCCTCGTCGCGCGCGTCGCCCTGCCCGCGGCTTTCAGTTGAACCGGAGCCGCGCCCCGTGCGAAACGGGGGCATGACACATCGTTTCTTCGACCTACGCGGCTCGCACAATCCGCATCGCTGGAACCTGCCGCTGACCCCGTCGATCTGCGTCGGTCCGCCGGAGGCCATGTTCATGTATGGCGGCGTCGGGCTCGCCGCCTCGATCGAGGCGCTGGAGCGCACCTGCGAGCGGCCGGTCGTGTGGGCGACCGCGCAATATCTCTCCTTCGCGCGCCCGCCCTCGGTGCTCGATCTCGACGTGCGCATTTTCTACAAGGGCCGGCATACGACGCAGGCGCGCGTGTCGGGCCATGTCGGCGAAAGCGAGATCATCACGGTTTCTGCCGCGCTCGGCGCGCGGCCGGGCGGCGCCGCGCATCAATGGGCGCAGATGCCGGATGTGCCGCGCCCGGACGATTGCGAGCGCGTGCAGCTCTGGCCCGATCACGGCGACAATTACAATCGCCGCGTCGAATTGCGGATGCCGAAGGGCGCGCTGCGCCGCGACGGAACGCCCTCCCCCGACGGCCGCCTCGCGCTGTGGGCGCGCACGGTCGAGGAGTACGAGATGAGCGCGAGCATGCTCGCGATCTTCGCGGATTACGTGCCATCCGCCATCGGTCCGGCGCTCGGCGAAGCGAACTCCGGCTCGTCCTCGCTCGATAACACGCTGCGCGTGCGAAAAGTGGTTCCGACGCGCTGGGTGTTCTGCGACATCACGGTCACGGGCCTGAACGCCGGCTTCGCGCATGGCGACATGCGGCTGTTTTCCGAGAGCGGCGAACTGATGGCGACGGCGAGCCAGTCGATGGTGGTGCGCAGCAGAAGCGAATAAAGCTCAGGCGCACACCCCGGGCTTGCGGTCCTTCCACGGCCGCTCCTGCTCGAGCTGCGCGGCCAGCCGGAACAACGTCGCCTCGTCGCCGAAGCGGCCGGCGAACATCATGCCGAGCGGCAGGCCCGCCTTGTTCCAGGCCAGCGGGACGGACATGGCGGGCTGGCCGGACATGTTGAACATGGCGGTCGCCGGCATGTAGGCGGCGAGCGTGGCGGCGATATCCCTCAGATCGCCCATCGTGTCGAGCACGCCCAGCTTCAGCGGCGGCAGGCACAGCGTCGGCTGCAGCAGGACATCGACATCCGTGAAGAACTCCGCGAGCGCGCGCGAAATGCGGAAGGCGTCGAGTTGGGCGGCGCAGTAATCGACCGACGAGCGCTTGGCCGCATTGTGCGCGGTCACCAGCGTCAGCTTCTCGAACTCGTCTTCGGTCGGCTTGCGGCCGAGCTGCTGTTCGGCGAGCCGCACGGTCAGCGCCGTATTGGCGCCGGTGATGACGGAGAGCGCATCGCCCGGCGACACGGGAAGGACCGGCGCCTTCTCGACGACGTCGTGTCCGAGCTTTTCCAGCATTTTCGCGACGTCGCGCACGGCGGCGGCGATTTCCGGATCGATCGGCGCGCCCGACGGCGCGCGATCGGTGAAGGCGATGCGCAAACGGCCCGCGTCGCGGCGCACTTCATCGGCGAAGGCGCGCGCGTGCGGCGGCGCGTGATAGGGGCTCACCAGCTCCGGCCCTTCGGTCGCGTCCAGCATGGCCGCGCTGTCGCGCACGCTGATCGAGACGACATGGCCGATCGAAAAGCCGCCCCAGCCCTCGCCGCGGTCGGGCCCGACCGGCGTGCGCGCGCGCGTCGGCTTCAGGCCGAAAACGCCGCAGGCGGAGGATGGAATGCGGATCGAACCGCCGCCGTCGGAGGCGTGCGCCACGGGCAGGATGCGCGCGGCGACCGCCGCCGCCGCGCCGCCGGAGGAGCCGCCCGAGGAATGGTCCGTGTTCCACGGATTGCGGGTCGGACCGTGCAGGCGCGGCTCGGTCGTCGGCATCAGGCCGAACTCCGGCGACGACGACTTGCCGAAGATCACGAGCCCGGCGTCGAGGAAGCGCTGCGTCAGCGTATCCGTGTGATCGGCGACGTAATCCTTGTTGAGCGAAGAGCCGAAGGTCGTGCGCGCGCCCTTCAGCAGATTGAGATCCTTGAGCAGAAACGGCACGCCGCGGAACGGCCCGTCTGGCAGGCCGTTCGCGATCTGCCTGCGCGCGAAATCGTAGTGCTTCACGACCACGGCGTTGAGTTGCGGATCGACCTTCTCGGTGCGCGCGATCGCTTCGTCGAGCAATTCTTCCGCGCTCGCCTGCCTGCGCCGCACGAGCTCGGCGAGCCCCACCGCATCGTAGGCGCCGTATTCCTTGAACCCCGTCATCGCCGATTTTCCTTCCTCTTCAATCACGTTAGAAGGGAAAGCAACGCCGCGCCAGCCCGCCCCCGCAGCCAAGCGCAAGTTCGACCTTTCGAGGCGCCGCGCTAGATTGAGGCCAAGGCCGCCGCGCGGTTCGAGATCGCGCCGCCCGAAAATGCAGACGACGGGGGAAAGGCGCTGCATTCGCCGAACGTTCCATCACAGGGCGACGACGCGCCGGCCCGCAATCCGCCGAGCCTTGCGCTCGGCATCGAGCGCATAGGCCTCGCGCCGCTGGCGCAACCCTGGCTGATCGGCGTGCTCGCGCTGCTGGCCGCCATCGGCGCCGCCTTCGGGCTTTCGCGCGTGAAGGTCGACGATTCCCTGTCGCAACTCTTCCGCTCCGACACGCCCGCCTTCCGGCAATACGAAGACGTGACGAAGCGCTTTCCCTCGACGGAGTTCGACGTTCTCGTCGTCGTCGAAGGCCCGGTGCTGGAGCGCCAGGCGCTGGAGAAGCTGCGCGACGTCGCGACCGACCTGCAGCTCGTGAACGGGGCGCGCGGCATCATCTCGATCTTTTCCGCGCGCGAACCCGGCGAGAAAGGCGGCCTGCCGCCGCCGCTCTTTCCCGAAACGCTGCCGGAGGGCGCGGCCTTCGACAGGCTCGTCGCGCGCGTGAAGGCCAACGAGATCATCCAGGGCAAGCTGATCTCGAAGGACGGCGAATTGACGCTGATGGCGCTGTCGCTCGAGCCGGAGGCGACGGCGCAGGACCGGCTCGGCGAGGTCATCGCCGAGGTGCGCAAGACGATCGCCGGCGACCTCGAAGGCTCGGGGCTGACGGCCGAGCTGTCGGGCGTTCCGGTGATGCAGCTCGAAATCCGCAACGCCGTCGAGCGCGACCGCATCCTCTACAACGCCGTCGGCTTCGTCGCCGGCTGTCTCATCGCCATCGCCTTCTTCCGGCGCGTGTCCTTCATGATCGTGGCGGCGGCGCCGCCGCTGTTAGCGATCCTGCTCGCGCTCGGCGCGCTCGGCTGGATGGATTTCCGGCTCAACATGTTCCTGAACGTGATGACGCCGCTCATCATGGTCATCAGCTTTTCCGATTCGATGCAGCTTACCTTCGCGGCGCGCGACCGGCTGATCGAGGGCAAGAGCAAGGTCCAGGCGTTTCGCGAGGCGGTCCTCGTCGTCGGGCCCGCCTGCGTGCTCACGCATGCGACGGCGGCCCTGTCGTTTGCGGCGCTCCTGATCTCGGACTCCGATCTGATCCGCACCTTCGGCGAAGCCGGCCTGATCGCGACGGCGATCGCGCTCGTCGCCGTGCTGTGGCTCGCGCCGCTGTTCGGCGTCGTCTTCGTCCGCAAGGAGGCCGATTTCGCACGCGATGCGCGCGAATCCGATGTCGGCGTCGACGCGCTGCGCAGGTTCTGCCAGGCGATCGCGATGCGCATGACGGCGCGCCCCGAGCTCATCACGCTCGCCGGCGCGGTCGTCGTCGTCGGCCTGGCGATCGTCTATGCGACGCTCGAACCGCGCTACCGCCTCGCCGACCAGGCGCCCGACAGACAGAATGCGGTGTCGGCGGCCAACCGGCTCGACCAGCAATTGTCGGGCTCAAACCCCGTCGACGTTCTCATCGAATTTCCGAAGGGCGTGTCGCTCTACGCGCCCGAAACGCTCGACGTGATCGGCGCCGTCCATGCCGCGGTCGAACATCAGGCCGGCGTCGGCAACGTCTGGTCGCTGGAGACTTTGCGCCGCTGGCTCGCCGAAAAGCAGGGCCGCGCGGACAGCGGCGCGCTGCGCCAGTATGTCGACCTGTTGCCCAAGCATCTGCAGCGCCGCTTCCTCTCGGAAAATCAGGACGCCGCGCTTGTCAGCGGGCGCATTCCCGACATCGACGCGAGCGATCTGCTGCCCGTCGTCAATACGCTGGACAGCCGCCTCGACGCGGTGCGCAAGGCGCATCCGGGCTATCGCATCGCCGTCACCGGCCTCGCCGTCATCGCCGCGCGCAACAGCTCGGGCATGATCGACAAGCTCTCGCATGGGCTCACGATCGAATTCGCTTTCGTCGCGCTGTTCATCGGCCTCGCGTTCCGCTCGCCGATCGTCGGCGTCGCGAGCGTCATGCCGGCGATCTTTCCGGTGGTGGCCTGCGGCGCGCTGCTGCGCCTCAGCGGCCTCGGCCTGCAATTTGCGAGCATCGTCGCGCTGATCGTCTCGTTCGGGCTGGGACTGAGCGCGACCATCCATTTCTTCAACCGCATGCGGCTCGAGCAGAGGCCCGGCGAGGATCCCGGCGCGACGGTGGAACGCGCCACCGTGCTCGTCGGTCCCGCGATGATCCTGACGACGGCGGTGCTCGCCTGCGGCCTTGCGGTGACGGTTCTGTCCGACCTGCCCTCGCTCAGGCTTTTCGGCTGGCTCAGCGCCTTCTCCATGCTGGCGGCGCTCGCCGCGGACTTCCTGATCCTGCGGCCGTCGGTCGCGTGGCTTGCGCGTATCGCGGCGAAGCGCAGCGGTCAGCCGCCCTTCTGAAGCGACATGGACACGCGCCTGACGCCCGAATTGCCGGACGTGATCGTCACCGTCTGCCGCGACGGCGAGGACGCGACGCTGACATTGGCGGTGAAGCCGGAGCCGGCGATGTGCGCATTGTAGCGGCCGTTCGAGACCGACCCGCTCAGGGAGCCGTTCAGCGCGCGCGTCGTCTCGCTCCACGAGCCCGAAATGCTCGAGCCGTTCGCGATGACGTCGCTGACGACGACGAAGCGGTAGCTGTCGCTGGCGCAGGTGATGCGCTGGGTCAGCGAATTGCCCGTGCCGTCGACCGCGTAGGACGCGCGGCAGCGGATGCGCTCGGCGCCCTCGCCGGTGGAGATCGAGCCGGACCCGCTCCAGTTTCCCTGGTAGCCGGTGAACGGGCCGGCGGCGGCCGCCCCCGGCTGTGTGGCGATCAACAGCCCGAACAGGCTCAATGCGATTGCGGATTTTCTTTTCACGGCGACCCCCATCGTTGATCCGTTCCCGAACGCCGGATGACGCAAGCGCTGCTGCTCAACGGCAGCGCTTGGCGATGACCGTCCGCACGTCTTCCATCGAGGCTTCCATCTGGCCGGCGTTCTCGCTCAACGCGCGCCCGGTCATGCAACGCCTCATGATGTCGGTCGTTTCCCGCATGTCGCGCAGATTTGTCCGCAATATGTCGCAGAGCGCCTGCGGACCGTATGGGCCGCCGCGATCGCGATCCGCGACGGCGGAGACCAGATCGCCGGCGCGGCGCAGGTCGGCCGCGCATCGCGGATCGTCGGACGCGGCGGCGCCGGCGACCGACGACAAAATCAGAACCAGGGCGACAACGAGCTTCGGCATGACGGCGTTCCATTGACGACCGATCATGCGCGAAAAGCGTCGCGACGATGCGCGAAGGCGCACGCGCCGCGCGCCGCCGGATCATTCGCACCGCGGGACGGGCTCCGCCGTTGACGACGCCGCTTCAGCCCTCCTATCGTCGCGTCAACAATCGGGCCGCGCAAGATTGTCGGACGGTCCGGAGAACAGGCGACCTGGAGCGAAACATGCAGGGATTGATGATGGACATGCCGCTGCTGATCAGCGGCCTGATCAAATACGCCGCAGATCATCACGGCGAGGCGGAGGTGGTCGCGCGCGAGATCGAGGGCGACATTCATCGCTACACCTACGCCGACGCGCATCCGCGCATGCAGAAGATGGCGCTGGCGCTGAAGCGGCTCGGCATGAACCAGGGCGACCGCGTCGGCACGCTCGCCTTCAACACGCATCGCCATTTCGAGATGTTCTACGCCGCGCCGGGCATGGGCTACGTGCTGCACACGGTCAATCCGCGCCTGTTCCCGGACCAGCTCGTCTACATCATCAATCACGCCGAGGACCGGCTCTTGTTCATCGACCGCGCGACGCTGCCGCTCGTGGAGGCGATCGCGCCGCGGCTGGAGACGGTCGAGGCCTTCGTCTTCATGTCGTCGCGCGAGCGGATGCCGGAGGTGAAGCTGCCGAAGCCCGTGCATTGCTACGAGGATCTGCTGGCGGCCGAAGACAATGCCGGTTTCGAATGGCCGCTGTTCGACGAGAAGACGGCGTCCACCATCTGCTACACGTCCGGCACGACCGGCAATCCGAAGGGCGTCGTCTATTCGCACCGCGCCGCGATCCTGCAGACGCTGGTGTGCTCGAGCTTCGAGTTCATGCCCGGCCACAAGGAAGGCGTGCGGGAAGTGATGTTCCCGATGGCGCCGCTGTTCCACGGCAACGGCTGGAACATGCCGTTCACCGCGCCCTTCACCGGCTCGAAACTCGTGCTGCCCGGCCGCAATTACGAGCCGGACAAGCTCTACGAGCTTTTCGAGGGCGAAGGCGTGACGCTGTCGGCGGGCGTGCCGAGCTTCTGGCTGATCCTGCTCGACTGGCTCGCCCGCACCGGCAAGAAATTCTCGACGCTGCGCGCCACGCTCTCGTCGGGCTCGGCCCCGCCGCGCGCCATGGTCGACAAGCTCAAGCGCGAATATGGCGTGGACTACATCCAGGCCTGGGGCATGACGGAAGCGCTCGGCTGCACCATGCCGTCGATGCGGCCGGGCTCGGATTCGCTCTCAGACGCCGAAAAGCTCGACCGCCGCATGGTGTCCGGCCGCGCCTGCTTCGGCACGGAGCTGCGCATCGTCGACGACGAGGGCAAGCCGCTGCCGCACGACGGCGTCGCCGTTGGCCATCTGCGGGCGCGGGGCCCATGGGTGGCTTCCGGCTACATGAAGCTCGACGAGGGCGTGGACGCGGACGGCTGGCTCATCACCGGCGACATGGCCCTGATCGACCCGCTTGGCCACGTCTCGCTCACCGACCGCTCGAAGGACGTCATCAAGTCCGGCGGCGAATGGATTTCCTCGATTCAGCTCGAGGACGCTGCGCTCTCGCACCCCGACGTGCTGCAGGCCGCCGTCATCGCGGTCGCCCACGAGAAATGGCAGGAGCGGCCGCTGCTGCTGATCGTGCGCCGGCAGGGCGCGACGGTCGACGGCCAGGCGATCCTCGACCACATGCGCCCCAAGCTCGCGAGCTGGTGGATGCCGGACGCCGTGGAATTCATGGACGAATTCCCGATGACCGGCACAGGCAAGGTGCAGAAGATGGCGCTGCGCTCGCGCTTCAAGGACTATCGCGCCGGCGCCTGAGCGGCGGGTGCGCCCGCGCACGGCGGCGTTTCACTTGTTATGGGAAAGACCCGGCTGCGGCGATGACACGCTGTGGCGCAGGCGACACGACCTGTCGAAAGCCGGCCACGCTTCAGCTCTGCGCCATTGCAACCGCGGAGTCCATTGGCCAGACTGTGGCCGGAATCAGGCTGCCCGCACGCGCGGCGCCGATGTCCTTGAACATAGGGAAACATCCATGCGGCGAACCATCCTCGCATACGCCTGCGCACTGACCGGCCTGCTGGCCGCCGGCGTCGCCCACGCCGCTCAGGGCGTCGAATACGATCCGCTGACCCATCAGCCGCTAGTCCAGAGCCCCGGCGCGCTCGGCGCGGGCGGCCGTCCGCTGGCCACGGCGATTCCGCGCGAGACGGTCTATTTCAACG
Source organism: Rhodoblastus sp. (assembly GCA_036796555.1). Classification (GTDB taxonomy): domain Bacteria; phylum Pseudomonadota; class Alphaproteobacteria; order Rhizobiales; family Beijerinckiaceae; genus JAJXWB01. Next base: position 3,808 of record DAIRCS010000055.1, on the reverse strand, counting down.
GCAAATATGCGCCGGGCACCATCGTGATCTCGACCGCCGAGCGCCGCCTCTACTATGTGCTGCCCGGCGGCCAGGCCGTGAAATACGGCGTCGGCGTCGGCCGTCCCGGCTTCGAATGGGGCGGCGTCAAGACGATCACCATGAAGCGCGAATGGCCGGACTGGACGCCGCCGGCGCAGATGCTGCGCCGCCGTCCCGACCTGCCGCGCCACATGAAGGGCGGCATCGAGAACCCGCTCGGCGCCCGCGCCATGTATCTCGGCGGCACGCTCTACCGCATCCACGGCTCGAACGAGCCGGAGACGATCGGCCAGGCGGTGTCCTCGGGCTGCATCCGCATGACCAACGACGACGTGACGGACCTCTACAACCGCGTCAGCGTCGGCACCAAGGTCGTCGTGATGCGCTGAGCGGCGCAACCGGCGACACGGCTGGCCCGGAAGGATTTCCGGGCCTTTTCTTTTCGCTCAGCGCGTCAGGCCCTTGTCGGCCAGCGCGGCGACGTAGCGGCCCCAGATCGCGTCCTGGTCGCGGCCGAGTTCGGCCAGATATTTCCAGGAATAGATGCCGGTATTGTGCCCGTCGTCGAAGTCGAGCCGGATGGCGTAATTGCCGACCGGCGCGATCTCCTTGATCCGCACGTTCTTCTTGCCGCCCACCGTCTTGCGCTCGGCGGCGCTGTGGCCCTGCACTTCGGCGCTCGGGCTCTCGACCCGCAGATATTCCGCCGAATAATCGTAGTTCGAGGCGTCGTCGAACTGGATCGTCAGGCGCGTTCCATTGTCGTGCAGCCTGATCTCGCTCGGCCAAGGCTCGGCCATGTCGCTCTCCCCATCTTGGCCTAAAGGCCGCTTTTCCCGATTGCAGGTCGCTATATATTCCCTGTGCCCGAGGATATAAGGCGCCCATGAACGTCTCCGCCACCCCGTCGATCAAACCGACGCCGGCCCTGGTCGATCCCTTCGGCCGGGCGATCACCTACGTACGCGTCTCGGTGACGGACCGCTGCGACTTCCGCTGCGTCTACTGCATGTCCGAGGACATGACGTTCCTGCCCAAGCGCGACCTGCTGACGCTGGAGGAGCTGGACCGGCTCTGCTCGGCCTTCGTCGCGCGCGGCACGCGCAAGCTGCGGATCACCGGCGGCGAGCCGCTGGTGCGGCGCGACATCATGACCCTGTTCCGGCGCCTGTCGCGCCATCTGGACAGCGGCGCGCTGAAAGAGCTGACGCTGACCACCAACGGCTCGCTGCTGTCGCGCTACGCCGGGGAGCTGGCGGACTACGGCGTGAAGCGCGTCAACGTCTCGGTCGACACGCTCGATCCCGTCAAATTCAGGGAGATCACGCGGCGCGGCGACCTGTCCGTCGTGCTGGCCGGCCTCGACGCGGCGCAGAAGGCCGGGCTCGCGATCAAGCTCAACGCGGTGGCCCTCAAGGGCGTGAACGAGCCGGAGGTCTTCGACCTCGTGCAATTCGCGCACGGCCGGGGCATGGACATGACCTTCATCGAGGTCATGCCGCTGGGCGAGGTCGAGGGCGAGCGCTTCGACCAGTATTGGCCGCTGAGCGAGGTGCGCGCGAAACTGTCCGAGCGGTTCACGCTGGAAGCCACGGACTATTCGACCGGCGGCCCGGCCCGCTACTACCGGTCGAAGGAGACGGGCGGGCGTATCGGCTTCATCACGCCGCTGACCCACAATTTCTGCGAAAGCTGCAACCGCGTGCGCGTGACCTGCACCGGCACGCTCTACATGTGCCTCGGCCAGGAGGACGCCGCGGACCTGCGGACCCCGCTGCGCTCCTCGCCCACCGACGAGCCCCTGCACGCGGCGATCGAGGCGGCGATCCGGCGCAAGCCGAAGGGCCATGATTTCATCATCGATCGCACGACCCGCCAGCCCGCCGTGGCGCGGCACATGAGCGTGACCGGCGGCTGACCGGCGCCGCGGCGCCGCGGCGCCGACTGGCGGCGCGCCCTTCCCGATGTTAAGCAACTGGCGTAAGCCTGCGATGTCGCACAAGCCGGGTCGAACCGGCCAAGACGGGCGGAAGGGGAGCCGTATGGATTTTCTACTGCGTATCAGCCGCGCCATCGATTCCGCGCAGGAACGGCTGGGCAAGGCGCTGAGCTGGCTGATCCTCGCAGCCGTTCTCGTATCCTCGATCAATGCGATCATACGTTTCGCCTTCAACGCGAGCTCGAACGCCTGGCTCGAACTGCAATGGTATCTGTTCAGCGCCGTCTTCCTGATCGGCGCCGGCTATACGCTGCTGAAGAACGAGCACATCAAGATCGACATCGTGAATTCGCGCCTGCCGAAGACATGGCGCGACTGGATCGAGCTGTTCGGACACATCTTCTTCCTTGGCTCTTTCTGCGTCGTCATGATCGTGCTCGGCATTCCCTTCTTCCTGCGCTCGTTCGCGGAAAAGGAATACTCGTCGAGCGCGGGCGGCCTCATCCTTTGGCCGGCGAAACTCATGATCCCCCTCGGGTTCGCGATCCTGCTGATCCAGGGCATTTCCGAATTCATCAAGCGCGTCGCAATCATGCAGGGGAAAATCCCCGAACCGCATGAAGGCGCGCGCGGCCACGGCGTCGAAGGCTGAGGAGCGACCCATGGCTCACTTCATTGCGCAGAACATGGCGCCGATCATGTTCGCCTCGCTCGTCATCGTGCTGCTGCTCGGCTATCCCGTCGCCTTCTCGCTCGCAGCCGTTGGGCTCTTCTACTTCCTGATCGGCGTCGAACTGGCGCCGCTGTCGGGCGGCAGCATTTCGCTGGACTGGAACCTGCTCGCGGCGCTGCCCGAACGTGTGTTCGGCGTGATGAACAACGACACGCTGCTCGCCATTCCATTCTTTACATTCATGGGGCTGATCCTCGAACGCTCCGGCATGGCGGAGGACCTGCTCGACACGATCGGCCAGCTGTTCGGCCCGGTGCGCGGCGGCCTTGCCTATGCGGTCATCTTCGTCGGCGCGCTGCTGGCGGCGACGACCGGCGTGGTTGCGGCCTCCGTCATCTCGATGGGCCTGATCTCGCTGCCGATCATGCTGCGCTATGGCTACGACCGGCGACTGGCGTCGGGCGTCATCGCGGCGTCGGGCACGCTGGCGCAGATCATTCCGCCCTCGCTGGTGCTGATCGTGATGGCCGACCAGCTCGGCAAATCGGTCGGCGACATGTACGAGGGCGCTTTCATTCCGGGCCTCGTGCTTGCCGGCCTCTATGCCGGTTACGCCTTCCTGATTTCGATGCTGTTTCCCAAGGCCACGCCGGGCTTGCCCCCGGAGGCGATCGGCTTCCGCGAGCCGAACGGCAGCCGCGGCCTGATTTCGCTCGGCGTGCTGACGCTCGCCAGCGTCGCATTCGGCTGGGTCATGATGCGCGGCTCTCAAATCCACGGCGCCGACTTCGTTGTGCTCAGCATGTTTTACGGCATCCTGTTCGCGTTCTTCGTCGCCGTCATCAACTGGCTGCTGCACCGATTCACCGGGTACCGGTTCCTGTCGGCCATGGCGCAGCAGACCACCTTCGTGATGGTACCGCCGCTGTTCCTGATCTTCCTGGTGCTGGGCACGATCTTCATCGGCATCGCGACGCCGACCGAAGGCGGCGCCATGGGCGCGGCAGGCGCGCTGATCCTCGGCGCCGCCAAGCGCCGGCTGAGCTGGGACCTGATCAGGCAGGCCACCGAATCGACGGCGAAACTGTCGGCCTTCGTCATCTTCATCCTGATCGGCGCGCGCGTGTTCTCGCTGACCTTCTACGGCGTCAACGGCCATGTCTGGGTCGAGCATC
>DAIRCS010000054.1:0-20218 GCA_036796555.1 Rhodoblastus sp. | reverse complement strand
ATCCTGCCGCGAGAGACGGCGCCCAACCACAGGCACACGCCGAGCGCGGTGCGCTTCGTCGTCGAGGGCGAGGGCGGCTTCACAGTCGTCGAGGGCGAGAAGATGCCGATGGAGAAGGGCGACCTGATCCTCACGCCCTCGCTCCTCTGGCACGAGCACGGACATGAGGGCTCAGGCCCCGTCGTGTGGATGGACGCGCTCGACCTGCCGATGGTCTTCGCGCTCGAGGCTTCCTATGCGCTCGACGGCGAGCCGCAGAAGGTGAAGAACCAGCCCGATTCCTCACAGACGCGCTATCGCCGCGCCGGCCTCGTGCCTTATGCCTCGCTGCGCGCGCAGCGCCCGCGCTATCCGCTCTGCCGCTTTCCGTGGAAGGACACGCGCGCCGCGCTGCACGATCTTTCGACCGTCACCGACAAGGGCGACGTCGTGCAACTGGCCTATGTGAATCCCGAAACGGGCGGCGAATGCCTGCCGATCCTCGGCTTCTCCGCGATCATGCTGCGCCCCGGCGAAACAATCCGCCCGGTGCGACGCTCGGCCTCGGCCGTGCTGCATGTGGTGGAAGGCGAAGGGCAGGCCGTCATCGACGATGTCGAGCTGAACTGGGGCGGTCAGGACACGATGGCCGTGCCGACCCACGCGCGCGTCGCGATCACCAACCGGTCGACCTCGAAACCGGCGTTCCTGTTCCAGGTCGACGATGCGCCGATGCAGAAGAAGCTCGGGTTTTTCGAAGAGTTCGGGTGAGCGTTTCGCGCGCCGTCATGGCCGGGCTTGACCCGGCCATCCACGCGGCGGGGCTCGGCGCCTACTTGCAAAACGCGTCTGCATCATCGGCACGGCGTGGACGCCCGCGACAAGCGCGGGCATGACGCGGCGATAGCGTCGACGCTCAAACCGTCTTCTCCGCGCTCGTGCACAGATCCGCGATCACGCAGCGCGCGCACTCCGGCTTGCGCGCCTTGCAGATGTAGCGGCCGTGCAGGATCAGCCAGTGGTGGGCGTGCAGGAGAAATTCCTGCGGAATGATCTTGAGCAGCCCGAGCTCCACTTCCAGCGGCGTCTTGCCGCGCGCCAGCGGAATGCGGTTCGACACCCGGAAGAGATGCGTGTCGATGGCGATCGTCACCTCGCCGAAGGCGATGTTGCGCACGACGTTGGCGGTCTTGCGACCAACGCCGGGCAGCGCCTCGAGCGAGGCGGCGTCGCGCGGAACCTGCCCGCCATGCTTGTCGACGAGAATCTGCGACAGCGCGATCACGTTCTTCGCCTTGGCGCGGAAGAGCCCGATCGTCTTGATGTAGTCGCGGACCTTGTCCTCGCCGAGGGCGAGCATCTTCTGCGGCGTATCGGCGGCCGCAAACAGCGCGCGCGTCGCCTTGTTGACGCCGGCGTCGGTCGCCTGCGCCGACAGCACGACCGCGACCAGCAGCGTGTAGGGGTTCACATATTCGAGTTCGCCCTTCGGCTCCGGATTTTGCGCGCGCAGCCGCGTGAAAATCTCGCGCACGGTCGCCGGGTCGGCGTATTTCCGCCATGCGGGCCTTTTCGGGGCCGGCGGTCTTTTCGGATTGGTCGGCGTGGCCGACGGCCTCTTCTTTTCGAGCATGGAGCTTTATATTGTCGGGGTCGCGTTCCCGCAAAGCAGACCTATGTCCGAAGCCTACGACAAGCCGATCTACGCCGTGCGGCTCCGCCCGCACCGCTCGCTGACGCGCGGGCAGGCGAAGAGGCTCGTCTTCGTCGTCGGCGCGGCCACTTGCGCGATCAGCCTGCCCTTCTTCTTCCTGGGCGCCTGGCCGATCGTCGGCTTCCTGGGCCTGGATGCGCTCGGCGTCTGGCTCGCCTTCGAACTTTCCTTCCGCGCCGCCCGCGCTTACGAGGATTTGCGGCTCACCTCGCTGGAATTAAGGCTCGACAAGGTGCCCGTGCGCGGCGAGACGCGGGAGTTCCGCTTCAATCCGTTCTGGGTGCGGCTCGACCGGTCCGAGCATGAGGAATTCGGCTTGCAGCGGCTGGCCCTCGTCTCGCACGGCCGCAGCGTCGAGTTCGGCAGCTTTCTCGGGCCGGAGCAGAAGGCCGAGGTCGCCGGCGACCTGACGCTGGCGCTGGCGCGCGCGCGGCGAGGGCCGGACCTGTCGTAGGAATCGGGTGGCGGGCGCGGCGTCGCGACGTCAGAATCGGGAAAATTCAGACGGATATTCGCCATGCTGCAACGCCCCAATCCCGAAACCTTCGCCCCGGTCGACCTCGCCGACGACTACGAGCGCGTCCGCGCGGCGATCGAATTCATGACCAAGGCGGCCCGCCGCCAGCCGGAGGTCGAGGAGATCGCCGCCCATGTCGGCCTGTCCGCCTCGCACTTCCATCATCTCTTCAAGCGCTGGGCGGGATTGACGCCAAAGGCCTTTCTGCAGGCCGTGACCATCGACCACGCCCGCGCGCTGCTGCGCGACAGCGCGAGCGTGCTCGACGCTTCCTACGAGGTCGGCCTGTCCGGCCCCGGCCGCCTGCACGATCTCTTCGTCGCGCACGAGGCCATGACGCCCGGGGATTTCAAGCGCGGCGGCGGGGGGCTCGTGCTGCGCTACGGCTTCCATCCCTCGCCTTTCGGCGAGGCCATCGCCGTCATTGCGCCGCGCGGCCTCGCCGGGCTCGGATGGGTCGACAAGGGCGATCGCCAGGCGGCGCTCGACGACATGATCCGCCGCTGGCCGAATGCGCAATTCGTCGAGGACGGCGAGGCGACCGCGCCCTATGTGCGTCGCGCCTTCGATTCCGCCGAATGGCGCCCGGACCGTCCGTTGCGGCTCGTCCTCATCGGCACGGATTTCGAGCTGCGCGTCTGGGAGACGCTGCTCGGCATCCCCATGGGCCGCGCCACCACCTATTCCGACATCGCCCGCAAACTCGGCAAGCCGCAGGCGGCGCGCGCGGTGGGCGCGGCGGTCGGCAAGAATCCGATCTCCTTCGTCGTGCCCTGCCACCGGGTGCTCGGCCGTTCCGGCGCCTTTACCGGCTACCATTGGGGCCTCGCCCGCAAGCAGGCGATCATCGGCTGGGAAGCCGGGCAGACCGCCTGATCAGCCGACGATCAGGGCCTTGACGACGCCGACCGTCGCACCGAGGAACAGCACGGCGGCGGCCGCAGCCTGAATGGCGAAACCGCGGCCGCGCGTGGCGGCGTCTTTGGCATAGGCGACGAGATAGAGCGCGCGGCCGGCGATCCAGACGAGGCCGACGACCGCAGCCCAGCGGTCGGACAGGGTGAGCGCGAACAGCCACAATGACGGCAGGAAGATCGGCATCCATTCCAGCATGTTCTGGTGAGCGCGGAAGAGGCGCTCGAAATTCGGATCGCCTGTCGTCGCCGGCGCCTTGATCTGATATGTCCCGCGCGCCTTGCCGACGCCGAGATCCGCCCAGAAGTAGACGGCGATGGCAAGAAGCGTGACGAGCGCGGTCCAGTGCGGCATGGCTATTTCCGATCCTTCGATGTCCACTTGGCGAAGCCCTCGGCGCGCAACCTGCACGCCGGGCACTGGCCGCAGCCGCGGCCCCAGGCGTGCAGCGCGCCGCGTTCGCCGAGATAGCAGGTGTGCGTGTCTTCCACGATGACGTCGACGAGCGCGTCGCCGCCGATCTCCTGCGCCAGCGCCCAGGTCGCCGCCTTGTCGATCCACATCAGCGGCGTCTCCAGCACGAAGCGCTGTTCCATGCCGATGTTGAGCGCGACCTGCATCGCCTTGATCGCGTCGTCGCGGCAGTCGGGATAGCCGGAGAAATCCGTCTCGCACATGCCGCTGACGATGGCCCTGAGCCCGCGCCGATAGGCGAGCGCAGCGGCGAAGGCCAGGAAGATGAGATTGCGGCCGGGCACGAACGTATTGGGCAGGCCCTTCGCGCCCGCCTCGATCTCGATCTCGCGCGTCATCGCCGTGTCGGAGATCGCGCCGAGCGCGGAGAGATCGAGCGTATGGTCGGGACCAAGCCTGTCGCGCCATGCCGGTTTCAGCGTCGCGAATTTTTCACGCACGACTGCGCGCTGCGTCAGTTCGATCGCATGGCGCTGACCGTAATCGAAGCCGACCGTCTCGACGCGCTGGTAGCGTTCGAGCGCCCAGGCGAGGCAGGTGGCCGAATCCTGCCCGCCGGAGAAGAGGACGAGGGCAGCGGTCATGGTCGCTGCGCGGCGTGAAGAAATGTCACGAATTTACCGGCGCGCCCTCCCTCCCCTTTATGGGGAGGGTCCGACGCGAAGCGTCGGGGGTGGGGCTCGCGCCGCTCCAAGAATGTCGCAGGACTGGCGTCGCTCGTTCGGACCCCACCCGCATCGCTTCGCGATGCGACCTCCCCATAAAGGGGAGGTAGGGCGGCCGATGGCGCGGCGCCGGATTTCACACCACCTCCCCGCGCGCCCACGAGGCGATCAGTTGATGCGCGATCGCGAATTTCGGCGGGCAGAAATAGCCGTCCAACCTGCCGTCCACCAGCTTCAGCGCCTCCTCGCGCGAAAACCAGCGGGCGTCGTCGAGCTCGGTGACGTCGATGGTGATCTTCTCGTCCTCGGCTTCCGCCAGGCAGCCGATCATCAGCGAACAGGGAAAGGGCCAGGGTTGCGAGGCCATGTAGGTCACGCGGCCGCAGGAAATGCCGGCCTCTTCCTTGATCTCGCGGCGCACGGCGTCCTCCAGCGTCTCGCCGCCTTCGACGAAGCCCGCGAGCGCCGAATACATGCCCTTGGGAAAGCGCGGCTGGCGTCCGAGCAGGCATTTGTCGCCGGAGACCGCGAGCATGATGACGACGGGATCGGTGCGCGGAAAATGCTCGGCCTTGCAGGCGGGACACACGCGCTTCCAGCCTGCGGCGGCGGCTTGCGTCTCCACGCCGCAATTCGAGCAGAAGCGATGGCGCGAGTGCCAGTACATCAGGCTCTTGGCCTGCGCCAGCCGGCCGGCGGTCTTTTCCGAAACCATGCCCTGCATGACGATCGAGCGCAGGTCGACGCGCACTTCCGCGGTCTTGCCGGGCGGCGGGGCCTCGTTGCGATAGATGCGCTGCAATTGCTCGCGGCTCGGTCCGAGATCCTGCGGCGCGTCCTCCAGCAGCACGGAGAACACGCCGCCGACGCCGTCGTGGCCCAGGAAAGCCGTTTCGCGCGCGGCGCCCATGCGGGCGGCCTCCGCGAAGGTGAAGAGTGAGCGATAGCCATCGCTGTCGCGTTCCAGAATCACATTCTCGCCCGCGATCACGAAGGCGCGGGCTTCCGCGTCCGCGCGCAGCGCCTCGATATGGCCGGCGTCGTCGCGCTTGTCCGACATGCGATCGAGATCGTTGGCCGAATAGCCCGTCCGGGCCGAAAGCTCCTTGCGCGCCGCCATTTCTTTTCCTTCTGTCGAGTCGGGCGGGAGCATAGCGGGGCCATCCCGCCCGAAGCAATTTTTGCATCAGGCTCATTTATTCATGCGTCAGTTGTAAAATTGACGGATTAATTCCTGTGATATTAGATGTATCCCTCAGTTAAGGGTGGGCTCTAAATCATGTTATTTCGAAATGGATTTGCTCGCCGAGGGCGAGGAGGCGTGAGGCAGGCCGCACCATTGGTTCTGTTGATGGCGCTTGCGCCAGCCGCCGCGCATGCGGCTTGTGGGCCGACAGCGCTTGCTGGAAAATGGCTCTACACTTTTCAAAGCGTAAACTCGTCCCCACCGACTACAGGCTCGTGTATCTTGAGTATCTCAGCGCGGGGCTGGGTCACTTCGAACGCCGACGTCTGTAACGTCGCCGGCGTTACCCCTAGTTCCGTGGTTACATTTCCGCACGGCACGCTAGCGGTGGACAATAATTGCCGCGTAACAGGAACGCTTTTCTGGAGTCTTAAAGGAACGGATGGCGTGACCACCGGTTATAGGATGTCCACAGCGCTATCTTTGTATCAGGTGACCGCAGCCTTCTTTTCCGGAGTCGTGGATGTTAGCACAAGTCATGGGTTTCATCAGCTATTGCAGCAACAATTGTTGAAGATCCCCTGATAAGTAGACGGGGCTTGGCAATCTGGGCATACAGAGTTTCAGACGCCGACTGGCAGTTTGGCGAGCGTTGGGTCTGAAATGCGATCTCAATTGGTTTTTCTCGCCTGCCTCCTCGCCCTCGCCGCGCCCGCCCGCGCGGCATCGGGCGATCCTGCCTTCGACGCTTTCGTCGCCTCCGCCTGGCCGCCGGCGCAGGCCGCCGGCGTCAGCCGCGAGACATTCGACCGCGAAACGGCCAGCTTGACGCCCGATCCCGGCATCAAGGCGCAGGCGGCGAAGCAGGGCGAATTCTCGCTGCCCATCCATTCCTACATCGCGCAGGTCGTGAACGCGCAGAAGGTCGCCGTCGGCCGGTCTCGCGCGCAGAGCCTCGCGGACACGCTGGCGAATATCGAGCGGCGATACGGGGCGCCCTCCGAAATCTGCCTCGCCATCTGGGGCGTCGAGAGCGGCTACGGGCCGGCGCAAGGCGGTCACGACATCCTGCGTTCGGTCGCGACGCTCGCCGTCAGAAAACATCGCGCCGATTTCTATCGCGACGAATTCGTCGCCGCGCTCGTGCTGCTTCAGAACGGCATGCCGCGCGCGAACCTGGTCGGCTCCTGGGCCGGCGCGATGGGCCAGCCGCAATTCACGCCTTCGTCCTATCTCAAATTCGCCGCGAGCTATTCGGGCGGCGGCCAGCCCGACATCTGGAACTCGAGCGCCGACGCCCTCGCCTCGATCGCCAACTTCCTGAAAAGCTCGGGCTGGAATCCCGCGCTGCCCGCCGTGATGGAAGTGAGCATCCCCCAAAGCTTCGACTGGAAACCGGTCGATCTCGACCTCTCGCAATGGCGGCGGCTCGGCTTTACGCGCGCCGACGGCGAAGCGCTGCCGGCCTCGGGCGCGGCGAGCCTGTTCCTGCCGGAAGGCGCGGCGGGGCCGGCCTTCCTCATCACCGAAAACTGGGAAGTCATTCGCCAATACAACACGTCGGACGCCTATGCGCTGGCCGTCGCGCTGCTCGCCGAGCGCATCGCCGGTTCCTCGGGGCTCAGGCGCGGATGGCCGAAGAGCTATGTCTCCATGTCGCTCACGGATCGCGCGCGCGCGCAAAAATTGCTGATGGCGAAAGGGCTCTATTCCGGCGCGACAGACGGCAAGATCGGTCGCGGCACGCGCGTGGCGGTGCATGAATTCCAACTGTCGGCGGGTATGCTGCCGGCGGATGGCTTGCTGACGCCGGAGGTTTTGAAGCGATTGCAACGATAACGACGGCCATGTTCCAAAAGCGCGACTTACGCCAGCAATCTTCATCCTGAGAGTATGGCTCGTAATTCAAGAATCCTCGCCCTGAGGAGCCGCGCAGCGGCGTCTCGAAGGGTGGCAGCGGCGAAAATCGCTGGTTTTGCCATCCTTCGAGACGCGCCTCAGGCGCTCCTCAGGATGAAGGTCCGAGTCAGGCGGCTCGAGATTTGGACGGAAGGAGCCAATGGGAATGAAATACATCACGATCGAAAAAGGCCTCGGCCCCGAAGGTCGCATCGCCGTCGTGCGCTTCGACCGCGGCGACAGGCTGAATGCGCTCTCGGCCGACGCCATGCGCGAATTGCGCGCGGCTGCGCAGGGTTTCGAGGACGATTCGACGACCTCCGTCGTCATCCTCACCGGCGCCGCCTATGGGTTTTCGGCCGGCTTCGACCTGAAAGACGCGGAAGGCCGCGAGCGCGCGAAACTGGGGCTCGGCGAACGGCGCGCCGCGCTGATGGTCGGCCCGCGCATGTGCCGCGCCTGGTACGAGATGGAGCAGGTGACGATCTGCGCCATCGAGGGCCATTGCATCGGCGGCGGCGCGGCGCTCGCCGTGTCGCTCGATTTCCGCTTCTGCGGACGCAACGCGCATTTCCGCATCCCGGAAGTCGAGCTCGGCATGAACATGAGCTGGGGCTCGGTGCCGCGCATGCTGCAATTGATGGGGCCGGCGCGCACCAAGCAGGCTGTCATCCTCGCCTCCGATCGCATCTCCGCGCCCGAGGCCGAGCGCTGGGGCCTGGTCGAGAAAGTGACGGAGGATCACGAGGCCTATGCGGCGGCCTTCGTCTTCGCCGAGAAGATCGCCGCGCAGCCGCCGATCCCCACCATGATGACCAAGACGACCGTCAACCGCCTAGCTGGCGCGCTCGACGATCTCGCCAGCCACATGGACCGCGACCAGTTCGCGCTGACCAACCTCTCGGAAGACCACGCCGAAGGCGTGGCCGCCTTCATGGAGCGGAGGAAGCCGAAATTCCGCGGCCGGTAAATTCGCGCGGATTTGACCTGAAAGCCCGCTCTCCCTAGTTTCCGCGGCTTCTCGAGCCTTGGAAACCCGATGTCCGCCGACCCGATTGCGCCCCAGACCCTTCTCGAAGCCGCCCGCGTCTCGCAGGCGTGGCCGTTCGAGGAAGCGCGCAAACTGGTCGCGCGGCTGGAGAAGCATCCCAAGGACGAGGTGCTGTTCGAGACGGGCTACGGGCCCTCGGGGCTCCCGCATATCGGCACATTCGGCGAGGTCGCGCGCACGACCATGGTGCGCCGCGCCTTCGAGGTGCTGACCGAAGGCAAGGTGAAGACGCGGCTCCTCGCCTTCTCCGACGACATGGACGGCCTGCGCAAGGTGCCCGACAACGTGCCGAACAAGGACATGCTGGCGCAGGACCTGCACAAGCCGCTGACGCAGGTGCGCGATCCCTTCGGCACGCACGAGAGCTTCGGCGCGCACAACAACGCCCGCCTGCGCGCCTTTCTCGATGCCTTCGGATTCGAATACGAATTCGCGTCCTCGACCGAATATTACAGGAGCGGCAAGTTCGACGCCGCGCTCAAGCACATGCTCGCGCGCTACGACGCCGTCATGAAGATCATGCTGCCGACCTTTCGCGAGGAGCGCGCTGGCACCTATTCGCCCTTCCTGCCCATCCATCCCGTCACCGGCCACGTCATGCAGGTGCCGCTGGAATCGCACGACGCCGCGAAGGGCACGATCTCGTGGAAGGATCCGAAGACCGGCGAGCTCTACGAGACGCCCGTCACCGGTGGCCATTGCAAGCTGCAGTGGAAGCCCGACTGGGCGATGCGCTGGTATGCGCTTGATGTCGATTACGAAATGGCCGGCAAGGACCTGATCGACTCGGTGAAGCTGTCCGGCGCCATCGTGCGTGCGCTCGGCGGAACGCCGCCCGATGGCTTCAACTACGAATTGTTCCTGGACGAGAAGGGCCAGAAGATTTCCAAGTCGAAGGGCAACGGCCTCACCATCGAGGAATGGCTGACCTACGCCTCGCCCGAGAGCCTCGCGCAATTCATGTTCCAGAAGCCGACGGCGGCCAAGCGCCTCTATTTCGACGTCATCCCGCGCACGGTCGACGAATATCTGGGGTTCCTGGACCGCTATCCGAATCAGGCGTGGAAGGAGCGGCTCGGCAATCCCGTCTGGCACATCCACAATGGTCAGCCGCCTGAAGCCGAAGTGCTGCATCACGCGGGCGAAGCCGATGCGCATGGAACGAGCGTATCGTTCGGCATGTTGCTCAATCTCGCAGCCGTCGCCAACAGCGAGGACCCCTCCGTGCTCTGGGGCTTCCTGCGCCGCTATGCGCCCGGCGCCTCGCCGGCAAACCACCCGCGCCTCGACAGGCTCGTCGGCTATGCGGTCGCCTATTTCCGCGACTTCGTGCGGCTGAAGAAGGCCTATCGCCTCCCCGACGACATCGAGCGCGGCGTTCTCGCGCGCGTTTCCGCCATGCTCGACGCTCTCGCCCCCGACGCCAGCGCCGAGGACATCCAGACGCATCTCTACGATGTCGGCCGCGCCACGCCGCGCTATCAGGACTTCAAGGCGAGGAACGCGACGCCGGAACGGCCTGGCGTCTCGAACGATTTCTTCAACATGCTCTACCAGACGCTGCTGGGCGAAGACCGCGGCCCGCGCTTCGGTTCCTTCGTGGCGCTTTACGGCGTGCCGGAGACGAAGAAGCTGATATCAGACGCGCTGGCCGGCGACCTGAAGGCGCGGCATGATGCGTTCATGGAAGCGCGCGAGAAGAAGACGTAAGTTACACGTGCACTGTCATCCCCGCGAAAGCGGGGATCCAGAGCATGTGACGCTTGCCGCGACGACGGCCTCTGGATTCCCGGTCGTCCGCTGCGCGGACGCCGGGAATGACAAAAAGGGCTTATGGCGTCGGGATCGACACGTTTCTTGCACCGTCAAACTGCAAGAGCTGCATCGAGCGAAAAATATTGTAGTTCGTCGGCTCCGTGCGCACGATCGCGGCGTCGCGCAGCATGCCGGCCTTGTAGTCGCCGAGCGTCGTGGCCTTCGCCAGGAAATTCTTGCGCGAGAGGTCCTTGCCGCAGCGGCGCAGCACTTCGGTGAAGAATTGGCCTTCGACATAGGCCGCCACATTCAGCGTGTCGAGCCTGTCGCCCTTCGGATAATATTTCTCCATGAAGGCGTAGTATTCCTTGAGGTCCTTGTCGTCGGCGAATTGCGGATCGCTCGGGTCCTTGAACACGGATGACGAGATCGCGCCCCTGGCGAGACCGGCGCCGGCCACCTTGTAGGTGCGCTCGACGTTCGCGGCGGGATAGGCGATGAACATCTGCGGTTTCCAGCCGATCTCGGCGGCCTTCTTCAAGGTCTGGATCGTCTGCCGCGCAGTGGCGCCGATCAGCAGCGCATCGGCGTTGCTCGCCGCAAGCCGCACGATCTGCGAATCGATGGTCGGATCGGTGAGGCTGAAAGCTTCTGATGCGACGATCGAAGCCTCGCCGCCCTTCACCGCATCGGTCATCCCCGTCAGATATGCGCGGCCGAAATCGTCGTTCTGATAGAGAATGGCGACACGGGCTTTCGGCATATGCGCTCTGATCCAGCGCGCGTAGAGCCCGACCTCGATGTCGGAATTCGGCAGGCCCGAGATCGACCAGGGAAATTCCTGCGGCGTGTTCCATGTCGGCAGCGAAGACTGGATCAGGAATTGCGGCACGCCCTTGTCGTTGAGATATTTCTGCACGGCTTTCGCGCCTGTGCCGCCCATCGGCGAAACGATGGCGAAGACCTGATCGCCTTCCACGAGCTTACGCGTCTGTTCCACCGTCTTCGGCGGCGAAAAGGAATCGTCGACGCTGAGCAGGTTGATCTTGCGCCCGGCGACGCCGCCCTGCGCGTTGATCATGTCGAAATAGGCCAGCGTCGCGCGGCTGAAGGTCGCGTAGGCCGAAACCGGGCCGCTGAGCGGCACGGTCTGGCCGATCGTCACGCTGGTCGGCGTGACGCCGGGATCGTCGGCGCGCGCCGCCGTTGCGCCAAAGCCGAGTGCAAGAACGACAGACGCGCAAAGGCGCGCCGCTTTCAGCGACGTTGCGATCATTTCAAGGGCTCCCTCAATCCCTGATGTAGTTTCCGGCTTCGAATTCCACCGGCGCGGCGTTCGGGTCGAAGCTGACGCCGATCGGATCTTCTCCGCGCGAAATCCGGTCGAGCTGGTCATGCAGCATGCGGCGGATCATCACGACGCCGCGGTCCGATTGCACGAAGCGCTCCTCCGAATGGACGGTGATCGGGCCCTGTCCGACCTGCGCCTCGTAGTCGCCGGGAAATTTCTGGTGTTCCTCCTCGCTCAGCTCCCACCAGTATTTGCCGTTCATCTTCGATCGCATGCGGCCGATGTCGCCCTTCTGGCGAACGCGGCCGGCGACATAGATGCGGAAGGACGTGTCGTCGATCGGCAGAACCCAGCCGATCGATTCGACGCGGGCGTATTGCGCCACGCGCGGATTGGGCACGACGCGCAGCGTCGGCAGGGCGGCTTCGGTCACGCGGTAGAACGTCTTGCCGTCGTCCGCCTTGCGTGTCGACCGCACGGTCACGCCGCGCGAAGACATTTCAAACGTCACGTTTGGCATCGGCGCCATGGTCTGCGTGAATTGCGCGCCGGAGAAGGAGCCGTGCAGGATCGGCACGTGGAAGGGATCGACCACGTTCTCGTAGTGCTGCAGCCAGTTGCAGGGGATGATCGCCGGACCGCCGCCGCCCAGCGACGTGTCGTCGGCCTCGACGAACTCGCCCTCGTCCATGTTCTCCAGGCATTCGTAGCGCGGCAGAATCGGCTTGCGGTCGGGCGGGCCCATATAGGCGAAGATCAGGCCGTAGCGCTCTTCCACCGGATACCAGGGCTGGCGCGCCGCATGCTTGAACAGGCCGCCTTCCGGCTCGCAAGGCTGTTCGAGACAATGGCCCTGCGCATCGAACAGCCAGCCATGATAGCAGCAGCGGATGCCGCGCGGCTCGACCTTGCCGTAATAAAGCGTGGTGCCGCGATGCCGGCAGCGGGCGTGCAGCAGGCCGGCGCGCCCCGCGCCGTCGCGGAACAGCACGAGGTCTTCGCCCAGCGCGCGCACTTTTCGTGGCGTGTTGGTCGCGTCCTCCACGAGGCCGACCGGGTGCCAGTAGCGGCGCAGCAATTCGCCCATGGGCGTTCCGCGCTCGACGCGCACCAGTTCGTCCTTGATCGTGGGCTGCGGCAGTTCATAGGCCGTGCCCTCGTCGCGCGCGACGCGGTCGTCCATGGCGTTGCTCCCGGCTTCGCGCGGCTGCGTCGGCGCGCGTTTTTCTCATTGGAGAAAGTCTAGGAATATGGTTGCCGTTGTCAACTATTGCGTTGGCCCGCACGATCTGCTCGGCTGCGCCATGTCCGCCAAGTCCGCAAACGAGCCGGCAGCAGGGGCCGCGCCGAAAGCGCCCGTCGACGCCTTCGTCGCGCGGCGGATTCTCATTCTCTCGAACGTGCTCCGCCGCGCGGCGGCGCTGCGCTATCGCCGGCTGCTCGACATATCCGTGGGCGAATGGGGCGCGATCGCGGAACTGGGCCTGCGCGCGCCCTGCACGCTCAACGAACTCGCGCGCGGCCTCGCGCTCGACAAGACGCGGCTGAGCCGCACCGTCTCGGGGCTCGAAACCCGCGGCCTCGTGCAACGCCGCGCCAATCCGCGCGACAACAGAGAGACGCTGATCAGTCTGACCAGGGCGGGCGAGCGCGCCTATGCGCGCATGATCGCGTCGGCAGAAGCGACCAATGACGCCCTGCTGGCGCCCTTCTCCGCGAGCGAGCGCGCGCAACTCGAAGCGCTGGTGGATCGATTGAGCGAACAGGCGCGCGAAATCCTGGCGCGCGAACAGGACGGCGTGCTCGAGACGGCCCGTTGACTTGCGCCGGATATGCGGCGAAGCCATAGGTTCATGCGTTACGACCTGATCGCGGGCCTTTCCGTCGCCGGCCTTCTCCTGCCCGAGGCGGTCGCCTATTCCTCGATCGCGGGCCTCGCGCCGCAACACGGCCTGTTCGCGGCGGTGGCCGGCCTTCTCGCCTATGCCGCGCTCGGCCGTTCGCGTTTCGCCATCGTCTCGCCGACGTCCTCGTCCGCCGCCATCCTCGCCGCCTCGGCCGCCTCCGTCGCCTTCGACACGTCGCAAGCCGCGCGTGAGGCGCTGGCGTTCGGCGCGGTCCTGCTTGCCGGCGCTTTTTTCGTGATCGCGGGCGCCCTGCGGCTCGGGCGGTTGTCCAGCTTCGTCTCGCGGCCCGTGCTGCGCGGCTTCGCCTTCGGTCTCGGTTTGACCATCGTCGCCCGCCAGATCCCGACCATCCTCGCACTCGACGGCGTTTCGGGAAATCTGTTCGCCGTCCTCGTCGCCGTCGTCCGTCGGTTCGCGGACTGGAACATGACGAGCCTCGCGGTCGGCGGAGCCGCGCTGGCCGCCCTGCTGGCGCTCAGGCGCCTTCCGTTCCTGCCGGGCGCGTTCATCGTGCTCGTGGCCGGCGTTCTGCTCGCGTTCGGCGTCGATCTGCCGTCACGCGGCGTAAAACTCGTCGGCGCGATCGACATGGTTCCGACATGGCCGGGTCTGCCGGATCTGTCCTGGCGCGAATGGACGCGGCTCGCGGAAGTCGCAGCGCCGCTCTTTCTCATCATCTACGCCGAATCCTGGGGCTCGATGCGCAGCCTTGCTCTACGCCACGGCGACAGCCTGAGCGCCGATCGCGAATTGCTCGCGCTCGGCGCCGCCAATCTTCTGTCGGGGCTGGTCCGCGGCATGCCCGTCGGCGCCGGTTTTTCGGCCTCCTCGGCCAACGAGGGGGCTGGCGCGCGCACGCGGCTCGCCGGCTTCGTCGCGGCGCTCGCGATGATCCTTCTCGTCGCCAACGCCGGCCCCTACATGGCCCGCCTGCCGCAGCCCGTGCTGGCGGCGGTCGTCATCGCCGCGCTTGCGCACGCGCTCGACCCGACGCCGCTGCTGCGCCTCTGGCGCATCGACCGCGACCAATATGTCGCGCTCGCAGCCGCGCTCGGCGTCATGATCCTGGGCGTGGTCGACGGCATGCTGCTGGCGGTCGCGCTGTCCATCGTCGCCATCCTGCAACGCATGGCGACGCCGAAGGTCGTCGTGCTCGGCCGCCTCGCGAATACGCATGATTTCGTCGAGGCGACGCATCCCGGCGTCGACATCGATCCGCGCATCGAGATCTTGCGGCCGACCCAACCGCTCTTCTTCGCCAACGCCGATCTCGTCTTTTCCGACATCGTCGCGCGCATCCGCGCCAACAGCGCGGCGGAGGCTGTGATCCTCAGTCTGGAGGAAACGTCGAGCCTCGATTCCACGACGCTCGACGGGCTGATCGAATGCGACGCGCGACTGAGCGCGCTCGGCCGCCGTCTCTTTCTCGCGCGCGTCAAGCAATCCGTCGTCGGCACGCTGGCGGCGGCCGGCGCGGACGAACTCGCGCAACGCGCGGCGCAGAATTTCAGCGTATCGGACGCCTGGAAGGCGGCGCGCGCAACGGTCGGCGCGCCTCCGGGCTGAGAATCAGCGCCAGGCGAACACGGGCTGTTCGAGATGCGCCACGCGCGTGACGCGGCCCGCCCAGAGCTCGCGGAACTGGTAGAGAAAAGCCGCCGTCGGCGCGTGGATCGTCGAGTCCCACACGCGCAGGCGGATGACCGGCCGGTCGCTCTCCGGAATCGAAAGAAATTCCACGCGAGAATCGTCGGAGAGCTGCGTCATCGGCGCGCGGTGCACCGATTGCACCTCGTCCGGGTTCGGCGTGATCTCCTTGATGCGCCCGCCCCAGACGACGACCGGCGTGACCACATAGCCCGAGCGTGTCGGATAATCGTCGAGCGTCGCGAGCGCGTCGTCGGCTGAAATTTTCAGGCCCAGCTCCTCGTCGAGTTCGCGCAGCGCCGCTTCGATCGGCGTCTCGCCCTTGTCGCAACGCCCGCCCGGCAGCGCCCATTGTGCGGCATGGCTGCGCAGGCGCGGCGAGCGGCGCGTCAGCAGCAGGCAAGGGTCGTTCTTGTTCATGCCGTCGACCACGACCAGAGCGACGGCGGCGTGCTTCAGGCCCTGCATGTCCGTGGGCTGCTCTTCACGCGTGAAGGCGTTGCAGAGCTCGACAAGGCGGCCGCGGCCGGCGGCGTCGATGGCGAGCGTCATGCCCGGCGCCCCCTCCCCGACCCTCCCCCGCTCCGCGGGAGAGGGGGCGCATTCGTGGCTTCATCTGGTCTTGTGATCGTGAACGTTTGCCGTCCCCTCTCCCGCGCAAGCGGGGGAGGGAAAGGGAGGGGGCGGTGGGGCGCGGCAATCATCGTCTTCCTGCATACCCGCTCCCGCGCCCGCCACAACCGCGCGATGCGCTTACCTGATCAGCGGCGCGGCGATGGATGCGAGCCGTCCGCAATAGGCGGCCTCGCTGAAATGCGCGTCATAGGCCGCGCGCGTCGCGCTGGCCGCGCGTTCGGCGGAAGTCGGGGCGGGCGCGGCCGCCGCCTTGCGCAGCGCGGCTGCGAAGCCCTCCGCGTCGTCTGCGAGCGTCACGTTGGCGAACCCGGCCGGATCGATGTTCATGCCGCGAAAGGCATGGCTCGTCGCGATCAGCGGCAGGCCGCTCGCCATGGCCTCCACGCTCTTGATCGACAGGCCCGTGCCGCTCGTCGTCGGCAGCAGCGCGAGGCGCGCGCCGGCGTAGATGTCGCCGACATGTTCGACGCGGCCCGCGAACCAGTCGCGATATTTCTCATGCAGCCCGGCGTCCGCCGATTTCACGCCGCCCGCGACCGAACCGTAGATGCGCACGGAAACCTCCGGCGCGCGCGGCGCGACCTCGCGCAAAAACCACAGCGCGCTCTCGACATTGGCGCGGTTCCAGCTCGACACGAGCACGATCTCGTTTCCCCCGGGCCCCGTCGGCGCGGGCGGCACGGCGGGATAGACCAGTTCGTGCCGCTTCTCCGGCAGCAGCTTGCGAAAGGCCTCGTCCTCCTCGGCGTTGAGATGCAGCAGCACGTCGGCCTTGCGCATCTGCTCGAGTTCCCGGGCCAGCATCTGCTCGTAGCTCGCCAGCGGCCGCAGCCACGGCAGGCCCTCGTTCATGATGACGAACTGGCGCGCCTGCAGGTCGTGCGAATCCATCAGCACCGGCGCCTTGCCTTTCGCCAAACGCAGCGCCACGGGCATGCAGAAGAAATGATTGCAATGGACGATGTCGAACGTCTCGGCCTCGAGATCGGCGGGCAGTTTCGCGCGCGAAATCATGCCGGCGCGGATGACGGCCTGGTCGCCATGGATGTAAGGCCAGAGCACGTCGCCCAGAAACGTCGGCGCCAGGACCGACGACAGCGGCGCGCCGACGCAATGGCGCTCGTGCGCGTCGAGTTCGGGCGTCGCTTTCGCAAAACCCTTCCAGATCCAGCCGCGCTCGGGCGTGAAGCCCGGCTGGTCGGAACAGGCGATGGTGACGACGCGCGCGCCGAGCTGCGTCCAGGCCTCGATCTGGCCGAGCACGACCTGATAGGTGCCGCAGGAGTGCCAGGCCGGATGGACGATGGCGACGCTGCGCCCCTCGAACGGGCCTCTCATCGCGTCACCAGCGGCAGCACGATGTCGCGGATTTTTCGGGCGTAGGCGTCATGCGAGAAATTCGCCTCGTAGAACCTGCGCGTGTCGCTCTTTTCACGCGCCGTGCCGGAGGCCAACGGATTGGTTGCGGGTCCTGCGACGGCGGCCGCCTCCAGCGCAGTCGCGAAATCGTCCGCGCTCGCGCACAACGTGACATTCGCGAGCGCTTTCGGGTCGACCTTCATGCCGCGAAAAGCCTGCGGCGTCGCGATCAGCGGCGCGCCGGACGACAGAGCCTCCACCGCCTTGATCGAGAGCCCGTGGCCTTCCGTCGTCGGCAGCAGAACGAGGCCGGCGTTGGCGTAGATCGCCCCGATGTCGTCCACGCGCCCCAGGAACAGATGCTTCCATTGCTCGTAAAGCGCCGGATTGCGCGCCTTCAGCGCGCCATCGACATTGCCGGCGATCTTCACCTGCGCATGCGGCGCGCGCGGCGCGACATGTTCGAGAAACCATTCGACGCTGAGCGTGTTCGGAAAATTTCCGCTCGCCACGATCGCGATGTCGGCGCCGCCGGGCCCGGTCGGCGCCTCCTCCACGGCGGGATAGACGAGCGCGTTGCGCATCTCCGGCAGCAGCTTCTCGAACGTCTCCCATTCCTGCGCGTTGAGATGCACCAGGAGATCGGCCTTGCGGAGATAATCGAGTTCGGTGGCCAGCAATTCGTCGTAGGTCGCGCGCGGCGGCATCACGAACTGCCCGTCGTTGCGCAAATCGTATTGCAGCGCCTGCACATCCTGCGTCTCGATGATCAGCGGCGCCGTCGCCGACAGGTTGCGGGCGGCGGGAATGCAGAAGAAATGGTTGCAGTGGATGAGGTCGATCCGCCGCAGCGCCAGTTCATCCGGCAGGCGCGCGAAGCGTGTCATGGCGGCGGTGGCGCGCGCGTGGTCGCCGTGGATCAGCGGCCAGTAGAGCTGCGTCCAGAAGGCGGGCCTCGCGAAGACCGAGCCGGGCATGTTGGCGAAATAACGCTCGTCGGCCGGCATGTCCTGCGTGTGGGACACGTAGTCGCGCCAGCACGGACTCGCGATATCCGACTGGCCCGGCGGCCATTCCCGCACGGCGAGCGAGATCACATGCGCGCCGAGCCGCTTGTAGACCGAAGCCTGGCTGACGTTCACCTGATAGGAGCCGCAGGAATGCCAGGCCGCATGCACGACCGCCACCGTCTTGCCGGCGAGCGGAAGCGATTGATCTGCAACGGCTTGGGAGGCGGGTAGCGTCAAATCGTCGTTCCGGCCGGTCTTTGGGGCCTATTGTCTAGGCGGCCCCGGATATGGGACAAGGCGCCCGCGCGCCGGTCCGGGAAACCTGATGGACCGTCAGCCTTAGTTAGGGATTTTTCCTTGTCGAATCCAGAGCAAGCGGCCGCCGCCCCGAAACGGGGCATGGCCATCGTCGCCAACGATAAGATCGCGGAATGGCTTCTGCCGTTTCTCGAGAGCTGGAAGCGCCACGACGCCCACATTCCGCTCTACCTCATCCCCTATGACGACAATCTGACCGTCACCCGCCGCGCCGCGCGCGCCTACGGGGTCGAGATGGTGGAAGAGGTCGACAAGCGCGTGGACCGGCTGGCCGCCGATCTCTATCCGCTCTTTCCCGGCTATCGCCGTCGCCTGCGCAAGCTGCAATCGCTCGCCCTGCCGCTGGACGAAGTCGTCTATATCGACGTCGATATCGTCCTGTTCCGCGATTTCGCGCCCATGTTCGGCCTGTTGAAGAAAGGCGAGACGGAATTCATCGTCGCCTCGCCCTCCTTCGAATATGTCTACAACAAGAAGAAGGACGAATATCCCGATCTCAAGGACGCGCTGCTGTTCAACGACGGCTATTTCGTCACGTCCAACAAATTCCTCGATCTCGACATGTTCGTGGAGACGATGACGCGCGACGCCAAGCTGTTCCACAAGGTGCGCAAGCGCGGCATGCTGTTCGCGCAACCCGTGGTGAACTTCACCTGCCACCGCAACGGTCTGAAGATCAGGCTCATGTCCGACCTCATCCCCAACGCCTCGCACGAGACGTTCTACAAGGCCAAGGGCGTGACCTTCAAGGACGGCGCGCCGCTGGATTTCCAGGGCAAGGAAATCTACTTCTGCCATTGGGCGGGCCTGCAGAGCACGCCCGGCAAGCTCGCCTTCGACGACGCATGGCGGGACTATTCGGACGCCGCCTGGGCGAAGGTCGGGCGGTAGTTCATGCTACATGAGGGGTGCAACTCCCCTCCCCCTTGTGGGGAGGGGTTGGGGGAGGGGGTCGGGCGCCCTCGCCGGATTTCCCGACCCCCCGCCCTGACCCTCCCCCACAGGGGGGGAGGGAATGAGACCCGGCCCAGTCGCCATTTCAGCGGACTTATCTGATCGATGGACCAGACGCCGCGCATCCTCTCCTTCTATCTCGGCAAGCGCGTGCTGCTCACGACGCTGGTCGTGCAGGTTGCGCTCACCATCCCCGTCGTCCTGTCCGCGCTGTTCCACCAATTGCCGCCGGCGGCGCTCCGCGGCGGCCTGCTCGGGCCCGCGCTCATCGGCACGTTGCCAACCGTCACTTACATCGCCCTGCCGATCTCGGTCGGCGTCGCAGCCGCGCTCGAATTCTCGCGCATGTCGTCGGAGGGCATGGTCGCCGTCCTTTATTCGCTGCGGCTGTCGGCCTGGTCGATCGCGAGGCCGGCCATCGTCTGCGCGCTGGGGGCGACCGCGCTCGGCTATCTCTGCTCCTGCTGGCTCGCGCCGCGCTATGTCGGCGCCATGCACGACGTGCTCAACGTCATCCGCCACTCGCTCAACCATCGCATGCTCGAGCCCGGCCAGTTCTATTCCTTCGACGAGGGCCGGCGCATTGTCTATTTCGAGCGCTGGGAGACGCCGGATATCGCCGCCAACGTCTTCATCCGGCAGCGCTCCGAGGAAAAGAAGGTCGAGGAGACGATCACGGCCAATCGCGCGGAATTCCGCCGCAACGATTTCAATGTCGTGATGATCCTCACCCACGGCCAGATCCAGAGCCGGCCCGACGACGGCCGGCGCGTGCGCGTGTCGGATTTCGACGAATACGCGATTTCCCTGCCCATGCAGGGCGCCAAGGCCCTGCCGTCGCGCAACTGGAAGGGCGTGTTCGAGCTGAACATGCGCGATTTCTTCGCCTACATGAAATACGCCATGGTCGACCGCCGCAATTTCGCGGAATGGGCGTCGGA